>CAYVYP010000001.1:0-64598 GCA_964455975.1 uncultured Lachnospiraceae bacterium
TTGAATCTGCTACTGTTACTGTTGTAGATTGGCTCTTTTTATATGTTGTATTTCCATTTGTTCCAAATGTTACTGTTGGTACTGTATTATCTAAATAAAATACATTTGATTTTGTTATTGTACTATTTCCACTATTATCTTTTGCTAAAATCCATAAATACCAATTGTTTCCTGTTCCATCTGATTTTGTTACTGCTTGTCCATTTGTAAATGTTGTACTAAATGTATTTTCTAGTGGTGCTGTTGTATTTTGTGTCCATTGGTATTTTAATGTACTTATATTTACTCCTGATAAGCTATCCGCTACTGTTACTGTTGTAGATTGACTCTTTTTATATGTTGTATTTCCATTTGTTCCAAATGTTACTGTTGGTACTGTATTATCTACTTTTATTCCTGTTGTTAATACATTTTTTATGTTTTGGTTATCTGCTGAATCTTTTAATGTATTTGCTGCTACTTCTATTGTTAAATCTCCATTTCCTGTTATTCCTGATAATGTTAATAAATATTGTACTCCTCCTGTTACATTTGTTGATGAACTTAATTCTTTCTTACTTGGTGTTACTGCTGTTCCACCAACTTTTATAACTATACTACTTGCTGTTAAAGTATTACTTGCATATATGCTTTCATCTACACCTTGCAATTTTATTATTATTTCATCCAAACTATTTATGTATGAAATTGTTGTAGAATCTGGAAATATCGTTTTCTTTAATGGTATTACTGTTATTTTCTTTGTACTTTCATATGCGTAAATTTCTTGTTTTTGTATTTCATCTTTTTTACTTAATTCTATTTTAGAATTTTGAATTTTACTTACAAATATTATTCCAAATATGGCTATTAAGCCAATTACAATTGTAATAATTGGCTTAATTATTTTAATATTTTTTTCGTAAAATTTTTCTTCCTTCATCATATGTATATCCCCATCTTTTATGTTTTTTCTAATTTTTATTTAGAATGCCTTTTTAAATTTTATTTAAAATGTTTTCCTTTGTTTTTTTGCTTTTTAGAAATTTTATGTTCCTGATTTTTAGCAGTTATGTTCATTGTTCTTGTTTTTATTTTTTTAGTTTTACTTTTTAAGTGTTTTGATCTTATTATATCTATTTTTAATTTCTTTTTATTTACTATTACTGCTATTATTCCAATTAATATTATACTCATTCCTACATAAGATGCTATGTTTTCTCCACCTGTTGCAATAGAAATCATAAACAACATTGTATCTTCATTATCTAGCATATCATCTTCTTCAAATCCTGCTGGGTTTGAAACTTTCATTAATTGTAATACATTTTCTATTGTTCCTAAATTTTCTTCTCCCTGTTTCCATGTAAGAATTATATCAATTTCTTTAGATTCTCCTGGTGCTAAATTTTCTACTGTTGTTTGTAATCTGTTTTGTGAAATTGTCCAAATTCCAATATTTTTATTTTCTACATAGAAACCTTGTGGAATAGCTTCTGCTACTGTAACATTTCCTACTATTTTACCTGTATTTGTTACTAAAACCTTATACCTTACTATAACATTTGCTGTATCTAATTCCTTTTTGTTTATTTCAACTTTTACTATTCCATTATTTGCTTGTTTTTCTGTTCCATTTACAAATAAACGTACATTTCTTCTTATTACATTTATATTAAATGGCAATTTTTTATAGTAATATATTATAGTTTTATTTTCTAGTGTTAGTATTCCTTCTGCGCCCTCTGGAGTAGCTGTTAATTCATAGTATGTTACACTTAAATTTTCTGTAGTATATACACTCCTACTAATCCTTTTATTGTTTTATTTTCTGCTAATTTTGTATTTGTATCTACATCTTTATATTCTACTGTTATTGTTCCACTTTGTTGTCTTTGATAATAATATTTTACTTCTATTAAAGCTTCTGTCATCTTTCCAGTAGTATTTGTAGGTTCTGGAGCTACCGCTTTATAATTTGCAATTACTTTTCTTGAAGATGAATAACTATCCCCTACACTTCCTGTAATTGTAATAGTTTCTGCAAGTTTTTTATTTGTTCCTTTTTCCAAATAACTTACTATTACGCCTTTACTTAATATTTTTTCATAATAGAATATTACTTCTATTTCACCTTTTATCATAAATCCTGTTTTGTTTATAGGCTCTGGAGTTATTGATTTATAATTTGTAATTGTTTTTCTTACTGCAGTATAACTATCTCCCACTTTTCCTGTAATAACTGTATCTTCTGCAAGTTTATTATTAGTTGTTTTTTCTAAATATTTAACAGTTACTGTTGGAACCACTATTTTTTCATAATAGAATATTACTTCTATTGGTTCTCCTTTGTATGTTCCTGTTTGATTTGTTGGTTCTTCTCCATATGCCTCATACCCTTCTATATCTTTTCTTGAAATATTATATGGTTTACCAACTTCTATGTCTACATTTTCTGAAGGTTCTATTATATTATTATTTTCATCTAAATATTTTACTATAATTCCTGTTTTTGCATTTCTATATACATATGTTACTGTAATATCTTGTTTTGTATATTCTCCTTGCTTATTTGTTGGTTCTTCTCCATATGCTATATATCCTGTTACATCTTTTCTTACAGTTAAGTATGTTTCTCCAACATAGCCATTTAAAGTTTCATCTGGTAATAATGTTTTTCCTTCTGTATTTATGTATTTTATAATTACTTTTGCTGCAATTTTTTTAAAGGTTACATTAATTTCTTTATTTTCTTTTACATTATCAATTGTATTTAATGTACCAATTCCGTTTTCATCTACTACATAATTATTGGTTATTACATTATTTATTTTTACAGTATCAATCTCATATCCTTTATTTGGTGTTATTTTAATTTCTTTTGTTACATTTTCTCCATATTTTACTTCTTCGTATGGAGCTTGCCCTTTTCCTGAAATTGTTCCACCTTCTCCTGATGTAGTTGTTATATTATATGTTTTTACTTTATAGTAATAAATTACTTCTATTTTAGTTTTTTCATATTTTCCATTTGCATTTGTTGGAATTGCTACTAATTCATATTTTTCATTTATTCCTGTTGCTTCTTCTGTTTTGTAGTCTTCTCCTACATTTGCTGTTCCTGTTTTTGGTAAAGTAATATCTTGTGCTACTTTTGTTGTTGTTCCATATTCGTAATAATGAACTATTACTCCTTCTGATTCGACTACAGTTGTTACATAGTACACTTTTACTATATTGTTTTCTGCAACAGATGTTATTGTACATCCTTCTACTTTATCAAATTTGTAACCATCTTTTATTTTGTCTTCATATGTATTTACTGTACTTCCAAATGTTGCTGTTTTTGTAGAGTCTGTTTTTGTATCATCTTTTACATTATCATAATAATATTCTACTTTGTATCCATATGTATTTTTCATAAATGTTGCCACAATTCCCTTATCTTCTGTTACATTTGTGAATGCTGGTAATGTTACAACTCCATTTTCATCTGGAGTAAAATTAACCCCATCTTCATTAATAGTAATTGTCTTTATTTCATACCCATCATTTGGTGTTACAATAATTTCATTTTTACTATTTTGACCTTCTACTACAGTTTCAGGTTCTGTTGGAGAAATTGTACCTCCTTCGCCCTTTACTGCTGTAGTTATTGTATATCTAGCAACTGTATCTAAATATACAGTATATGTTCTAGCTTTACTATTTGTAGGTGTTGTTAAATTTACTGTAACTGCATTTAAAACACTATCATATGAAGATGTATAATTTGTAAATCCTTCTTGTGGTGTAATTTCTACTACTGGCTCATTTGTAGCATCATTTCTTAACACTAAATAATCACTTGTATTTGTATTATAATTATTTACAGAGACTCCATCTATTTTTATATCAGATATTGTTCCTTCATCTTCAATTTCATTTATAGCCATATTTCTTAAATACATACTAGATTTATTATTTTTACCAGTACCAAAAACAATATATTGTGAACAATCTCTGTTTGTAGAATATAAACTACTACTTCCTAATTTTACAAAATTTATACCATCTGTTGCCATATAATATTCTATTGTATGTGCTTCCATATCTACAATATATTTATATTTCATCCATATATTTGGCTCTAATAAATCTTTAAGCATTGTATCTTTTGTTATTATTTTTGTTCTATATACTAAAGCTTGTTTCTTAGTATTTGTTGTTGAACGAGTAATATATGTTTCTGCAATAATATCATCTGTTTTTGTTCCTGTCATTGTTTCTTCTGTTATATCTCCATTATATAACCATATACGTAAAAATTTATTATATGTAGCATCTGCTGAAGCTATATCACTTGACATGTCTGCATACATTTCAAAATTTACTTCATATTTTCTATATTGTTTTGGAACCTCTTTATACATATATGCCATAGTTTCTGAACCTGTAGTAGCTGTTGTAGCTGAACTTGTTGATTCTAAATGTACCACTTGATTGTCTCCATCAATACTACTATTAGTTACTATTCCAATTTTACTTTCTCCAGTATCTGTTTCAGATGCAGATTTTTCTAAAGTTGTCCATTCTCTTTTAAAGTCTATATCTGAATATCTAGAAAATTGTTCCTCCATCATTATTGATGCATTAACACTACTTGTTTCTTTTAATGCTATTATACTATTGTATCCATTTGTATCAAATACAATATCATTAATATTTATTTTTTCTACTGTTCCTTTTGCTAATGTCTTTTTATATACTTTATATACCTTTCCATTTGAACCTGTAACAATATCTTTTGTATCAGTATATCCATCTAAAGTCATTGTTTTTACTGCATTTTTTTCTACAAATAATAATAAATCAATTTGTCTATTTGTTTCAATACTAACCGTTTCTACATTAATTTTTCCATCTTCTATATCATTTGTATTTTTTAAAATTAAGTATTCTGCATTTATATATCTATATGGAACACTTGTAAATGTAGTTGTTTCATTTAAATACATATTAGCACCATTTTGTAAAATCTTATTATATGAGATATTTCCTAATAATTCATTTGAAACTTTTATATCTCCAACTAATGCAGAATCTGGCTTTATACTTGTAACTATATTACTTGTATTATCTGTTAAATATATAGTATATACTTGTTTATAATCATCAATATCTGTTACAGTTACAGTTGCATATCCTTCCTGCGTATTTACACTTATTGTATGTGATTTATAATTTTCTCCCTTATCTATTGTAATTAAAGCTTTAGCATTAATATTTCCTATATATCTATATTCTTTAGTTAATGTATTAAATGTAGTAAGAGGTTCTCCATTAATATTTATTCCAGTTATAGCAGTTCTTACTACTGGAGTAATTTCAATATCATCCATATAGAAATCACTTTCATAAATCTTACCACTACCAATTACTATATGATCTGATGATTGTTTATTATTTAAGAACTTATATTCATTTCCCATTTCTACACCATCTATAGAAACAGCAAAAGTAGATGTATTTGTATTCATTGTTATTTTATATGTATGCCACTCATCTGTTGAAATATTTGATGCTATTGTTTTTTGAGCTCCTATTCCAGATAATTTTGAATCTTTGTATAACATTCCATTATTTCTTAAGTATGTTTCATTTAAAATCCCATCTTTTTCAGCTGAACTACTTGGTAAAGGAACTTCTCCACTATATTGCCATATACGTAAAAAGTCATTAGCTACAGCTCCTGTTAAATTTGCTCTAAAAGATACTGTATATATATCGTTTAATTTTGCATATTCTTTTGTCATATATGTCATATCTGTTATTGTTTTATCTGTATATTTAACATTCCCATTTGTTCCATCTGTACTTTCTTCAGCTTTTGCATTTTCTACATTAAATATATTCCAATTATTTATAAGTTCACCAGCATTAAACTCTTCTTTAAAAAATGTTTTATTATTTACTTTAGCTGTTTCTTTTATAGCAACAACATACATATCTCCAGATGTACCAGTATCTGCATTACTTCCAAGAGTAACTGCATTACCTTTTGTTACACTTTTTTTATAAACATTATATATTTTATTATTTGTTCCTGTTACAATGTGTTCCGTTTTTGTAAATTCATTTGTTATCCAATCAATATCTGGTAATGTACTTAATCTAAATACAAAAACATCAATATCTTTTTTAGCTATAAAATTAACTAAATCCACTGCTAAATAACCTTTATCTGCATTTGCAAATTGTATATATTCTGCATTTAATAATTCATATGGTACACTTCTAAATGTATATGTTTCATCTATATACATTTTCTTTTCATTATCTAAAACTTTTTGATAAACAGTATTAGATGGCCCTGAATATGAATAATTTTCTATTAATTCTGAATTTAAATTATTTTCACTAGGTATATTTTCTGTTTCTTCACCTAATTTTGCTCCAGTTCCATAGCCTGGATCTGAAAGACTTGTTAAACTATATGCTTCTATTTCATTTGCTGTTTCTGAATATCCATTTATATTATCTACTGCTACAGAAGATATATTATATGTTGCAGAAGTTAATCCATCTGTAGTTGCTGTTACAGATATATTTCCTGCTTTCATTGTTGTTTTTACTGCAACTCTTGTAATTCCAGCTTCTAAATATAAGTGTTTATTATTAATTGAATTTTCTAATCCAGAATTATATCCACCTCTCCAAATTGAACATCCATTACTATCATTTATTTCAAAATTTGTTAATTTATTTTCTATTTGTCCATCAAATGTTAAACATCTATTTCCATTACTATCTACTGCTTCTATATCTAGCAATAATATATCTGAACCATTTGCAAGTAACCCTTGTGGGCCTACTGTTGGAGTAATTTTTAATGCTACTGCATCTCCGTGTGTTGTAATACTATCTGTTGCTACTACTTCTCCATTTTTATTTTTTCCTTCTACCCTAATTGTTCCTGCTTGCCATGCTACATTTGAATATGTATATAAATAATCGTTGGTTTTTATTTTACCAGTTTCAACTAATACATCATTAATATATAAATCTATTGTAGATACGTTATTTGCTGCTACATAAATATTTTTTACTGTACCTTCTTCATAATTCCAATGTCCTACAATATGAACGCCCGGGGTATTACTGAATAATACTTTTGTTGTCCAATACGCTTCTTTTGGAAGTCTCATTGCATCTACTTCTCCACTTGCTCGAGATACTTCACTTGTAATTCTTCCATGTGATATTGTGTCTGAAAATATCCAATTAGCTCCACCACAATGGTTTGTATCTGCAACAGAACCTTCTGCATCTTTTACGTATGTTGTAAGTTGAGATACAGCAAAACTTTCTCCTGTTGAATTTACATATGTTGTTCCTGCAGATGATGTATTTGTAAATGTTTTAAATCCTTTTGTAAATTTATCCCATACTCCTCTTCTTGCTTCTAATCTATCATATTCCCCTTCAACTTCTGGCTTTCCTGTTAATCCTCCTCCGTCCTTGAGTTGTTATACCAATTTCTACTAAATTACTAGTTTTTGAATCTCCTCTTCTTATTGCTATTAATCTGTTAGATTCTGTAACTGTTCCATCATATGTTCCAGAATTATCTACACTATATATTGTATTTGAATTTACTGTTTCAATTCCACGATTTCCATAATCATAAGTATTAATTATTCCTTGCAATTCAGTTGCTTGCTCAGTTGGCATTGTATAATTTCCAAGCTCCCACATAAATATTGAAGGACTATTTCTAAAATAGATTATCATATCTCTTAGGGCTTCTCTTCTTAAGTTATATGAATTAGTATCATACCCTGTTCCTTCGCCATCTACACCTGGTTGTAATACTATTAAGCCATATTCATCAGCTGTTTTAATTTGTGCTCCCCCTCCTGATGTATGTCCCCATCTTATAAAATTTGCTCCTGCATCCTTCATCATTTTTATTGTATATGCTTGCATCCAATCAGGTTGTGCAGCTCCAATTGCAGCCCATTCACTTATTGATTTTTGTCCCCATCCTTGTAATTTTACATAATTTTCATTTAAGTACATTCCATAATCATTTGTAAATCTATATGTTCTAATTCCTATTTCATCACTATTATTATCTATAATTTCTCCATTTACTTCTAGTTGACATACAACTGTATATAAATATGGATAATCTGTTGACCATCTTGTAGGATTATTTAATGTATCTGCTAATGTAAATGTTTTCTTTTCTCCTGCTGCTATTATAAGGTTTTGTGTTTCCATTGTAAGTACTGTATTTTGATTCATATCTTTAACAAGTACTTTGTATGTAAATGTTTTTTCTTCTCCATAATTATTTTCTATTTGTGCATTTACATTTATTTTTGCAGATGAACTTGTTTCATCTGATGTATAAATATATGTTCCTTCTGATTGTAAGAAACTATATAGTGGAAGAGTTAAATGAAGATTATCCATAATGTATAAATAAGAATTTTGGTATAATCCTCCATATGTTGGTTGCCAATGAGAATCGTTCCAAGGAACACTACTTGTTGTTCCTTCAATTTTGTAAGGGAAACTATTATCTACCATAACAGTTATATCATTCTCTCCGTCTGCACCAAATTTAAGATTTCCTTTACTATTTAAATCATAACCAAATGCAATAAATCCATTCTCGGATGTTCCTTCTAAAAGCACACCATTAATATATACTTTTGCTGCTTGTCTTGCTGCTTCAAATTCTACATATATTTTTTTACCTCTATATTCTTCAGGAAGAGTAAATGTTTTTTTATACCAAGCAGTACCTGTGTACATACTTCTTTCACCGTTTTGACTACCCTCCATATAGTTATCAAAAGTATCCACATCATTATATGTATGTGGTAAACTTACCTCTGACCATGAACTTACATCATAATCTGCTAAATATGGAGTTTCTGAAGTTGGTATTACTGTTACATTTTCTGCTGCAACTTCTGAACCTGAATTATTTTTACCTACTCCTTTTGAAAATTTCCATCCAAAATTAAAATTCAACTTTTCTCTTGGTCCATCAGTTTTATTTTCAGCTTGCATTTCAATGCCAATAGCTTTTAGCAATACTTCTGTTTGCCCAGTTGCTAAAACTACTCCTATTCCAATAAATAAAATTAACACAATAGCTAAAATAATAATTAGCTTTTTTGATAATTTTTTCTGCATAATTTTTCTCTCCCTTAATTTTTATATTAATAAATAAATTATATATACTTTAGGGAATTGTGTAAATAGCAGTATTTTTATGTGTTTTTTTGTACTATATTTTTTTTATTACGCACGCTCACTTTTAAGGAATTATTACATTAATTTTAAGCTTTTATCTCTTTTAAGTTACATTTAAGAACATAAAAAAGCATTTTACTACGGAAATGTAGTAAAACGCTCTTTATGTTCTTATGATTATATACTTTTTATTATATATTATCTCTTTTATACTTTTCTTCTATCTATTACATATGTACTTCCAAAAATAGATTTTGCTAAATGCTTAACTCCAGCTGCCGCTTCTCCAATTTCTAATATATTTTTAAATCTACCTTCATCTACCATTACAACACCTACTGAAATTGAAGTTATTGGAAACTCCTCCATTATACCTTTTCTATTTGGAACTTCTAAATATCCTTTTTCTAAATCTTCTTTTGAAAAATATTTTCCTACTTGACTATCAAAATCAGCTACTATATTTTGGCATATTACCTCAACATTTTCGCTCATTGGTACAATTGCTACAAAATCGTCTCCTCCAATATGTCCTACAAAACTATTTTCACTTTCATGCACATTTTTTACAATTGTCCTTGCAGTAAATTTAATAATTTCGTCTCCTTTTAAAAATCCATATACATCGTTATATGCTTTAAAATTATCTAAATCCAAATATAAAGCTGCAAATTCTTCTTTATTTAAAAATCTCTTTTTTAATTCTGCATTTATTTGTACATTTCCAGGAAGACCTGTTAATGGGCTTACTCTTCTATTTGTATATAATAATCTTATAATATTTTTTACTGTATTATATAAATAATCCATATCAATTGGATTATGAATATAATACTCTACTGCTTTTTTTAATACTTCTAATTTATGTTCTTTTTCTCTGTTAGAAGATATTACTATTATTGGAGTTATACTGTTATCTTCATCTTTTCTTATTTCTTCACATAATTTAATTATATCTCTATCAATATTATCTTCATTTAAAATAATTAAATTTGGAATATTTTTTAAAGCAACTTCAATCTCTTTAGTTTTAACATTTTTAAACGTATATTCTTTTTCTTTTTTAAATAATTCTTTTAAATCTTTTGTTAAATTAGAATCATCATCAATTATATAGACTTCTTGTACCATAAAATTCTCCTTATCATATGTGATTTTTATTTCTTATTATTTTTCTTTTCTTTATCCATTTTTAATGATTTTAATATATTATTTAATCTATCAGATTTCATAGTTGGGAATGCCTTTTTTAGTCTTATAATATGTCTATACATTTTTCTTTTAATTCTGGCTTGCTTTTTATTTAAATCTTCTATTATTATATTTATTTTTTCTTTACTAATTTTTTCTGATGATACATCTTTTAATTCTTGAATTTTCTCTTTTATTGTATCGCTAATTTCTTTAATTCTTTTTAAATTATCTTCATATGTATTTTGTCTTACTATACATACTATTAAATCTACAATTAACAAAATCCATATTAATATATTAAAATATGTTAATGTATTATATTGTACATTTAGTATTCTAGTTGTTATAAATGGATGTATGTATCTTACAAACAAAACACCTAATATACCCCAATAAATAGAATTTTGTAAACATATTCTACCTTGGAAATTAAATTTATTATCTGAATAATCCCAATATTTTGTATTAAATAACTTTTCTAAAATTATTCCAACTACATATTCCCAAATTGTAAGAACAATAACGCTCATAAAAAATAATAATATGATATTATTTTCTGCCCAAGTTAAACATAATAGCATTATTAATGCCCCTGTCCCATATATTGGGCAAAATGGACCATGTAAAAATCCACTATTAACAAACTTTTTAAATAATATTGATTTAAAAACTGATTCTAAAATCCAACCTAAAATTGAATATATTATAAAATATGTTGAAAAATTAATAAAAGTTTCTATATTCATTTTATTTCCTTATATAATGATTTTTTACACTATATAAATTCCTTTCTTTATGGATTATATGGTACATTTCCTTGAAGTATTGCTGTTTCCCCTTCTTGGTTATATGCAACAATTGCTACTTGATTTTCACCAACTTTTAATTTTTTTGTTATTTCTATAATTGTATTATCTGCATTTGATTGTTCTGCTTTAAATATTTCACCATTTATTGCAAAATCTATTTTCATCATTTTATCATCTAAATCTGTTGCTTTAATTGTTAAATTTTCTCCATCTTGAAATAATTGTATTTCTGGTTTTGTTATTCCTTTAAATTTCTGCTCTTTTGTTTGACTTGCATTTTCTTTGTTTACTGCTACTACAGTAAGATTATTTTCACCCTTTTTTATTTCTATTTCTGTTTCTATTTTATTGGGCATGTCTGAATTTACATCTACTTTTGTTTCTTCTTCATCATTCCATCTGTATGTTATATATGATAAATTTACATCTGATTTTGCTACTATTTTTACATTATTTCCTGCTATTGCAAATTCTATTTCTGGTTTACTTACACTACTTTCTACAACGTATTTTTTCTCATATCTAACTTCGTATCCTATAGAATCTATTATTCTAACAGTTAAAGTGTTATTTCCTTCTGGAATTTCTATATTTTCTGTTATATTAATTTTACCTTTTCCTTGAAGAATATGTTCTTCTTGTTCATTCCAAGTATATATTATTTTGTCAATTGCTTTATCATGATTTATCTTTAATTCAACATAACCTTCAATTTGTGTTAATTCAACAATAGGTTCTGTATAATTAACTTTACTTTCATTTTCTTTATTTGAAATTATAGCATATGTTGCACCTATTCCTATAACTATACCAAACACAATTATAGCAATTGCAAAAAATTTTATTATTACCTTAATTTCTACTGGTCCTTTATTTTTACCACCTGTATATAATATTTGATTCAATTTTTTTCACCTCTTAATTTATATTTTAGATTATAACATAGCATTTTTTTTTTGTAAACAATTGTAAATAATTATATAAAAAAACTCTCCCAGCTTTATCTCTGAGAGAATTTTTATTTTATTTCTATCCTATTACATATTTTTTAATTAATATTACTCCACCTGTTATTGTTATTAAAACTGCTCCTACTAATCCTAAATACATTGGTACAGAACCTGTTGAAACACCTAATAAAACTGGTGCATCATCTATATCATCTTCACCTGGCACTTTATTGTCTGGTGTAGAATCTATATCTGGTGTATGACTATCATTATAGTCTTTACTTATTTCTGCTATATTTGTCATTACTCCCATATTATCGTTTCCATTTACCCATGTAAGAAGTACCTCTACTGTTGCACTTTCTCCTGGTTGTAATAATGTATTTTCTAGTTTTTTAGTTGCTATTTTAGATTCGTCATTATCTCTTATATACCAATCTGGATTATCTGCTTGAACAAATTTTAATCCCTTTGGAACATAATCTGTAACTTCTTTAGCATATCCTGCTATTTCACCTTCATTAGTTACTTTAATTTTATATCTAAATTTTACTGTTACTTTATTAATATTTTTTCTATAAAGTTCTACTTTAACAATTGGCTCTGGATTTTCGTCTCCTGTATGTCCTGTTTCTTGTACTGTTGTTTTTCCATTTTCAGTTACAATTGCTTGTGTTACCCATTTTTTTAAGCTTAAATCAAAGTATTTAACTTTAACTTTATCAATATCAATATCATCTTCTCCTGGTTTATCATTATCTGGAGTTGAATCTCTATCAATTACATCTTTTCCATTTTCATCTGAATCGTTTGAAATTTGTGCTGTATTTATTAAAATTCTATCAGATGTTTCTGGTTCTGTTACTTTAAAGTTAACTTTAACATCTTTGTAATCTGGATTTAATGGTTCTACTGTACTTAATCCTTTAGTATTATCAAAAGCATTTATTAAATTTGCTCCACTTGTTTTTTCTTGCTCTTTAGATAAATAGTCTGTTCTAATATCAACTGCTTTTGTAAGATCCTCTGTAACATTTCCTTCTTCATCATACATTACCCATCTATACTCTTTATTTAATTCGTTATCTGGTAAGAATTCTAATCCTTCTGGAATATCATCTTTTATTTGTTTTGCATATCCAGATCTAGTTCCTTCATTATAAACTCTTATTGTATATGTAACTATATTCCCAGTAACTACATCTATTGGGTCTTTTGGATGTGTATATGTTGCTGTAGTTATTAATTTTCCATCTTTATCAACTGTATTTATTTTACTAACATCTACAACTGGCTCTCTTGATGGTGATACTACTTTTCCTTCAACTTCAGTAATAAATTTTCTTAATGCTAAATCAAAATATGTTAATTTAACATGATCAACATCTATATCATCTTCTGTTGGAATATTATTATCAGGAGTTGAATCTCTATCTGTTACATCATTTCCATTATCATCTGCATCTTTTGAAATTTCTGCTGTATTTGTTATTATATTAGTTGATGTATCTGGTTCTACAACTTTAAAATTAACTTTAACATCTTTATATGATAATGTTTTCATTGTTGTTTCATCATAAGCTAATATTAAATTATCTTTGCTTATTTTTTCTTGCTCTTTTGATAAATAATCTGTTCTAATTTCTACTGCTTTTGTAACATCTTTAGTTACTTTTCCATCTTTATCATACATTACCCATCTATATTCTTTATTTAAAGCATTATCTGGTAAAAATTCTAATCCTTCTGGAATATCATCTTTTAATTCTTGTACATATCCATCAATTTCACCTTCATTATACATTCTTATTGTATATGTAACTATATCTCCTGTAGCTACAGGAACTGGGTCTTTTGGATGAGTATATTTTGCTGTTGTTACTACTTTTCCATCTACTGTTTTATTTAAATTTGTAACATCTACTTGTGGTTCTCTTGATGGTGATACAACCATATCATTTACTTTTGTTATAAATTTTCTTAAAGATAAATCAAATTGTTTTATTACTAATTTTTCAAAATCATCATCATCTTCTTGTCCTGGTACATATGATTTGTTTATTTCATTATCTTTATAGTTTGGTAAATTTTCATCTGATGGTAAAACAACATTTTTAGGTGTTGAATCTCTATCTATTACTTCATTTCCATTTTTATCACTATCATTAGTAATATCAGCAATATTTGTTATTTTTTTATCAATTACTGCTGTAGATTTCACCTTACATTCAACTTGAATATCTTTATAATCTAATTTAGTTCCGTCATACGCTTTTAAAAGATTTTTATCATCTTGATTTTTTGATAAATAATCAGTTCTTATTGTTCTAAGAGTATCATCATTTCCATCTAGTAACCATCTGTATTTTGTATTTATTGTACTATTTACAATAAACTCTAACTCTGCTGGTAAATGATCTGTTATTTCTTTTGCATAACCATCTGTCTCGCCTTCGTTATATATTCTTAAAGTATATACAACTATGTCACCAATTTGTACTCCAACTGGAGTTTTTGAATGATTATATGTAGCTGTAGTTATTCTGTTTCCATTTTCTATAGTATTTAATTTACTAGTATCTACTTGTGGTTCTCTTATATAATTTCCACTTGCATCTTTTAAATCTTTATCATTAACTTTTGTTATAAATTTTCTTAAAGATAAATCAAATTCTTTAACTCTTAATTTTTCAAAATCGTCATCATCTTCTTGTCCTGGTACATATGAATTATTTATTTCATTATCTTTATATCCTGGTAAATTTGTATCTGATGGTAAAACAACATTTTTAGGTGTTGAATCTCTATCTTTATCTATTTTAGTTCCACTTGAATTAGCTTCTTCTGTAATGTCTGCTATATTAGTTATTTTAATTGATGTGTCTGTTAATTTTACTTTACATGCAATTTGTACATCTCTATAATCTAACTTTGTACCATTAAATGCTGATATTTTATTTTCAGAAGTTGTATTTGCATTATTTGCAAAAGATAAATATCCTGTTTTTATTGTTCTTCCTGTAGAATCATTAATTGTATCTACAACCCATCCATAAGTTTTATTTATTGCATTATCTGGTAAAAATTCTAATTCTGCTGGTAAATGATCTGTTATTTCATTTACATAACCATCTACTATTCCTTCATTATATACTCTTATTGTATAAACAACTACATCATCTGTATCTACTACAATTGGATTTTTAGTATGATTATATATTGCAGTTGTTACTAAATTTCCATTTACTATTTTATTTAAATTTGTAACATCTACTTGTGGCTCTCTTGATGGAGATACTGTTACATTATTTATTGTTGTTATAAACTTTCTTAATGCAAAATCTGGAGATGGTTTTGTTATATCCACTGGTTCTTCTAAAGATAAACTCTTATCTTCTCTATCTATTATAGCTAATGGTTGTGTTGTTGTAAACTGCGTATCTTGACTTGATGCTATTAAATTAATTGTACTATTTCCTTTATAATTAGCTGTTACAGAAACCTTTACCTTTGAAATTGTATCATTTGTTAAAGGTATTTGAATATAAAAATTTTCTCCTATTAATTGTTCTATTGTTTTTGTTGTTTGAGCTTTGTTACTATCTAACATTGTATAGTTTGTAATATTTGCTCCATTTTGATCTTTAATTGTTGCTGCAAAATTTGTATATGCATTGTCATTTTCTTTTGTAATTTTAAATGGTCCTATTACATAATTGCTACCACTTATTTCACTTGTAGCATTATTGTTAATTGATAATGGTGCTGATATAGTATTTTGAGTATAACTTGTTTTAGTTGCTGCTGTATTTATTAAATATCCATATAAAGCTCCTGCATATTGTAAACGATAATCTGCATCATCTTGTGTTTTATTACTTGTTGTTTGTGTTGTTCCTAAAGAAGTATACTCAGATTGATCTATGCTTGTATATTTTCCAGGTGTACGCTCTGTTTTTGTTATATATGGTGAAATAGTATTTCCTACATCAAACCCTGTACCATCATCCATATTTGTAAAATGCCAAATTGCAGCTTGTTGAATAACCTCTATATCATCATCTGTTAGAAGTGTTTTTGCATCTTCGGCATCCATCTCGTTTGAATCATAATTTTCTGCAGCTTGTAATAAAGCTAATTTATCTGCTACTTTATTAGCATTTTTAGGAAGATATATATTATCTAATAACCATAAAAGTGATCCATAATTATTAGTAGGTATTAAACTTATATATTTACTTAAATATGAATCTGTTTTATCCCCATTCATATCTCTAAAAATATCATATTGTATTTCTGCTAAATTATTTCCTTCAACTGAAAAACCTGGTCCACCTTTAATACAGTATATGCTATTACTCCAGTCTATATTTGTATTATTTGCTTCTCCTGTTAATGGATAAGATACAACTTTAAATACAGTTTTTGAACCAGACATATATCCATATCCAGACTCTCTAATTTGAACTATTCCTAATTTTAATGGAGTTGTTCTTGTTAAACTCATACCTGCAATTTCTTCTTTTGTTAATGCATATGATGAATTAATTATTCCTCCAAAAATTAAACTTAAAATTAGCATAAAAATAATTGCTAAAAATACTTTTTTAGTTTTCATATTTTTTACCTTCCTTTTACTCTTAAATATAAGTATCTATCATTATTTTACTAAATATAAAATATAAGTCAATACCCATATTTTAGCATTTTTCTTACATTTTAATAAAATCAAAATTTATGTGTTTTTTCCTTTTACGGAAGCTGGTAATCTACGTTCCCACTACGTTTTTAAACACTTATATAACAATTATATTACATTTTTGTTAAAAAATCAACTTATTATGTATATTTAATCATATTTTTGCGTATTTCCCTAGTATTGGGTCAAAAAAAGACAAGCTTTTTTGTAATATGCTTATCTTTTATTTTACTTCTCTTGCTTTTACAACAACTCTTGATTTACTATCATCAGTACATGTTATTAATGTTATTTCTTTTTTTCCATCTGTTAATTGAGTTGTAAAAGATCTATCTTGTGTATCTGGATCAATAGTAAATTTATCATATACTGCATACTGTATTGTTCTTCCTTTACTTACATCTTTTATTTCTATTATATCACCATTTACTAATGTTGGAACTTTACTAAAAAATCTAGTATTTCTATAATTATGCCCTACTATACAAAAGTTTCCCACTTCATTTAGTCCTGAACCCCAGAATTCACAAGGAGAATTTTTAAGTAAATTTTCTGTTTCTTCAAGTGATTTTGTTTGTCCCGATAATATTGGATAATTTACATTAATTTTAGGTATAGTTATTGTTCCTATTGTTGTATATTTATACCCTGCTGAAGATGTTTGAACCTCAAGTGGTACATCCTTTTCTTTTTCTAGTAATTCATCTACTTTTATTTCTTCTACCTGAACTTGCTGGTTATATTCTAATGCTACAACTATAACATCATTATCAGATACTTTTATTGTTGTATCATCTTTTATTTTTTCTGGCTCTTTAAACTCTATTTCAGATAAAATTTCCTTTGAAACCTCTTCTGCCTTGTTCATATCATATTGTGCATATATGTAATAAGAAAATAAAGAAAGCATTAAAAGAATAGAAAAAACAAACTCTATTTTATACAGTTTTCTTTTTCTCTTCAGTTCAGGTGTAACATATAACTTTTCAGTAATTAGAATCTGATTCATACCCTTTCCCTTTCTTACATATCTATACAATTTTATTATAACATATTAATTAAAATTTTCAAATATTTTTTGGAGATTTCATTTTGTATTTTTCAGCTATATATAAACCATTTATAAATTTTTTATATTCTTTTATATTAGTTCTAATTTCAGCATATTTCATTAAACGCTTTAAGTCAATATCATATTTTTCAAAAATATTTTCATATATTGTTTGTAATTCTTTTCCTTGATATTGAATATATAATTTGTCAACATATAAATCAATCATTATTTTTTCTATTGATACATATGTTTTGTTTTCTTCTTTGAGTAATGGTGATTTTATATGTAATGGTTTAATAATTATTAAATTTTCAGTATTTATATATAAATTTCTATTATGATTAAAAATATCCTGTGTTATTATTGTATATTTTCTAAAACATTTCATTTTCAATAAATTAACAATTAAATCTAATGCTATTTTTTCTGTTTCAATAATTATATAATTACTCATTACATAATGCAAAGTAAATTCATTTAAAATGTTTGTATTCCAAACTATAAAATTAATTTCTGGGTATTCTTTTTTTATTAATTTATATATTACATTCTCTTCATTATTTACTTTATACTTGTAAATTAGCTTTGTAACTATGATATACTTGTTTTTTGCAATTTCTTTTATTTTATTTTCACTTTTTAATATTCCAATAATATTTCTAATTGTTTTTTCGTTTTCAATATTATTTACTTGTTTAGCTATAATTTTGATGTCATTCTTTTCAAAGCTTTTATCTTCGTATTCTTCTTTTAATTTTTCTAATATTTCAATATATCTCATTTTGCACCTCACAGGCATTTTGATTTTTTCTGTTTTTTTTCACTTTGCCCACTTTTATTTTAACATATTGTTTTTAGTTAGTCAATATTATAAAAAAAGATGTTCTAAGATTTTAGAACACCTTTTTTAGAATTAAATATTTTATTTTTATAGAATTAATTTTTATTTTTTAGAATCTAATACAAATTTTTTAATTATTACTATACCAACTATTAATATAATTGCTCCTATAAATCCTATTACGTAATAAATTGGTGTTTCTCCTGTAGGTGGCATAATACTTATATTTTTTGCCCAGTCTGTATCTGGTTCTTCTGGTTTAACATCTGGATCTGATAAATTTGGATTTTGATTTCCTGGTACAGATGAATAATCTCTTCTACCTGTTGTAGTTGAATATTGTAATATTTCTGCTATATTACCATAAATCATTTCTTCAGAATCATTTCCTGGTGATAATACTTTTGACAATGTTAATTTTAATTCTTTTGTACTATATGGGTCCATATTATCAGTATTTAAACTTTCATTTACTATCATACTATTATTATTTAATTTTATACTTCCATTAATTAAATTATCTTTATCAAATGTATTAGTATTTTTTTGTAAATCTTGATATGTTTTACTTCCATCTTCCAAAGAATTTTTATTTAATGAATATAAGTTCCATCCCGTATTATCTTCTTTTCTGAAAGTAATATTGTTATCTACATAGTCCAATACCTTATTAATTCTTAATATTGATAATTCAGTACTTGCATCATGTTTTCCAGTATAATAGGTACTTCCCAAATATGTTCCTATACTATCTTTTCCTTGGATTTCAGGAATTTCTTCATATTTTTCATTATTAGGATTATTAATATTATTCAAAAATTCTCGTTTGTCACCTGCAACAGTATTTATTTCACTATTATTTGTTATTGTAATTTTATAATCTATTATAATAGTTGAACCCTGCATTAATTCTTTATCTAAATATATTAATGTTGTTCTATTTAAAGTATCTCTTATATGCTCTTTTTTCAAGTTTCCATTATTAACATCTGGCATTAATCCAGCATTTGAATCAACTTGCGTTTTTCCATTTGCTAATATTAATCTTAATCTAGTTATTTCTTTATTAAGAACTATATTTGTTTTTGGTCTTTCTTCTAACCCCAAATCAATATTATTTACACTATATGCTCTACTGTCTGTTTCTTTAAGTTCATTTGTATTATATTCAATTCTTATAGAAATTTTAGCAGTATCAGCATACATCCAAGTTTCTTTCTCAAGTTCTGCAATTAGTTTTTTATCATCTTCAGTTTTGCCCGGATTTCTATCTGGTGATGCTAAAACACTTCCATTATAATTTGATATTGTACTTGAATATTTAATTTGTCTTAATCTTTGTGCTTCATTATCTTTTGCATCAGATATTTTTTCATTATTATTAAATTTGGCTAAATCAAACCATTCTTCTTTTAATGAATCTTTTCCAGTTTGATATGCTGTTGATTTGTAATCTTGTCCATTATAAGATTTCTCATTAGATCCACCATTTTCAATAGTTAATACTGTTTTATCTGTATCACCATATTTAAATCTTACAACAAAGTTTCCTGCAACAAATTGGCTAAATTCATATTTACCTTTGTCTGCTGAAATGTTTAAGAAACTTCTAAATGGACTATTAGTATCATTTTTTATTTCTTCTTCTGCTGTATCATTTAAATTTCCATTATTATCTACATATTTATATGTATTATCTCCGGTTAACATTTCTCTCCAAATATATTCATATTCTTTTCCGTCTATTTGTACTAATTCTACTAATTGAATTGTAACACCATTAATTCTTGTTTTTTCAGTGTCTTTTAATTCTCCATCTCCTACAATTTGCCCAGATTCTAAAGTATTTGTTCTTGAATCCTCCCAAACAATACCATTAATTTTTCTATCTTCTTCTGAATCTTCTCTTAATTTAATAGTAATTATTGGTGCTGCAGAAGTATCTGTTTCATAGTTTTTATCTCCTGGTGTGTAATTATATGGAGCTGAATTACAATCTATCTTTCCTAAATAATTATTATTTGTATAATTTCCATTTGAATCTTTATTATTATCATAGTATGTAGAATAAGATTTTACTTCTGTATATTGTTCTTTATTTCCTCTTATTACTGAATTTTTTAAGTTCTCATAATCTTGTTTATTTACTTCAAATGTTACAGATATTATTGCATATTCTCCTGGTTTCATTCTTACATCTTTTAGGCTAGTAGTAGTCATTACATTATAACCATTAACTTTAGTATTTGAAGTGTTCCAAACAATAGCATGTTCTGTGTTAGATGATTCTGTATTTAATCTATATGTAGAAGCTTTTGCAACTGTCTTGCTTTCCGTTTCTTGTGTAGTTGCATTTTTATAAATTTCTAATTGTTTTGCCTTATCTACTAATGTATATGTTTCATCATAGTAATTTACAATTTCATTTACTCCTACATAGTTTTGTTCATCTACAGATTTATTTGTTACTCTTATTTTATATGTAACAAATACTTTTAATTCTTCATCTGTTACTTTGCTACTATAAATTTTATCAATTACCTCTTCATTATTATTTAAATTATTAGTATTTTTATAATCATCTATTCTATAATTATAATCTGATTTATATAAAGCAGTATTATATGTTATTTTAGAACTATCAGCTGGAGATAATATTGAATTTTGTATATCTATTTCTAGTCCTTCCATATCTGTTCTTCTATTGTATTTATAAGTTGTTTCATTTTTGTTTATTGTTACAACAGATTTTTCAACATCTTCTCTTATATCTAAATCTACTACTGACCTTTTTACTAGTCCTAAATTTATATGCTCTAAATATGGATATACTTTATTATAAGTAATTCCTGCAACAGTTCTATCTATATTTGAAATATGAATACTACTATCAATAGGTAATTTATCAATTCCAGCTGCCTGTGTTGTAGCAGAAATTTTATATTTATCTAAAGTTCTTCCATCTTTATCTGTTGTAATTAATGAAGCATAATTTTGATTTGTCTCATTATTTTCTGTAATAGAATACTCTAAATCTGTCTTAGAATTATTATTACTATATGCTTCTCCTGTATTTTTATCTGTTATTTTATCATTTGTTATTGTTGCAAATTTATTATTAAAAGAAATTCTCCACTCTGCTTTTTCCATTGCTTTTGAATTATTATAATATTTAGTAGTGTTTCTTTCAGAACTATTATTCATATATTCGGAAATATTATTTTTTGATGAACCTTCAACAGCAAATTGTTTATTTTCGGCTAAAGATTGGTATACAATACCATTATATTTAAATTCTATATAATATTTTTGTGCAATAGGAATATCTGTTAAACTCCAATTTCCATTATTATCAGTTTCTGTTGTTTTTACAACAGTTCCATCTAACTTATGTAATATAACTTCAACATATTTTACCGGCTTATCAGTTCCTGTGTTTATTCCATTTGCTTCACTTTCTTTTCCTTCTGCTAAATTATCTTCCCAAACTTTACCACCCATATTCATGGTAAGTGGAATTGGATTTTTAAAGGTAATACCTATTTCGTGATATATTTCTCTAATCCATGCTGAATTTAATGAAAATAATCCTTGTGAATTAGCACCAGAAAATATTCCTGCTTTTGCTACAACTGTAGAACCTCTTCCTTGTATATGTGATCCAGCAGGTATATTGTACGGATCTCTATTATATTGACTTCCATTTTTAGCATATGCTAAAAGTCCACATCCCATACCATGTGCTGGGCAATGTCCTTCATCTCCAATTACTTCATGTCTATTAAGAGCTCCTTCTTCTCTTCCGCATGTATCACAACGTCCATCTCCAACTATGGTTCCTTTAATATCTACATACACATGTCCTTTTGATGCTGTAGTATGAACTCTTCCACCACATGTATCACAAAATCCATTTCCAGTTTCTCCACCACTATTATCTACAAATTGATGTTGCTCATCTTCTCCAGTGCTATCATGTACTCTATAATTATGATACCAAGTATCTCCATCTAAATATAATGTAGAATTGTTCTTATTACAAACCGGTGATTCAGAGCAATACGAATATGGTCCAAAATACAATAATCCATTTGCTGATCTTTTTACAATTAATTTTATATCATTGTATTGTCCTGCAAGTTCATTCATAGAACCCCCATATTCTTGCAAACTATAATATGTAAAAGAAAGATTTGTTAATGTTGTAAAACTTTCATTTCCTGAATATGGTATTTTTATATAAAATTCTTCTCCAGAACTTGGATATAAATTATTTTGTACAGGATTATTACATATAAATGAATACCCTTTTACTTCTCCTGCATCTCCACTTAATTTTGAACCTACAATTGCTCCAAATAATACTCTACTTCCATTTGCACCAGCTTGTCTTAATGTTGAATCTTGATTTTGCCTTTGTGCCATAGTACTGTTTGCTTTAACATTATATATGTCTTGATTATATGTTATTCTAAATGGTCCCACTAAATATGAATTATCTACATCTGAATATGATACAGAAACCTCATTTGATGCTGCATATCCATTTTGTGGTGGATAATTACTATTATCTGTAATTGTATTTCCATTATTATTAATATTTTTTATATGATTATTAAATGCTTTAGCTTCTTCAAACAAATTACTTCCTTCTGCTGCACTAGTTGCAGAATTAGATCCACTTGCTGAAAATCCACCTTCATATGCATTTTGATACATCCAATATGCATATTGTACTTTATCTGCCCAATTATGTGAATAAGAAACTACTCCTGTTTTAGTAGAATTATGTGAAAGTATATATGCTTGCATTGAATTTAATAATGTTACACCTGTTGTTTTATAAAACGAAATTGTTTTAATTCTATCAAGATATGATTCTCCAGTTGTTGGATCTATAAATTCTTCATTATATAGCTTACTGTTATCTATCGCATTATTTAAATTTTCAAGTGTGCTTAAAGCAGGGCTCCATTGTATTGGCATTCTTTCTGGTGAAACATATAATTCCTTTATTTCTTCACCATCCTGTATAACTCTATTATTAAATGTTACTTTATTTATACCTAATATATCTGCTACTTTACCACTTATAAATACCGTCATATCACTAATTCCAGTTGGACTTGCATAAATATCTTCATCATATGAATGTGATGGTGCCCCTGTATTTTCAAATCCAATAAAAGTTCCATGTTGTCTACAAAATAATCCATTTGTTTTTTGTAAATCATCATATGATATTAATCCACCAGTAATTCCTGATGTAGTTCCACTCCAATATGTTTTTCCATCAGTTTGACTTGCAAATACTTGTCCAATATTAATTATACTTATCATTAATAATGTTACAAAAATTATTATCAGATATTTTATTATTTTACTCTTTTTCAAGCTATTACACCTCCTTACTTAAAATTTTCTTTTTTATTACATATATTCCGCTTCCAATAATAATTATTAAGACAATTGCTATTGTTGTATATATTATTATTGCTCCTGTTTTTATTGATATTAAAACATCTGCACTGCTTATATCATCTTCTCCTTGAACTTTGTTTCCTGCAATAGAATCATTATCTTTTAAACCTTGTTCATTATAACTTTCAGCAATTTCTGCTATATTATTTGTTATTCCTAAATTTTCATCTGTCATTTTTTTAGTTAAAATCAATTTAACTTCTCTACCCTCTCCTGGCTTTAATTCATCATTTGCAAGTTCTGTATTATATAAGTTTCCAGATTTATCTTGGTACCAATTTGTATTTAATTCTGAACTAAATTTTAAATCGTTTGGCATATAATCCACTATTTTTTTAGCATATCCTGCTATTTGCCCTTCATTTTGAACTACTATTGTATATTCAATTATTACTGTAGACTTTGCTACTTGCTTTCCTGTTATATCTGCTTTTGCAAGTTTAACATTTTCATAATTATATACTTTAGTTCCTTCTCCATTTTGAACTGTAATTTTACTTACATATTTATCTAGTTTTAAATCAAATTTAGGGCTTTCATATAAACCTATATCTATATTAGATTTACTTGTTCTTACTATTTTAATTATATCTGTTACTGCTGCTTGTCTTAAATTTCCATCTTCATTAATTGTTGTTGAAATAGCATCTGAATTATTATTTTCTGTAGCTTCATTTGACTGATATTTTGTTACATTGTATTTATTGGCATCATAATCAAATAATACTAAATAACTTCCTTGTTCTAATTCTGTAAAACTATATGTTCCATTATTTTCTGTTTTTGTTGTTTTTATTATATTGTTATTTTGTGTTGAAAGTAATTTAACTGTAATTCCTTCTAATACATTTTCTGTATCTTCTCTTATTCCATTTTTATTTTCATCTAACCACGCTGTACCTTCTATTTTATATTTTACAGTTTGTCCTCCATTATTTTCGCTTTCTCCATTATTTTCTGGATTTGGTTGAATAATATGAGTTATTTTATCTGTTGTAAATTCTACGTCTGTTCCATATATAGTCATATGATTTGTTACTGCTAATTCATCAATATCATTTGCCAATTCTTGTGCTTTAGCAGTAAGTATTAAAGTAAATGTTTCTCCAACATTTAATACTAAATCTGTATTATATTCACTTAAATTTGATTGAATAGATTCTGAATAATTTTCATCTGTTCCATATTTTACTTTTACCGTTTTTAATCCATCTGGAAGGATATCTTTTATTTTTACATTAGAATCCATCCAACTTCCTATGTTTTTTAATATTAATTTATATTCTATTTCTTGTCCTTCTACAACATATTTAGTTGTTGGGTTTGCCTCTATACTTGCAACTATATGTGGTGCACCAACTTTTATTCCATATGATAATGCTTCAACTTTTTCATTATTATTTACACTAGCATTTGCTGTTATTGGTATTATCTTCTCATATATTCCATTTTGTAATTTATCTATTTTTACAGTTACTTCTAGAATAATTTCCTCATCCTTTTTTAAAGTATTTATTAAACTATTTAAAGTTTTTTCATTTTCTTTATATGTTGCATTTGTTGTATCATTTTCTCTTGTAGGATAAAAACTAATTTTTGAAGATTGATAAATTAATCCTTCTGGTACAATATTATTTATAACTACATTTTCTAAATCTTTTCCTTCAATATTTTTAACATATATTTTATATGTATATTCTGAATCTACTTTCAATTTACAATTTTCCCATGAACTAATATCAATTTTTATTTGTGCTGGTATTACAATATTATCAACTTTATTTGAATTAACTTCTTTACTTAAATCTTTTGCTAATACTGTTGCAGTATTTGAAAGTATAAGTTCTGTTAGTTTTGTTTTTGTTCCATCTGCTTTATAATAGTAATAGTCGTCTCCTTCTTTAAACATTCCTTTAACTAGATATCTTCCAACTTTTACTTCAAATTCAACAGTTTTAGTTTCTCCTTTTTTTAATGTACCAATAGCCCATTCTAAATTTGGCTTAGAAAAATTCGTTTTATATCCAATTGGTCCATTTTCTATATTTTCATTATAATATACATATGTACATCCTGTTGGTATTGTATTTTTTACTACTACATTTTCTACTGTATCTTTTCCTGAATTTGTTACTTTAATTGTATATTTTATAATTTCATTTTCTTTTACAGTATTTCCATTTCCTGCTGATGAAGATAATTCTAACCCAAGTATTGGTCCTGCTCCTGTTGTTAATCCTAATTTATTTGGGTATGATGTTTTTGTTTCTGCTTCTAACACATAATTTGTTTGTGTTGTTTGATATAAATATTGTTCATGTTCTAAATTTGCTGGTATTATATAGTTATATTCAAAATTACTTTCATCTCCTATAGCAAAATCTTCTGTAAATATAATTAAATATGATTTAATTGCAGAATAATTACTAGGATTAGCTGTCCAACCATTTGATGTTAAAGCTATATCTTTTGTTGCTTCTTTATTTTCTGAATAATATACAGTGTAATTTTTTGTACTGGTTACATTAATTGCTCCTGTTAAAATTGTATCCATTGTTGTTCCTAAATTTTTACCAGTTTCTAAATCTTTATTATTAGTAAAACCTATTCTTCCTAAAACTACTACATTATTTGCTACTTTTGTTTCATTATTCATTAATGTTACTTTGTATTTAGATGTTTTAGCTTCTGTATATATTTCTAACTTTCCTGTTCCGTCACCTGTAAGTGAGTTTATAGTCTTTCCAGTATTTTCAAAGTTTGAAAGTTCTACTCCCGTTATAAATCCTGTTGGTGCTGCATATGTTAACTCTTGTGTTGCAACTCCTATTATTTCTATACTTCTTGCTTTTGCATTTTGTAGTTCCATTTTATTTTCATAACTTGTTGCATTTTCATTTGTATAATATAAATTTATATTATCTTGTTTTGCTGGTGTTGTTATTTTAACTTTTATATCTGTTACTAATACAATATTTGTACCATTTGTTATTTTTAATTCATTAAATATATTTTGTATTCCTTCTAATGATAATTTTATATATATTTTTCCATTTTCAATATATTTATTTGCTCCTACTATTTTTAAACCTTCATTAAATAAAATATTTGCTGATTTTATATTAATATCTTCAATAGCTTCTGGTAATTCTATTGTAAATGTTGGGTTTATATAAAAATCTGAATATGATTTATCATTATTAAATTCAATTTTTAATTCTACATCTTGGTTTAATACCATTGTAGATAAATTTGTATTACTTAATTTTATAGTAGCATTTGTTTTTGTTTCTTCTAAATTAATACTTTTAGTTTTTGCTGTATTTTCTGCTATTTTATATTCATCCACATTTGTTAATTTTATACTAGCTTTACTTCCAACTTCTAATATTTTAAATTTTTGTATCTCCGCTTTTGAATATATAACATCAGTTCTTATTTGCTTTGTATTATTTATTTCTAAAATACCTTCTTTTTGTGGTTTTGATGTTTCAATTATTATATTTGAAATATTTTTTCCTTCATAATTAATTACAATATTTCCATTTTTATCTACTTCAAAATTTTTATCTATCGTAAATAATAGTTCATTATTTGTATTTAAAATTTTTATTGTTCCATCTTCTCCAAATAAATTTAGAAAATCAACTTTATTTATTTGTGTTTTTTCAAAATATGTAATATTTTGATTATTTATAATAGTTTTATTTTTATTTTCATTTTCATCCACAAAATAATCTTCTAAACTTTCTACTTTTATACTATCTAATACATTTGCATATCCAATATTTAATTTATAATTCACATCATAAGTTGTCTCCCTTTTATTTGCTTCATCTTGTATTTGATAATTTGAATACATATTTCTTTTTGATATTGAATTGTTTGTTACTTCCACATCATATGATAAAATATCACTAATATTTTCTTTTAATTCTACTTGATTTATAACTTTGTTTTCTATTAATTTTGTGCTATCATTACTATATATATTTAGGCTAACTTTTGCATTTAAATCTATTTTATCTATTTCTTGCCCATAACTTTCTTTTCCATATACATATGTAATTTCATAAATATCGCTAGAATTTTCTTCCATTGCTATATTTATAATATTGTTACTATCTGCTTTATTTTCTACATTTATTTCTAACTTTCCTGTTTCTTTGTTATATGTAAAATTCTCGTTTGTAAAATTTTCTGCTAATTTACTATTTGTTAAATTTGTTTCAACTGCTACTACATTCACATAATTTGGTAATGTATTATTTATTTTTGGTACATCTATTTCAATTTTTGTTTTTGCTACTGGAATACTATTTTTATCTAATGACACTGTTACTTTATTCTGTAATAATTTTTCGTTTTCTCCATTTGCTGTATATTTAACATATTTTGATATTTGGCTATTAATATTTATGTTTGCATCTATATTCCAATTTAATTTTAAATTTATTTGTTTTTCTATTTTTACTTCTTTTCCATTATTGTCTATATATGTTCCTTCTAAAATTATTTTATTTGTTTTACTTAAATTACTTAAATTAAATTCTTTATCTATATTTAATTCTATCTTACTTTCAACTGTAAAATCTGCATTGGCATTTATTTGTTTTAAAATAATTGTATTATTGTCTTTATCTAAACTTTCTGTATTATCTACTCCTTGAAGAAATTCACTTGCAACAAAATTACTACTATTTTTAGCATTTTCATCTCTAAATAGTATTTTTGCATCTTTTAGATATCCTGCACTTTGTACAGAGATTCTTGTATATACTTTATTTTCTTCATTTTTATTTAAAGTTGCTTCATGAACATTTTTTTCATTAACTTTAAAATATGCGTCAAATTCAATATTTGAGCTTTGTGTTTTACTATCTTGTCCATCTTGTGCATCTAATGCTAGTACTTCTCCTAGTCCTGCACCTATTATTGCAATATTACTAGATAGTATTGCAATAGTTAAATATGTTGCAACAATCTTTGACAATATTTTAAGTCTTTTTGAAAGCATAGACAATATCCTCCCTATTTTTATATATAACTATAGTATAAACTGTTTATTTTTAAATTTAAATACATATAAATGTCTAAAAATTAAATATTACAAAAAAACTTCCATAATTGTTTACGGAAGCTCTTTTTAAGGATTTTTTTTTAATTTTATTAAGAATTTATTACATTTTCGTTACAAAACATTGTGTATTTAACTGTTTTACTTACGAAGACTAAAGTTTTTAATAGTTACTTAAAAAAGGCACACACAATAAATTGTGAGTGCCAGTTTGATTATTCTGCTGCTACCAAATGATATTCATGTTCATAGTATTCTCTTGTTCCACTAAAAGTTACTATTACTTTAAGTGTTGCTTCAGCTTTTCCTTTCATTGATTCCAATATATTTTCATATGCCCCATCTTTTCCTATAGAAGAGCTATAAATTATCCAGTTTTCTCCCTTTTCTTTTACCCCCAGTCCATCTGTGACGGTAATAGTTTCTCCATCTGCATATGTGGATCCATCTGTAAGTTCCAAACGAAACTCTTTGTCACATTCAGGTCTTTCATCATCGGCTTCAGAGGAAGCTGCTATAGAAGATACAGCTTCGGAAGAATCCGGAACACTAGAAACACTTTCTGTTTCAGCAGAACTTGCAGTACTTACTGCACTTGTTGTAGTTTGGCCACCACACCCAACCATAATGACTAGGCAAAGTACCAATGCTGTGAAAATTGCAATTGCTTTTTTCATAATGTTTTCCTCCATATGTTTGTTGTTAATTGTTCTTCGTGTATATATAAACTCCATAAGGAGATAATAAGGTTGTTACGCATATATTATACATTATATTTATGTAAAGTTCAATAGTTTTATAGTAATTTCTGCTATTTTTTACAAAATTTTACATTTTATTTATTACATTACTCATTTTTTCAAAATCTTCTATTTTTAATTTTTCTGCTCTTATATTTTCATCCAATTTTAATTCTTGTAATATATCTTTTCCTGTTTGTTTATTTTGTATTATTCCTCCATTTACTAGGCTGTTTAATAATGTTTTTCTTCTTTGCATAAATGCTACTTTTATTATTTTAAAAAATAGTTCTTTATTATTTGGATTAACCTGCTTTTTACTTCTTATATTTAATTTTATTACTTCAGATTCTACTTCTGGTTCTGGTATAAATGAATTATTAGGAACAACCATAATTTCTTTTGGTTTAGAATAGTAATATACACTATATGTAATTGCTCCTGTTTCTTTACCTCCTGGAACAAAGCTAAGTCTTTTAGCTACTTCTTTTTGTATCATTATAGTAATACTTTCTAAATCTAATTCTTCTTCTAATAATTTCATGACAATTGGTGTTGTTATATAATATGGCAAGTTTGCTACTATTTTAACATTTTTTATATTGTTTATTTGTTTATTTTCTAATATTAGATTTTTTAAATCTATTTTTAATACGTCTTCATTTATTATCTCTATATTATCATACATAGAAAACCTATCATTTAATATTTGTATCATTTTAGAATCTAATTCTATACATATTACTTTTTTAGCTTTTTCTAATAATGGTAATGTGAGTGTGCCTAAGCCTGGCCCAATTTCTATAACCATATCTTCTTTTGTTATACAGGCTGATTCTACAATTTTATTTACTACTTCTTCATCTATTAAAAAATTCTGTCCTAAACTTTTAGTTGCTGTTATTTTATATTTTTTCATTATATTTCTTGTTTCTTCATATAAATTTTTCATACTTTCATTTCCATCCTTTAATAATCTTCTTTTATATTACTATATTTGCATTTTTTTGTAAATCTTTTTTTTATTTTTACTATTGTGTGTTTATTATTATCAATTTATATTGACTCTACTTCTAAAAATTGTTATTATTTATAAATAATAATTTTGAAGGAGATTTTTAAATTAATATGTACTATAAATATAATGGATTAGATATTTTAAAAAAAGCTAAAACTCCATATTCATATATTGAAAATTTAAATATATTATTAATTCGCCATGGAGAATCTGAAGTTAATGCTATGCAATCAAATTATAAAAATTTAGGAAAACCATTAACTGAAAGTTTAAAGATAGAAGATGCTTTAATAAAGTTAACAGATAATGGAGTTGAACAAGCAAAGAAATTAGGTATATCTTTAAAAAATTATATGGTAAAAAATAATATCCTTCATAATAATGTTTTAGTTTTAGTTTCTCCATATGAAAGAGCTCGAAAAACTTTTGAAATTGCTAATGAGTATTTAAAATTCGAAGAAAATTCTGATAATATTTTTGTTCTAAATTCTCTAATTGAGCAATTTTTTGGTGCATTTCATATGATTAGTAGAGATGTAAAAAAAGAAGTATATTCTAAAATATATGAAGAATGTATTAGAAACTCTATCTCTTATTTCAAACCAACTTTTTTAGGAGAATCTCCCTTTGATGTTTGCAACAGACTTTGGAGTGCTATATATTTTTTAAAAGATTACACACAAGAAAATAATATTAAAAATGTATTTATTTTTGGTCATGGTAATGCAAATAAATGTATGCTTATGAATCTTTTAAACCTACCTCCAGAATTTTATAATGATTTTCCAAAAGCTACTAATTCATCAATTATCAATATTAAATATGGTAAATTTAATCAAATTAATCTACTAAATTAAAATTATATTTATAATTTTAATTTTTTAATTTCACCTTGTTTTTTTAGTGTTTTTAATATAAAATAATTGAAAGAAATTTATATAAAAATCGAGGTAAAAATATTGAAAAAAAATATAAAAGTTGAAAAAGAAAAAGTTCCTGACGTTCTTTCATTTAAAAAGCTACGCTATGCTATGTTAGTAATATTATTATTGTTATTATTACTTGTTGTTAGGCTTACTTGGATACAAGTTTTTGATAGTAGCTATTTAAAAGAGGAAGCGTATAAACAACTTACTACAAATAGAGTAATAAGTCCTAAAATGGGAAGTATTTACGATTCTACTGGTCAAGCATTGGCAGTTAGCGCGATTGTAGATACTGTTTCTATTAATCCTACAAAAATAATTGTAAAAGATGATGAATCTGCAACTAAAATTTTAAAAGAAAAAGTTGCAAAGGCATTTTCCGAAATATTTGAATTGGATTATGAGGCAACTTTAGAAAAAGTAAATAGTGAAGCTTCAATTGAAAAAATTGCAAAAAAAGTAGAACAAGATAAAATAACTAAATTAAAAGAATGGATGGAGGAAAACAAAGTTTATTCTGGAATTAATATAGATGAAGATACAAAAAGATATTACCCTTACAATAATTTAGCTTCTAACCTTATTGGTGTTACAGGAGATGATAACCAAGGTTTAGCTGGATTAGAAAAAAAATGGGAAAGTGTTTTAACTGGTACAAGTGGAAAAATGATTGCAATTGAAGATGCTTCTAGAGAAATTATTCCAGACCAAAACCAAACATATATCCCTGCACAAAATGGTAGTAATTTAATTCTTACACTTGATGTAAAAGTTCAATCTATTATAGAAAAATATTTAAAACAAGCTGTAGAAGAAAATGATTGTAAACGTGGTGGTATTGCTATGGTTATGAATCCTAAAACTGGAGATGTTTTAGGTATGGCTTCATATCCAGACTTTGATTTAAATGATCCATTTACACTTAAAACTGGTTATTCAACTGTTCAAGAAATGTGGATGAATAGATGTATTGGTGAAACTTATGAACCTGGTTCTACTTTTAAATTAATTACAGCTGCTACGGCTTTAGAAGAAAATATAACACAAACTGATGTTGCTAATGATTTTTATTGCAAAGGATATGAAGAAATAGCAAAAGAGAGAATTACATGCTGGAGACCTCTATGGAATCCACATGGTTATCAAACATTACGAAAAGCTTTAGAAAATTCTTGTAACCCTGCTTTTATGCAATTAGGAAAAAGAATAGGTGCAGAAACATTATATAAATATTATGAAGCATTTGGTTTAATGCAAAAAACTGGATTTGACTCTAACGGAGAAAGTTCTAGCGTATTTCATAAATTAGAAAATGTTAAAGAAACAGAACTTGCTACGATGTCATTCGGTCAAAGAATTAAAGTTACTCCAATACAATTATTAACTGCAGTTTCAGCTATCGCAAATGATGGAATTTTAATGCAACCTAGAGTTGTTAAACAAATAGTTAATACTGATGATGGTAGTATTACAACTATTGACCCAGTTTCTGTAAGACAAGTTATTTCAAAAGAAACTTCTGACCAAATGAAAAGTTTAATGGAATCTGTTGTAGTAACAGGTACTGGTGGTAATGCAAGTGTTTCTGGATATTCTATTGGTGGAAAAACTGGAACATCAGAACCAAACCCTGATCATCCAGAAGAGGGTTATACAGCTTCATATATTGCAATTTCTCCTGTTGAAGATGCACAAGTTGCTATATTAGTTGCTTTATATAAACCAACTGGAAATAATGGTCATCAAGGTGGACAAGTTGCAGGTCCTGTAATTTCTCAAATGTTATCTGAAATACTTCCTTATTTAGGAATTGCTTCTGATGATGTATCTACTAACGAAACTTCTACTAGTGATTCTGAAAAAATAATATATGTTCCAGATATTACTAATATGACAGTAACAGAGGCAGAGAAAAAATTAGAAGCTTTAGGGCTTACAGTTAGCATTTCAATAACAGGTGATAAAAATTCTACATTAGTAAAAAATCAAGTTCCTAAAAAAGGAACTGGACTTTTAAAAAATGGAATTGTAAAAATTTATGGAGAAGGAAATGATGTAAGCGTTTCCACAACAGTTCCAAATTTAAAAGGAATGACTTCAGCCCAAGCTAAAAATGCATTAAAAGCTAAAAATTTAAATATACATATTGAAGGTTCACGGTGTTGTTATAACACAAGACCCAGCATTTGGTTCTTCTATTGAAGAAGGAACAATTGTAAATGTAACATTAAAAAAAGAATTAACAGACGCACATTAAAATAACCTATAATTACTATATAAAAGCTCCCCTAAGGGGAGCTTTTACCATATTATTTTTAATTTTTTTCTGCAGAATTCTCTGCAGCGCTCTGCAGAATTCTCTGCAGTTTATTTAATTTTCCATATTGATTTAGTATCAGAACCATCATTTTCAATAATTTCTTTTTTTCTTAAATATGTTAATGCTGTTCTAACTCTATTATTCATGATATCTTGCTTATCATTTAATAACGGATATATGTATTCGTTTATTTCTCCTCTATTTCTGCCACTACTAATTCTTATAAAATCAAGTATTAATTCTTTTAACTTTTGGCTATTTATATATTCTACCTTATCTTCTTTCAATTTTATAAGTGGAATTTTAACTTTAAAAATTTCATCATCTCTAAATTCAGGAACATTACCACTATATATTTCTGTATATTTTACAATTTTTTTAATTCCTGACCCTAATTCGTCTGCAAGTCCTATTTCTTTAAAAAAGTTAGCTATTTTAGGATTTTTAGGATATGGTGAATAATTATCTAAATCTATAAATCCTATTATTCTAGGCTTATTTGCATTCTCTGTTAAAATTTCTGTGTTAGTTAAAATCAATTTTGCTGGATAAGGATTTGAATATTCTCTGTGTATTAATAAATTTGTACATAACTCACGTGCTATAACATCTCTAATATTTATTCTTTGATCATTTTCAATATAAAATTTATCATTTAAATGTTTTTTTATAAAATCAGTTAATCTTTCATAGCTTTCAAGCAGATTGGTTTTTATATCATCTCTATCATCATATCTATCTAAATCTTTAACTTTTAAAATAGCATCTGTTCTGTAATATGATAATGCTGATGCTATAACATCATCTTTGCCAAAAAGTAATATACATGCTAAATTTATTCCTTCTTCTCCAGTTTGCAAATTTTTTTCATATAAAGAAGCACTTCTTAACATTTCTATGTCATTCATTTTAGACCATGGATGATTTACAGTTCTATTAGATGCCATAATCCTCGCTTTTTCTATTAAATCTTTCCTTAAATCTTCCATTGTAGCAAATGGATATATTTTATTTTCTATATAAGTACTATTTTTTCTAATGTATAAATTAGAAATCTGATTTGTGTTAGTTGTTATATCGAAATCTCCATCTTCATTTCTATCAAAAATTTTATTAGCAGTTTTATGAACATCTGAACTTTCATAAACATAAATATATAGTATATGCTTTTCTTTATAGATATATTCCTTGATTTCTAAATGTGCAGTAGGAAATAATTTTTCTGGATTATTACATTGATTTACAAAATCTTTTTTCATTTCCTTTATACTATCTTTATAAATCCCATCTACATTTCCATTATCTTTAACTCCTAAAAAAATGTTTCCACCATTTCTATTTAGCATTGAACATACGCTTTCAAATAAGTTTGATGGTAACTTCTGTTTTGCTTCTTTAAACTCTACTGTTATACTCTCACCTTTTTCCATAATTTTTAAAAGGTTATTTGGCAACATATCTTCCATACTATACCTCCTATTTATTTTGTAGCATATTATTATATAAATATTGTTTCATATTATTTTTAATTTTTTTCTATCTTCATTACTATTATAGTCATATCATCTTTTGCCACTCCATAATTATTGTCAATTGCCTCTAATAGTAATAAATCTGCTATTTTTTGAGGATTCGTAGTTTCTATTTTATCTATAAAATCTTTTACCCATAATTCCTTATTTTTATATTCATTATTAGAATCCACAACTCCATCACTACACATTACAATAATTTGATTTTTATCTATATCTTTATCATATATATTTAAATCTATATTATCTAATATTCCTGCTGGTAATGATAGTGCTTTTATTATTTGAGTTTCTTTTCCTTCTTTTATAAAAGTTGGACATGCTCCATTTTTTATAAACTCTAAATTTCCATTATATAAATCTAAAACTAATACATCTAAAGTTGCATACATATCATCTTTTGCATTTAATGAAAGTGTTGAGTTTATTAACTTTAATGAGTTTTCTTTATCAAATCCTGATGATAATAATTTTTCTAACATATTTAATGCTGTTTTACTACTTTTTTTAGCATTTTCTCCTGAACCCATACCATCACTAATTGCCATTAAATATTTACCGTCTTTTAGCTTTATTTGTACACTACTATCTCCTGAAGCTATTTCTTTTTCCTTTGTAGCTTTAGATATTCCTATTTTTATATTATATTTATCTTCAGATATATATGTATCTACATTTTCTTCTTTTAATAAATTTATTTTATCTTTTTTTACCTTTTGTTTTATTATATTACTTAAAATTTTTTCTATTTTTTCATCTGATATTTTTTCATTTAAGAAATTGTTTTCCACTTTTTTATATATTTTTATTATATACTTTCCACTTTTTTCTACATTTACAGCTATTTCTTCAAATTCAATACCTTTTTCATTAAAAATATGTTCTATTTCTTCTTTTTTATTTTGAATATTTATTTGAGGATTTGCTCCGTATATCTTGTGCTAATGATGAAATAGCTTTTGATACTCCTTCTAATTGGTTTGAAGCTAATTTTTTTTCTTCATCTATTTTCATTTTCCATACATAACTTAATTTGCTTATTTTATATGTATAATTAATTGCTTTAATTGCCTTTAAAATATCTTTTGCTGCATCTTCTTCAAGTTCTTCAGATTCAAACCCAACTATAAAATTATTATATTTTGCAAATATTTCAATAAGTTCTCCTTTTTCTATTTCTTCTTTTTCTATTAATTTATTGAAAATATCTTTAGCTATTTCAGAGTCTTTAGAAGTTATATCTTCAAATAATATGTTTTCTTCATCACCTATCATACTATTTTGTAATTCTTCTAAAAATATTTCTCTTGCTTGTTTTAATTGTTTTGTTTCGTTTATTTCTAATGTTGTAGCTGCTGCTTCATCATAGCTTCTGGCTATTTCAGAAATCGTTTCAGACATATTATTAAGTTTTAAAATTGTTTCTTTATTTGCTTCTAATACTCTTCCTGAATTGTTTGGAAGATATTTTGTTTTTCCAAATAAATCTTCTATGTCTATAACTATAGATTTTGGAATTGCTAAAAGCCCTAATGATGCAATTAATATTTCTTTTATTAAAATTATAGTTTGTGTATTTCCATTTGTGAAATATGCAACTATTCCATTTCCTACTATAAAACCTACTATTACTCCAACTTTTCCAAACCTATTTAACACACCTGCTATCATTCCACAAACAGCATATGAAGCCACCATAATAGGATTACTATTACCTATTATTCCAAGTACAACACCTATTGTAGTACCTGTTGTTGCTCCAACTAAAATTCCATTTTTCCATCCCATTATCATTACTAATAAAATGCTTAATATATTTTTTAAAGAAAATCCAAATATTTGAAAATTTCCAAATGCTGAAATTGCTATTGATAACATTAAACTTGCACCAATAACTTCTTCTACTGAAAAAGCTTGTTTTATTCCATAATCTTTTATTACTAAAATAGAATTTGCAAATATTTTATAGAATACAAATGCAACTACAGCGTTTGCTATACTACTTAATAAATCATATACATAAAAGTTTGTAAAAAACATTTTAGTAATATTTACTACTAAACATGCAAATATTAAATATCCACCTAGTTTTTTCTGTTCGTTTGCATCATCTATTTTTACTTTTGGTCTTTTAATTAATATTGCTACTGTAAAGACAGCTATTGTTAATATGTAAATAAGCAAATTACTTGCCCCAAATTTAATAAATGTTCCAATTGCTGTTGCAACAAACACCATACCAACACTAACATAATTACTAGCACATGCTGCTACTATTGCTAATGCAAATGGAGTAAACCCCATGTCAAATCCAACCATAGACATCATAAATGATATAATATAAAGTACTATCTGTCTTATTGAAAACAAATCTTTTACTATATTTTTTAGCTTTTCACCTTTATTTAGTTGTGTTTCCTCATATTTTATTTCATCATTTGTACAATCGTCTTCTTGTATGTTTTGAAACATTTTATACCACCTCATACTCTTTCTTTTATATATGTATTTTAGTACAAGCTATATTAAAAAGTTTGTCATTTTAATGTACATAAATAGAAAAAGTTTTTTACATATTACGATTTGTTTTTTTATATTTCTTTTTTTTGCAAATTAAAAAGCTAATTTACGATTACTATTTTATCGTAAATTAGCTAAAAATACAAGGTTTTAGAAGAAAATTAATCTATATAAAAGTTAATGTTCAGACTAATTACAAATATTTTAATAATTAGCAAGTAGGGGAGAACTCTGTTCTCCCGATTATTCGATCTGCTATTATTATAATCATGTGTATATGGTTTAGCATAATTACATATTTATCAATAACAACATTTATATATTTTTCTTTTATTTCTTCTATTTCTTTTTCTATTCGTATTCCTATTTCAGTTAATATTATATTTTTATATTGCGGGAGAACAGAGTTCTCCCCTACATTTATATTCTCTTCTACAACTTATAGTTTAGTCTGAAAATCAACATATAAAATTCAAATTTTAAAAATTATAATTTGCTTTATCTACTTTATAATTTATATTTCTTTCTCCTTGTGTTAAAATTCTATTATAAACTCTAACTGAATATATTGTTCCTTTTAAACCTCCACTACCATTAGTACCATATGGATTCGTTCCTAATGCTAATATAGTATTATTAGCAGGAGTTTTAATTTTATCCGGAATAATATATTGTGTTTCAACTCCATTTTCAAAAATTCTTAATACATTTTGATCATAATCACCTGATAAATAATACATTTTATTTACTTCAACATTACTATTTGAAAATACCTTTTTATATCCATTTGTTATTCCTCGTATTTGCATAAAATTTTTTCCATCAACATATGATAGCCCATATCCCCCGTCTTCATAATTACAAATATATATTGTTTCAAATGTATTTATTGCACTATTTTTTACTACTACTTCTAATGTTATAGTATCATAATTTAATTCTCCTATTGAAACCCAACTATTATTATTTCCATTAAAAACCAATCCATTATCTGTCCATACAGTTCCACCTTTTAGAATTCCATCATTTCCATTTCCACTTAAATCCTTCCACACTGTTGCATTATTATCATGCTGATTTCCTGTATTATTAATACCATCATACCACAATATTAATCCATTTTTTACTATTTCTTCTACATTTTTAATTGTAATTGTTTTTTCTATTTCTTGCCCTTTCATATTTTGCACTTTTATTGTAATTAGTCCGTTTGCTGTTGCTGCATATATAAAATTTCTAAATGTTTCTCCTTCACAATTTACTATTTCTCCATTTGGCATTGTTATTTGCTTTAATCCATTTATATAATCTTGAACTTTAACTTTTACATATGAAATTGTATTACCTAAATTTGATGATTCCTCCATACTTATTGCAAATTTACTTGTGACTACTGTTTTTGCTGATCTTACATTTTTAACACTTGTATCAGAATCTAATACACAAGTATCTTTATTTACAATTATTGTTTGAGTATTTTTATCTTCTTGAATTGTAGCTTCTAATGTATATTTTTTTCCTGTTTCTATTTCTTTAAATGTTCCTTTTGTTCCATTTTCTAATGTTATCCCATTTATTGTAAAACCTGTTACTTTATCTGAAAATTCTAATGTGTATATTATCTTATTTTGTAATTCTACATTAGTTAAATCAGCTGTAATTTTGCAAACTGGTTTTAATTTTATATCATCTGTTTCATATAATGAATAAATTGTTTTCCCTTCTTCAAGAGTTATTCCCTTTGGATAATATATTGTATAACTTTGTTCATTAATAATGTATACATCTCTGGTATTTACTGAATTTGCTTTATATTCAAAATATCCTCTTCCATTAGTTAATGTTAAATTATCTAATAAATCTAAATCTATTACATAGTAATTTCCATTATCATTCTTGCTTCTATTTCCTATGTGACTTATATCTGTATATTTTGCTCCAATTACTGGCAATTCTCCATTTTCAGATACATATAAACTCACTCTTTCTTCTAGTACATCCATATCATTTTTAAAATCATTAAAAAGTTTTAATTTATTACCAGTGTTTAAATTAGATGAAATTGTAAAGCTTAATATTAATATTACAATTATTGTTATAATTAAAGCTATTAATGTTATTCCACTTTGATTTTTTATTTGCTTAATAACCTTCTCTTCTTTTGGAAACTCCATTGTGTACTCCTCTTATTTTTTAAATATTCTATAATCATAAGCATTTGTAAAGTCTGCTGTTACTTGTGTTGAAAATACCATTTCTTCATTTGGATTTATTTTATTTATATATCCTTCAAATGAAATTATTAAATTTTCATTTTTGTCTAAAATTCTTATTTCTACTTCTTGTCCATTTATAGTCTTTTCAGAAACATTTTTTACATTTGCTACAACTGTAGATAAATTATCTTTTTGTGTTATCATCATATTTGATATTTCTAGTCCTTCAACACTTGTTTTTACTTCTTTTAATTTTTCACTTTTATTTTGTTTAGTTCCATCTGATAAAACTGTTACAAATTCAGTATTTGAAATATCTTCTAACACATTTTCACTTGTATTATTGGTTCCATTATTTTTATTTTTGCTTGAAAATGCATTTACTGCAAATACAATAACTCCAATTATTATAATTAATATTACTATTCCTATACTTATTTTTTTTATTGAAAGTTTTCTCTTTTTATTCATATTTTCCATTTGTTTTCCTCCATTATTTAATTTATTATAACTATTTTATACATAATTTTATTTTTTAGCAATGGTTTTTGTAAATTAATTTATTTTTCTTAAACAATAAAGGACGTGCATATTGCACGCCCCTCTAAAAATTATTTAAATTTTATAAAACCTTTTTCTTTATTATAACTATTCCAAATATTAGTATTACTGCTGATATTGAAATTATTACATAATAAATTGGTTGTTCTCCTAATGGAGGTAATATTGATACCATTTCTGCATTATCACTATCTTGTTCTCTAGCTTTTTCTTCTGGATTTTGATTTCCTACTAAAGAATTGTATGTTACTGTTCCATTACTTGATGTTGTTTTTAATACTTCAATAATATTATCATATGATAAGTCTCCATTATCATTTTCTGTACTTATAGTTTTTGATAATATTAAATTAGTATTTGCCTTTTGTCCTGGTTCTAATTTAGTATTTAACTTTTCTGTTGTTATTATTGTATTAATATCTGCTAAATTAATGTTACTACTTATTAAATTTTCTTTGTTTTGTAAATTTTCTTTTGAAGAAATAGTCCAATTTTCATTATCATCTTGTCTATATATTATGCTGTTATCTACATAATCTGCTAGCATATTTACTTGAAGTGTAGCTTTAGAGTCATTTTTATTAACTATTCCTTTATAATAGAAACTGTTACTTAAATAATCAACTTCTCCAGTATTTTCTACTGTAATTTTATATGTTATTTCTATTCTTGCTCCATGCATTAACTCTTTATCCATTATAATATTTACAAATCCATTTTCAGTAGAAGTTGGTTTTGACCATTGAACATTTGACATTGATTCGTTTGTATCTATTTCAACCTTATCGTTTGCTAAATACACTTTAACTCTTTCAACATCTTTAGAAACCTTCATATTAGCTTCTGGTCTTTTTACTAATCCTAAGTTTATATTATTTAAAATATAATCTGTGTTTTGTCCATAACTTGTTGCGTTTCTATTATATTCTAATTCTACATTTATAGTTCCTGTTTCAGCTCTCATCCAAGCTTTTTCTATTAATTCATTTATTAATGCTTCATCTGTACCATTATATGCATTTGCTACCATTGCTAAATGATTATTAACTGTTGCAAAATTATTTGTTACTTCTTTTCTTCTAGATAAAATATCTTTTGCATCTGAAATATTTGTTTTTGTGTCAGCTGCTGAAATGTCATATGTATATGTTCTTGTTTCATTTTGATCATTATATGTATTTAGACCTTCTTGATATATTGTTGACTTATATTTTAATCCGTTATATTCAATATTTTCTTTTTTATTTCCATATAAAAATCTTACTGTATAATCACCTGGAATATAATTTTCAAATGAATAATATCCATTAACATTTGTTGATGTTTCATTCCAAATACGTTCTGTTCCATCTTTTCTTAATTCTACTAATTGTACTGTTATGTCTGATACTTTTTTCTCTTTTTCTTCAATTATACCATTTCCTATATTTGCTCCTGCAACAGATAAATTTCTATCTTCTTCCCATGTTGTACCATTTACTTTTCTTGTAATAATATTTCCTTGTTCATCTCTATAAAATATTATTTTTGTATTTGGTGCTTTATCTGTATCATCTTCAAATTTAGTTATATCACTTGATGTTATATTTCCTGGTTTTGAATTATCATCTATAACTCCTGCTATTTCTCCATTTTGTTCATATGATTTATATCCATTTATTTCAACTATATTTTCTTTTCCTGTACCTATTTCGCCTTTTCCATTTTCATCTATTAAAACAGCTCCATTTTGGTCTTTGTTTACTCTAAATGTTATGTACATATATTCTTTTTCACCTGCTGATAATTTTGTATTTTCTACTCCTGTTAGATATATCTTATTATATCCACTTATTGTATATTCAGAGTCTTGTCCATATTTACTTGAATTAGAGCTTTGAATATTTCCAGTTTTATCACCTGATGAATTTCCTACATAAGACATATCTTGTACAAATGTATAATCTTCATCATAATAATCTACAACTTCTGTAATTGCTGCTTTTTTTATTTGTGAACTATTTCTCATACTTATTTTATATGTAACATATACATTAAGCTTATCTTCTTCTGATACTTCTTTTCCATCATATATTCCATAATTATAGTCTGATTTATATATTGTTCTATCATATGAATTAGTGTAATATTGTTGATCTTGTAATCTAACTTCTACCTTCCAATAACTATCATCTATTAATTGTCTTCTATTATACTCATATGTATGAGTTTTTCCATTAATTACTACTGTTGCTTTATATACGTCTTTTCTTATTGCTACATCAAAAATATCTCTTCTATCTAATCCTAAATTTACAAATCTTTGTCCATTATATAATGCTGTATATCCATCTATAGCTTCTGTACTTATGACAAATTTTGTTGGAATTGGATATAAATCTATTTTATCTTTTCCATTACTTCCTGTATATGCACCAATTTTTGCATCTTCTATATATTGTAATTTACTTTTTGTTTCATAATTATTACTTTGTTCTAATATTTTTGCATATATATCATTTTTTAAGTCTGGATATTTATTATTTGCATTTATATATTGCTTTGTTTTTTCTAATATTGTTTGTTTTATTTTTGCAATTTCAGATTCTGTATATGCTATATTATATTCTAATCCATATCCTAAAGAATTTGAAGATTTATAATTTTTTGGTGTAGAACCAATTTCTGCAAATATATTATTAAAATTTGTTCTATTATTTGTTCCTTCTGTTGCTTTTGAATTAAGTGCCCAGGCATTAGAATTATACTCGTTTCCACCAACCATATATTGTACATTTTTATATGTTTGTCCATTATATATAAATTCTACATAATATTTTTTCATTGGGTCTAATCCTTTAAACTCATATAAACCATTTGCGTTTGTAATTGTTGGATTTGTTCTTATTTCTACTTGTGTGCTACTTGGATTTTCATCTTTATTTGAACAAATTGCTGCTAAATTTCCATTTTGCTCATATAATCTTATTTCTACGCCTTCTAGTGGAGCATCTACTGCATTAGCCCCTATATCTATTATTCCATTTTTAATACTTTCTTTTCCACTTGGTTTATCTACAAATACTATACCAGTTAAAATCATTGTTAATGGCTTATATTGATTTATTTCTAAACTTGCTTCACCAATTAATCTTTGACTAACAACTCCTGCTGTTGATACTATTTCTTTTACTATTGGTGTTATTAATTGTTGTGCATTATATGTTCCTACTTTTATGGCTTCATACCAATAATATGTATGTCTTTCTAATTCATATTTTTTTGTTATTGAATTCCATACTTGTGTAGAGGCATCTGATGATTTTAATTGCCACTCTAATATGTTTCCTGAACCATCATATGTATCATATGTTCCTGTAGAATCTTGTATATATTTAAAGTCTACATGTAATTTTACGCCTTTTGCAGTTTGTGCATCTACATTTTTAAATTTTATATAAAAATTTGCTCCTGATGAAGGATTATTTCCTGTTTTTGAATCTGCTATTATTTCAATATTTTCTATTTTATTTCCATTTTGATCTATCAAATACATTTTATCTATCCAATCAAGATATACTTCTTGACCATTATATGCTGATGCAAAATGTTCATTTGGATATGAAATATTATATGGTCCTACCATATATGTACCTTCTTGTGTATCAACTGCTACTTTTAATTTACTTTCATCTGTATTATTTGAAATTAAATTTGAATATCCACCACTTTTTTGAAGTTTATTATAAAAATCTTGATATTGTAATCCTTGTTTATACATTCCAAGTATTGTTTGTCCTGATATTCCTTCATAATCTGCTCCTGGAACTATTGACATACCATGGTTTAATTCACTTAACCAAATAACATATTGAATAAGTTTTTTATCATTTGATGCTTCACTTGTTAAAACATATGATAACCATTTAGGTAATTCATTTGTTCCTGTTTTAGTATATACAGTTGTTTCATTTATTTTTTCTGATGTTGGTGCTGCTCCAACATAATCTGTCCATCCTCCATATGTATTTGCTTGTTTAACACTATTCATATGTATAGGAGTTCCCTTTTGTATACAATAAAAATCTTGTACTTGTCCATCTACTGTTTGCACAAAAGGTGTCCAGATATCTGGTACATCAAAAGATGTAGCAAAACAATTGCTACTTCCAAATATAATTCCTACTGCCATTAATATAAAAAGTAATAATATGAATTTCTTTTTCATAATATTTTTCCTCCAAAATTTATTTATTTTATTAGGTATTTTGCATTATTTATATGTATTTATAATTTAACACTCATATAGTATACACTATTTTCCGTAAGATTACAACCATTTCTTGGTAATTTTGGTAATTTTTTATGTAAATTTGTAATATTTTTGTAACATTTGATTTTATACAGCATATTATATAGTAGTTTATTTTTAAATAAAATTTATTTATAAGGAGGTTCATCTTGAGCAATAATAATGATATGTCTAGTCTTTTAGGAATGCTTGCAAAAATGGATAAGAAACAGATAGAGGAAGGATTAGCTAAAGCTAATCAGATATTAAATTCTAATGATAAAGATAAAATTTTAGATGAAATTAAAAAGATTCAAAACAAATAGGAGGTTACATATGGAAAAAGAAGATATGTCTGATTTTGCAAAAAATTTAAGTGATATTCTACGGAAATAAGGATTCTTTAAATAATCTTAAGGAGATTTTTAATAATTTTACCTCTAATTCTGAAAATCAAAATAATAATAAACAAGAAAATGATATATCTTCTGAAAATACCTCTTCAAAAGATAATTCTTCTAATGAGAATTCTAGTTTTCCAGATATAGATATTGGTACAATTTTAAAAATGAAAACAATTTTTGATAAAATGAATAGTTCAAAAGATGATCCAAGATCTAATTTATTATTATCTTTAAAACCATATCTAAAAGAAAGTAGAAAAAATAAATTAGATCAATATGTTAAATTACTTAATATGGAAAAAGTAATAAAAGTTATTAATCCTTTAGGTGGTGGAAAAACATTATGATGTTTAATTACCCTTATTTTGGTTTTCCTAATTATAGAAAATATTATAATTATAATCCAAATTTTTATAAGAACTCTTTTAATAGTTCTAATACTCATACAAAAAATTTTAAAAATTTGCAAAAAGATTCTAATACTACAGCTTCTAAAAAATTAGATAATGATGAAAATAATAAAAATAAAGAACAAGCCATGTTTGACTTGTTCGGTTTAAAATTATATTTTGATGATATTTTAATAATTGCACTTCTATTTTTTCTATATAATGAAGGTGTTAAAGATTATGGACTTTTTATTTGTTTAATTATGCTATTATTAAGTTAAATTTATTCAAAAATCATCTCATCTTGTTCATTTAAATATGCATATGTAGGAATAATTTTTATTTCGTCATTTTCTACTTTTTCTATCTCTTTTACTATTTTTGAAATTCTAATTTGAGGAACATCTATTCCTTCTGCTGCTATTATTGCCTGTTTATTTCCTTTAGCTCCTGCATGTGCTAATCCTCTTAAATTTCCAAGTACTATAATATTTTCTCCTGCTACAACTTCTGAACCTCCATTTACGTCTCCTATAACAACAATACTTCCTTCAAACTCAATTCTTTGTCCTGATCTTAAAGAACCCTTATGAAACATGGTTTCAGAAGTTTCTATATATTTATTAAAAGTCTTTTTTATTCCATGCAATCCTAAAACTTTTGGACTATCAAATTCAATTTTTACATCAATTGCAGATTTAATAACTTTTTGTATTTCTTCTATTTCTTTATTTTTTAATACTTTTCCCGTTATAAATATTGGAGTTTTTTCTTCTTTATATAATTTTTTTAATTCTTCTATTTTTTTCTTTAAACATACAATTATTTCTTTTTGTTCTGCATCTTCTGCTATTTTTATTAATATTTCATTTTTTTTAAGAGTTATATTTATACAATTACTCATATTTTATCATCCTTTCAAAATTCACATAATTATTAATTTTGTACTTCTGTTGTTGGAATTACTGATGTATCTTCATCTACTCCATTTGAGTTCATTCCAAAATATTCTGCTACAATGTCTCTTACAACTTCTGCTGTATAATATCCATGTACACCATTTTCTACAAATACTACAACTGCTATTTCTGGATTATTAAATGGAGCAAATCCAGCAAACCAAGCATTAACTTTTGTTCCAGCTTCTGTTGAACCTGTCTTACCACCAACTTCTATATTGAAATTTTTAAATATAGAATATGCAGTTCCTCCAGTCTCTGTTGTAACAGACTTCATACCCTCTAATATTGCATCTAGATTTTCTTTCTTTATATTTAAATCTTTTGATGTACTACCAGAATCGCCTAATTTTTCTCTAACAAATTTTTGTATTTCATCTTTTGAAACTTCATTTCCATTCGCATCTATAATATTTTTTACAACAGATACGTCTATATTTTTTCCTCCATTTGCAAGCATACTAATATATTTAGTCATTTGAAGAACTGAAAAGCTATTATCATGTTGCCCAATTGCTGCTGATAAAGTATTTCCTTCCTCCCATCTTTGACCATCTATTTTTTGTGACAACGTTCCAGTAGTTTCTCCTAAAAGCTCTACTCCAGTTTTACTTCCTAGCCCATATGATTTTGCATATTCTGACAATTTATCTATTCCTAGTCTATATCCCATTTCATAAAAATAATAATTACATGAATGTTTTATTGCATCTGAAACATTTACATATCCATGACCTCTATGTGCACTATTATATATCCAACATTTCCATGTTCCATCCCATTTTTTATATATTCCAGTATCATTAATTTTTTCTTTTATTGTTGTTGTTCCCGTTTCTAGTGCTGCTGTTGCAGTTACCATTTTAAATATAGAACCTGGTGAATATGAATCTTGTATTGCTTTATTCCTCATTGGTTTTAATATATCATCATTATATATTTTCCAATTTTCATTACTTAATCCTCCAACATAATCTTGAGGATTAAAATCTGGATAACTTGCCATAGCAATTATTTCGCCTGTTTTAACATTCATTACACAAACAGCTCCTGCTTTTGCATCTATTTTACTTCCAAATCCACCATTTACTATTTTTTGTATATTATTTTTTAATGCTTTTTCTGCTACTGTTTGCATATTTGAATCTATTGTTAAAACTACTGTATTTCCTGCTACTGCTTCTTGTGTTATATATTCATCTGTAATTGTACCATCTACAGACATATCAATTTGCTTTACTCCATTTTTGCCTTTTAAATATTCTTCAAATACATATTCTATTCCTGTTTTTCCTATATTATCATTACTACTATATGTATCTTTCCTTGTTTGATATTCTTCATTATCTATTTTTCCAATATGTCCTAATATATGAGAAGCTAAACTTCCTCTTAAATAGTTTCTTATTGGCTCTTGAACAATACTAACTCCTGGAAATTTATCATTTTGTTCATTAAATTGGTTTGTACTCACAGCTCCTATATTTTCTGCAAGTTTTACTGTTTTTGTACTACTATAGCCTTTAGAAGATATTTCATATCTTAATGTCATTATTTTTCTAGCATCTATATTATTACTTTCTTCTATTTTATATTTTTCTTTTAATTTTTCAAAAGTTTCTGTTGCAGATAAAGTTTCATCTATTCCTACATTTTTTTTAAATATTTTTTGGCTATCTTCATTTTCATTTGTAAATCTTATTGGTTCTACTTGTAATGGAAGAGAATCTAAATATGTATCTCCATTTTGTTCTAATGTATTTGCTATTAAAAGTAGTGTAGAATTAAGAGTTTGATTATCTATTTTTGTTTTATACATTTCTAAACTAAACCCTGTCTTTGTAGTAGCTAATTTATTTCCTGATGAATCTGTTATATTTCCCCTTGCCGCTTCTAGAACAGATTCTCTTGTAAGCCTTGTATTAGATTTTTCTCTATATTCTTCACCATTTACTATTTGCAAATTAAATAAACCACATAATAAAACAATTCCAATTACATACACAAATACTGTTAAAATATTATATCTAAATTTAATTTTTGATGACTCATTACCAGAATTAATTTTATTCACCTTCTTTTTATAGTTTATTTATAAATATTGTTTGTACACAAAATTTTATTAAAAATATCTTGTAAGGATTTTATTTCCTTTAAATTCATCTTCTATATAATATCCTGCTTTTTGTATTATTGGATATAATATAATTGTTATAATTGTATTATATAATATTTCTATAGATAAAATCTTTAAGAAATTTACAATTTCAAAAGCTGCATTTTGCATGAATACTCTTAAGACGTATGAACCAATTTCAAATATTGCAGTACCTCCAATAACCATTAACATTATTGTAATTCTACTTTCTTTTGAAAAGTTTTTATCTAAAACTCCTCCAGAAAATCCAATTATTCCTAATAATATTGCCGTTATTCCTACATTTTTATTTAAAATAATATCTAAATACAATCCAAAAATTATTCCACTTGCTAACCCTAATTTATTTCCTGCAAAAAGTCCTATAAATAACACTAAAATAACAAATAAATTAGGCTTTATTCCTGCAATTGTGAACCAACTAAAAAAATTAGCTTGTATAAAATATGTTATTAAAAATATTAAAATTAATCCTCCTATTATACATGCCTTTTTCAAGTTTGTTCTCCTTTACTTTTAATTCTTAATTTCATCATTTATATCATTTAAGAGGGCTGATACGAATCAACTGGGGGTTCTCCTTTATATTTAATTAGTTATTACTAAAACTGTTTCTAGTTTAGTAAAATCAACTGCTGTTTCTATAACAGCATATCTATCTATAATGTTTTTTGTATTTATAACTTGTTTTATATTTCCTATTAATATTCCTTTTGGATATATTCCGCCTATTCCGCGAAGTTTCTATCATTTCGCCTTGAACTACGTTGCTATCTGCTGCAATATATGTTGCTTTTAATGTATTATTGCTATCTTGTGTTCCTCTAACTATTATTCCATCTCTAGAGCTACTTATAATACTACTTACAATACTTGAAGTGTCTACTATTGTTTGAACTTTTGCTGTGTTTTCAGTAACTGATATAATATGTCCAACTAATCCAGCATCTGCTATTACTGTCATTCCCTCTTTTATGCCCTCTTTTGTACCTACATTTATAATTATATTTTCACTATAATTACTAATATCTTTATTAATTATATATGCTGGTACTGCTTTATAATCTGTATATTTTTCTTTTAAATTTACTAATTCTTTTAATGTATAGTTTTCTGCTTTTATTATTTCTAGTTCTCTTAATTTTTTTTCTAATTCACTATTAGCATTTTTTAATTCTTGATTTTCTTCTTTTAAGTTAGCTATATCTGTAAAAAATGCATCATTACCTGAAAATTTATTTTTTAGATATGTAAGCCCATTTTGAATTGGCATAACTAAAGAGCTAAAAGCATTTTCTAAATATGAAAGCTTACCTGTATCTAAGTTTGATAAAAAAACTAATAAAATTAGTATTATTATTGTTATTATTATTCCTAAAATACCGGTTTTTTTATTATTTCTATGCATTCTTTACTTTCCTTTCCTATTTTCTTTTTCTGGCATTTATTAATACTGTTTTTAATCTTTCTAGGTCTTCTAAAGTTTTGCCTGTTCCTTTAACAACACAATCTAATGGTTCTTCTGCTATATATACTGGCATTCCTGTTTTTTGACTAACTAATTTATCTAAATTTTGAATTAATGCTCCTCCACCTGCTAATATTATTCCCTTTTCCATTATATCTGATGCGAGTTCTGGTGGTGTTTTTTCTAAAGTTTGTTTTATAGCCTCTACTATTTCTGAAATTGAATACATCATTGCTTCTTCAATTTGAGCTGATGTTATATCTACATTTCTAGGAAGTCCTGTATTTAAATCTCTTCCTCTTACATTAATTGTTTGTTCTGTCATAAGTGGCATTGCACATCCAACTTTAAGTTTTATCTCCTCTGCTGTTGTTTCTCCTATTGCTAAATTCATTTCTCTTTTTATATAATTAACAACATCTTCATCTAATTCATCTCCTGCGACCCTAACTGAATTACTTACAACAATTCCTCCAAGAGAAATAACTGCAACTTCTGTTGTTCCTCCACCTATATCAACTATTATACTTCCACTAGGCTCTGAAACATCTAAATTAGCTCCAATAGCTGCTGCCATAGGTTCTTCTATTAAATATACTTCTTTTGCACCTGCTTGAAGTACAGATTCTTCTACTGCTCTTTCTTCTACCTCTGTTATTCCAGAAGGTACTCCTACAACAACTCTTGGTCTACCTAAATTATACCTTTGACATACTTTTGTAATAATATTTTTTAACATAAGTTGTGTGGCTGTAAAATCTGCAATAACTCCATCTTTTAATGGTCTTACTGCTTTTATTTGGTCAGGTGTTCTTCCAAGCATTTCTTTTGCTTCGTGTCCTGTTGCTAATATATTCCCACTTTTTCTATCAATTGCAACAACAGATGGCTCTTTTAATATTATTCCCTTTCCCTTTAATGTTACTAAAATATTTGCTGTTCCTAAATCAATTCCTATATCTCTTGATCCCATTCCAAAAAGTTTCATTTTTACAAATCCTTTCATTTTCTATTTTTAAATTTTACACTTTTTGCTTTTGTAACTTTTTATAAAATACACTTTGATATCTTCCGTCTCCTATAACAATATGATCAATAAGCTGTATTCCCATAATATCTGCCGCCTCATAAATTCTATCTGTTACTTGAAAGTCTCCGTGAACTTGGCGTAGGGTCTCCACTTGGATGATTATGAACTAAAATAATTTTAGGGGCTCCCATTTTTATAGCTTCTTGTAACACATCTTTCGGTGCTATAATCGCAAAATTGGCTCCCCCTAAACTAATATCTAATATTTTCATTATTTCATTTTTATTATTTAAAATAATTACTTTAGCATATTCTCTTTTTTCATATCTTAATTCTTCCATAAATAAGTTTGCGGTATCTTCTGAAGTGGAAATTTTAATTTTAAGAGAATTAATAGGTCTTGCCATTCTTTTTGCTAATTCACATATTGCTTTTAGTTCTATTGCTTTTACTCTTCCTATCCCTTTTATAGACATAAATTCTTCTATAGAAATGTCTTGCATAAATCTTAAACTTTCATTTTTTGAATTTTTGTTTAAATTTAATATGTTTTTTGCTAAGTCTATTGAGGTTTCCTCTTTTGTTCCACTTTTTATTATAATTGCTAGTAATTCTGAATTTGATAATGATTTTTCTCCATACATTTCTAATTTTTCATATGGTCTTTCTGATAAAGGTAAATCTTTTATTTTTAACGCCATTTACATATTCCTTTCTATAATTTACCCCTATAACTTTATTTTAATTACACTTTCCTATATATAAATATTGCTATTGCCATGCCTATAATACTTGCAATATTTATTTTGAATACTACTCCAAATGTTAACTGAATTATATTTAAATCTAACATAATTGGCTGTGTTAAACCAAATGATTGTCCATATGATAACCACCATAAAAAATCAACTTTTGATGCTAATTCTCCTAGTAGTCCTCCTATAACCAATCCTGATAATATAAATACTAATAGTATCCAAATATTTTTATCTCTTGTTGCCATTTTTAAGTTCCTCCACTTCTTACGGAAATTATAATTTCTTTTGTTTTTTATTCTTTTGTATTATATACGGAAAATAAGTTTTTTTCAATACAAATACAGAATTTTTGTAATTTTACATTTTTTCCTTTTCTTTTTATTTTTTCTATGCTATATTTATTAGTATCTTTTTAATTTGTTTTAGAATATACTATATAAGAAAATAAAATTACCATATTTTTTGCATTTATTTTTTTATTTTTTAGTAGTATAATTATATATATGGCAGGAGGGTATTAAATGAAATTTGAAAAACTTGGAGAAAACAAAATACAGATAACTTTAAATCTAGATGATTTAAAAGAAAAAGATATTGATTTACATTCATTTATGTCTAATTCTATTGAATCTCAAGATTTATTTTTGGATATGTTAGATGAAGCAGAAAAAGAAGTTGGTTTTATTACTAAAGATTATAAAATAATGATTGAAGCTTTAGCTATGTCTAATGGTACTTTCATTATAAATGTCACGAGAATATCTCCTGATATAGAAGGAGCTAGAAAGAAAAAAGTTTCTGTAAAACGAAAACTATCTAGTATGACTTCAGACATTTTAATTTATAAGTTTGAGCATTTCGATGATTTTTGTTTACTTTGTAGTTATTTAGATAAAAAAGATTTATTACAAATATCAAAGAAAAACTCTTTATACATATATCAAAATAAATATTACTTGATTTTTAATAAAATTAATTTAGATTCAAAAAAATTAAAAAGTTTTTATTCTGGAATTTCTGAATTTGCCAATTTTGTTTTAAATCCAGATTTATTTGAAAGAAAAATTATAGAATATGGTTCTCCAATAATGAAAAATAATGCAATTAAAATTTGTAATAAAAATTTTAATTTAGTTTAATTTTACATATATTGCTATTTTTGTTAAATATAAAGCACTTTAGAAATAATATCTAAAGTGCTTTTTTATTAATATACATATCTTTGTGGATTAACTTTTGCTCCATTAATTCTCACTTCAAAGTGTAAGTGATTTCCTGTTGAGTTTCCTGTTGAACCAACATTTGCAATATGTTGTCCTTGTGAAACTGTTTGACCTGCTGAAACTAATAATTTACTACAATGTCCATATAATGTTTGAACTCCATTTCCATGTGAAATTATTATATAATATCCATAACTTCTACTTGGATTTCCTCCTGAAAATGTAACTGTTCCACTTGCTGCTGCTTTAATAGCAGTTCCATTTGGTGCAGCAATATCTAATCCTGTATGTGTTCCACTTCCTCTACCACCAAATCTTGATGTTATATTTCCAGAAACTGGACGTGCAAAACTTACTCCAATATTTGCTACTGTGGCACTTCCTGTTACATATGATGTGGTTCCTGTTGATGTATATGAAGCTGTAGATACTTTTTTAACTGTAGCTTTTGGTGCAACATATAAACTAGCTACTGATTTTTCTGTATCTACTAATTCTTTTAATTCTGTTTCATATTTTTCTATTATAGACAAATTCTCTTTATTTGTACTTTTCTTGTTTTTTAATTCTTCTACTACCTTTTCAGCTTCTGCAAATGTAGAAACATATGATTTTTCTTCTCCGTTATCTGCTATTGCATAATATCTAAAATATGTGACTCCTGTTTGTTTTACCTTATTAAAAATTTCTTCATCTGTTGTATTATTTTCTTTTTTAATTAAACATAATTTGTATTCAGGAAGTTTATCTATTTGTACAAATGCTGTATGTTCTTGTTCCCCATTTTGCATATATTCATTTATTCTATTTTGTAGGTCTATTTTATTTTCTGTATAACCAATAAACTCACCATTTAGTGATACGCTATATGTTGGTTTATATATAATTATAACAGCTGCTGCTATAAGCATTGTTGCAATAATAACTAATAGTAACATTTTTAAAGATGTTCTTACATGAAATGTTATCTTTTTTAAAATAATAAACAACTCCTTTTTATTTCCCTTATTTTATACTAACATTAATTTTTATACAATAATAATTTTTTATCATATTTGTTCTTTAACGTTAATTATTGATTAATATCTTCTAATAATTAATTATCTTTAAGTTTTACTCTCTTTTTCATTTTTTAATTTCACAACATTCTTATTTTAACATATTATACAAAAAAATGCAAATTATGACATTTTTCAATTTTTTTCTTCTATATTATTATATGAAAAAATAGACAATTTAGTTAAATTCTAAATTGTCTATTTTTATTTACTTTTTTATTTAGTAAAATCACTCTTTACTGTTTCTATTTCATTTTGTGTTACTTGACTTGCAGGCTTATAATATCCTTTTGTTTGTGCTATTTTAAAAAGTTCATATTGAAAACTTTCATCATTATTTCTTATTTGTTGAAAAGATTGTCTTAATTGAGTATTTTCTGATTCTGATATTGCATTTTGATATGCAGTTAAATCTGCTTTAACACTTCCTAATATATCATTTACCATTGTTTTTTCGTCCACTTTTATTATCCCCCTTCTTAATTATTTAAAAATGACATTAATTTTTGTTTTGTATTTAGAGCATCTTGTGCTGATTTTGCAAATATTTGCTTTATTTGTGGATCTACGCAATCTGATGAAAATGTATTTAATTTTTGATATGCAGTTTCATGAGCTCCTATTAAATGTCTTAAATTTTGAAGTTCAACTTGATTTAAATTTGCCATAATAAACTCTTCCTTTCTTTATTTTATACAAATTTATTATTTACTTTTTTTATTATTTTATTCTTTTTACAATAAAAAGATAGTAAATATTTAATTTACTACCTTTTATTGTATATTTAACTTTATTTTATATTATTTCTAAACCTGCAAATTTTGCCATTAAACGTTTATGTCCTGCTTTATCAAAAGTAATATCTACTTTTGCATCTTCTCCTTCTTGCTCTATATAGTTAATAGTTCCTTCTCCAAATTTTTTGTGATATATTCTTTGTCCTGCTTTATATTTTGTAATATCTACATTTTTTTCATCTGAAGCTTTTTTATTTATTGAACTTAAGAAACTTTCTGCTGTTCTAAAACTATATTTATTTTCATTAGTTTTTTTAGTATCTTCTTCTAATTTATATGTTTTAACCTTTGATTTTTCTTTGTATTCCCAATCGTAACTACTATCTTTAAATTCTCTTGTTTTTTCTCCAAATGCATCTTCATATCCATCTAATAACTCTTTTGGTATTTCTTTTAAGAATCTAGACATTTGATTATATGTTGTAGATCCAAACATTGTTCTTTGCTTTGCACAACTTAAAAACAAATGATTTTTTGCTCTTGTAATTCCTACATAGCAAAGTCTTCTTTCTTCTTCTAGTTCTTTTGGTTCTCCCATAGACTTATACCCTGGAAAAATTCCTTCCTCCATTCCAACTAAAAATACAACTGGAAATTCCAACCCTTTAGCACTATGAAGAGTCATAAGTGTAACCATATCATCTGTTTGTTCTAAATTATCTATATCACTAGAAAGTGTTATGCTCTCTAAAAAATCTGCTAATTTGTTTTCTGCAAATTCTTCTTCAAATTCCACTGCCACATTTAAAAATTCTTCTATATTTTCTATTCTATTTTCTGCTTCTATACTATTTTCTAATTCTAATGCTTTTGTATAACCTGTATCTTTTAGTACTTTTTTTATTAGTTCAGATACTGATAATTCTTCTTTAATAGAAATTAAATTTTCAATAACCTCTATAAACTCTTTTGAATTTACATATACCCTATTTAGTACATATTCTGCTGCTTTTTTTATAACTTCATACATTGAAATTCCAGTTTTTACAGATATTTCTTCAACATTATCTAAACTTGTTTTTCCAATTCCTCTTTTAGGTTCATTTATAATTCTTTTTAAAGATAAATTATCATGTGTATTATGTATTAGTCTTAAATATGCAATAGTATCTTTTATTTCTTTTCTTTCATAGAACTTTAATCCACCTATAATTCTATAAGGAATATTTTCTCTTCTTAAAATATCTTCTATTGCTCTTGATTGAGTATTCATTCTATATAAAACTGCAAAATCAGAATTCTTACAATATTCTTCTGTTTTTAAATGATTTATATTTTCTACAATAAATGTACCTTCATCATATTCATTATCTCCTCTAAATACAGATGGCAAGTTACCTTCTTCATTTTCAGTCCATAATTTTTTATCATATTTTGTTTCATTATTTTTAATTACACTATTTGCTGCTTTTAAAATATTTCCTGTACATCTATAATTTTGTTCTAATTTTATAATTTTAGTTCCTGGAAAATCTTTTTCAAAATTTAGAATGTTTGAAATGTCTGCCCCTCTAAAAGAATAAATCCCCTGGTCATTATCACCTACAACTGTTATATTTCCATATCTTGATGCCATTAATGTAACTAAAGTAAATTGTGCTTTATTTGTATCTTGATATTCGTCTACTAAAACATATTTGAATTTATCTGTATAATATTCTAATACATCTGGATTTTCCATTAATATTTTTATTGTATAATTAATAATATCATCAAAATCTATAGCATTATTTTCTTTTAATTTTCTTTGATATAATTCATAAATAGTAGCTATTTTTTCTTTTCTATATTCTCCACTATATTTCACTGAATATGCTTTTGGCTCTAACATTTCATTTTTTGCATTACTTATTTCAGATAAAACTGCTCTATCTCCAAATAATTTATCATCTATTGCTAAAGTTTTTAAACACTCTTTTATCATACTTCTTTGATCTGTTGTATCAAATATTATAAAAGATTTGTCAAAACCAATTCTATCTATATATCTTCTTAAAATTCTAACACAAATAGAATGGAAAGTTCCTATCCACATATCTTTAACAGCATCACCAACTAAAGATTCTACTCTATTTTTCATTTCATTTGCTGCTTTATTTGTAAATGTTATTGCTAAAATATTCCATGGAGCAATATTCTTTTCTCCCATTAAATATGCAATTTTATGTGTTAATACTTTAGTTTTTCCACTTCCAGCACCTGCTATTACCAAACATGGTCCTTCTGTATTTTTAACCGCATCATACTGTTTTTCATTTAATCCTTCTAATAAATCTATCATCATTTGCTCCTCATTTTACGAATTTTTGTTTGTGTATATTTTACTATATATCTCTTATTTAGTCAAGATTTATTTATTATATCAATTAAATTTTTTTATAGCAACATTATTTCAAATTCTAATGGTTTTAACATTTATAATTATCTTAAGTCATCTAATAACCAATCTATTACATTTATTTTCTTTATACCATTATAATCTGTATCTAAATCTCTATCCATAGTTAATATATATTTAGGGTAAAAATCCAAAGTTTTTTGCAGTGGTCTTAATTCTCTATTTAAGGTGTTTTCATCCCTAGTTGTTAAAGAAACTTGATAATATTCTATCCCTTCTGAATTTTCAGCAATAAAGTCAATTTCTAAATCATCTACTTTTCCAGTATATACTTTGTATCCTCTTCTTAGTAATTCTAAATATACAATATTCTCTAATATATGTCCCATATCTTGTGAGGCTTTTTTACCTAACAGATAATGTCTAAAACCACTATCTACCGCATAGTATTTATATCCGCTTGATAAAACTACTTTTCCTTTTATATCAAATCTATCAACTTTATATAATAAATATGATTCTAAAAATGCAGATATATAATTTTCAACGGTATGATTTGTTGTTGGTCTATTCATACTTGTTAATGTATCACTAATTTTTTTAGTTGTTATTTGACTTCCTATATTATCAAAAATATACTTTATTACACTTTCTAATAGCAATTTATTATTTATATTTTTTCTCATCATTATATCTTTATACACTACAGTTGAAAATACCCCATCTAAATATGTGTTTACTGTATTAGGGTCTACTTTAAATAGATCTATTGTTTGTGGTAATGAGCCATATTTAAAATAATCCAATAATTTTTCTTGCTTGTCAATATTTGTGTCAAATGCCGATAAATATTCTTTAAAAGATAATGGTAACATTTTTATTTCCACATATCTACCTGATAATAATGTTGCAAGTTCTCCTGATAAAAGATATGCATTTGAACCTGTTATATATAAATCTACTTCCTTTTTAATGTACAATCCATCAACAGCTTTTTGGAATTCTTTAATATTTTGTATTTCATCGATAAATACATAATTTTTTGTTTCTTTATTTAATTTTGTATTCACATAATTATATAGTTCCATATAATCAGCAAATTGCATTTCTGGATTCTCAAGATTTATTTTTATTATTTGATTGTCATTAACTCCATTGTTTTTTAAATATTCTATATATAAATCAAATAATGTAGATTTTCCACATCTTCTTACTCCTGTTACTATCTTTATTAAATCTTTATCTTTAAATTTCATTAACTGTTCTAAATATTCTTTTCTTTGTATCATATTAATACCTTTCTATATCTATTAAATCTAACTATCTTTAGTATAAAACACTTTATTCCGATTGTCAATAGTATTGGAAATATTTTTCCATCAGTTTAATATTTTTATATCTTTGGAAATTTATATGTTTTTATAGTTTTTGTATTTTTTACTAATGTGAAACATTTTTATAGAATTATTTTAATCTTGTTTCACATTTTTAAATTCTAGATGCAAATATTCCAATTAAAAAACCTATCATATTTCCGTATTGCACTCATTCTTCCTTTATATAACTTATTTGATTCTGGAATAAGTTCTCCGAGATACTATATAAAGCATTGCTCCGTGCTGCAAAACTTAAACATATTGCTATTATATTTTCTCCGTATTCCTCCAATTATACTTCCAAAAAATGCTCCAATTCCTGTTGTTACTCCTGATAATATAACATAAAAAATAACTTTTATAGATTTCATTCCTCCTGTTTTCATTGGTACTGCCATTGAAATTCCTTCTGGTATATCATGTAAACATATTGCTAATGCTAAACTTAATCCTAATTTTAAAGATGCTTCAAAACCGAGAACCTATTGCTAATCCTTCTGGAAAATTATGAATAGCTAAACCAATACTTACAATTATTCCTGTTTTTAATAAACTGTTTTTTCCGCTTCTAAACCTTATATTATTATTAAATTTTTTAGAAACAATTACATCACAAAAAATCATACAAATTATACCTAAAATAATTCCAATAAAAACATGTGATAAATTAGAAATTTTTAACGCTTCTGGAATTAATTCAAATGCAACTATCGAAATCATAAGTCCTGATGCAAAAGAAAGTACAAAACTTAAAACCTTGTTAGAAGTGTTTTTAAATTTTATTCCTATTATTCCTCCTATAGTTGTTCCAAAAGTTCCAAAAAATAATCCTAATAATGTGTTTTTTATTATATTTTCCAAATGAAAAACTCCTTAAAATATACTTTATATTAGTTTATTTTAAAGAGTTTTGTTTTATTCATTAATTATTATTCTTCGCTACTTAATTTTGCTGCTCTATCTGCTGTTATTAATCCATCTATCATTTCATCTAAATTTCCATTTAAAAAGTCTTCCATTTGATATATACTAAGTCCTATTCTATGGTCTGTTATTCTTCCTTGTGGGTAATTATATGTTCTTACTTTTTCACTTCTATCTCCAGTTCCAACTTGACTTTTTCTTTCATTTGCAAGTTTTGCATCTTGCTTTGCTTGTTCTTCTTCATATAATTTTGAACGAAGCATTCTCATTGCAAATTCTCTATTTTGTAATTGAGATCTTTCATTTTGACATTCTACCACCATTCCTGTTGGAATATGTATTAATCTTACTGCTGATGATGTTTTATTAACATGCTGTCCTCCTGCTCCTGATGATCTAAAAACTTCCATTTTTATATCTGCCGGATTTAATTCTAATTCAACATCTTCGACTTCTGGTAAAACAGCAACTGTTACTGTAGAAGTATGTATTCTTCCACTACTTTCTGTGTCTGGAACTCTTTGTACTCTATGAACTCCACTTTCAAATTTTAATCTGCTATATGCTCCTTTTCCTGTTATCATAAAAGATACTTCTTTATATCCTCCAAGACCAGTTTCATTTTCATTTATTATTTCTAATTTCCAATGTTTTCTTTCTGCATACATTGAATACATTCTAAATAAAGTTCCTGCAAATAAAGCTGCTTCATCTCCACCTGCTCCACCTCTTATTTCACATATAACGTTTTTATCATCATTTGGATCTTTTGGAAGTAATAATATTTTTAGTTCATCTTCAATTGTAGGAAGTTTTTGTCTAGCTTCTTCTAATTCAATTTCAGCAAGTTCCTTAAGTTCTTTATCATATAACATCTCTTTTGCATCTTCCATTTGAGTCTTAACTTTTTTATATTCTCTATATTTTTCTACTATATCTGAAATTTGTCCGTGTTCTTTCATATATTTTTGCCACTCTAAATTATTAGATATAATTTCTGGGTCACTTATTAATTTTGTAAGCTCTTCATATCTACTTTCTACCGCTTCTAATTTTTGAAACATAAATGTTTTCTCCTCTTCATTTTTATTTATCTTTAGTATTATACTATATTTTTCCATTTATATCAATATAAATATTTTTTAAGTTTCGGTATTTTTCAGAATTTTATCTATTTTTTGTTTTCTTAAAAATAAGCTAATTAAAAATGAACCCTCTTTATTAAACTTTTTTATTTAATAAGAAGGGTTCTCTTTTAATTAAATTATATTATTGAAAATTATAAGTTGATATATATGAGTCAAATTCTCCTGATGTTAAGAAAGTATTTACTAAATCTCCTCTTGACGTTCCCCTATCTAGCCTTCCTTTCCAATCACTTAATCCTCCTGAATCTGCTGTTCTTCCTAATGCAACTAAATATAATCTCTTAACATATTCTTCATTGTTTAAATTTAATGCTATCATTTCATCAGAGAACATAAATCCTTTTACTAGAATTTCACATCTTGCTCTTTTTGTTCCAGAATTTCCTAATTTATTTATCCAATATGCAAATCCTGTTTGATCTGGCCATCTATTAAATGCATTTTTATATAAGTTAATTACATATCTTTCTTTTTCTCCATAAACATAGAAATAATATGAATATCTTGTTATATTTCCTAATTTATCTTCTGCTACAATTATTGCTTCATTATCTGAATTTTCATATAAGAAATCTCCTCCTATTGTTATTTCATATGGGTTTGATGTCTGTGCATCACTATATTTTCCTCCAAAACCTGCTCCTACTGGTCCAACTCCACTTCCAGCATCTGTTATATCTGCTGAAATTATAAATTCATTATTTGCAAATGCATATGGATTTGAAGATGATCCAGAATAATTGTTATTAACTCCATTTACTACTGGTGGTGTATTATCTATCTTAAATACCTCTGTATGTGCTATTGTATAATTTCCTGCTTCGTCTTCAGCATAAACCCATAAATACCAATCTCCTGTTGGTGTTGTTGTTCCTGGATTTTGTTGTGATAATCCTCCATTTGTAAATGCCCATCCTCCTGCACCTGTAAAATCACTTAATTTTGTTAATGCTCCTGTTCCTTGAACCCAACGTCCTCTTAATGTTATTAATGATGTTTTTCCTGTTACAGTTATTGTTGTTGAAGCAGATTTACTATAAGTGCCATTTCCATTTGTTCCAAATGTTACTGTTGGTGCTATTCTATCTACATAGCTTACTGTTACTGCTTTATTTGCATAATTACCTTTTGCATCTCTTACCCATACATAATATGTTCCATTTGAAGTTATATTTGTTATTTCTTTTGCTACTTCTGTAGCTGATGTACAAAGTGTATATGTTGGATTTATTGTACCATTTTGATTAATTGCATATCCTGTTATTCCTTTTATATCATTTGCTGTAATTGTTATATTTTGAGAAGTTGTCCATTTAGTTGTATCATATACTGTTGCATAAGATACATACCATGTAAGTGGCGCTGATGCTGTTGGTGTTGCTCCTCCTACTAAATAAAAAAAGTTAATTGTTCCAAATGTTCCACTACTTCCACATGTTACCTTAAACTGATATTCTGCCCAATTCCCCGTTCCTATATTAGGAGTTAACCATTCTGTTTTTCCACCAGTTCCATATGAATTTGCACCAATATACATTGTATATCCTACTGGTATTTTTGCTACTATTTTTGTTATAAATACCTTGTTTGCTGCTGATTGTGTTCCAAAATAGAATCCTCCCCATCCCGGGCTTGCAGCACCTGTTGTTTTTATTTCTAATCCATAATTTGATGTTGGTGATGGTGCTCCACTTATTGAAACTCTGTTTACTGTTACTAATCCATTAAAAGAATTATTATATGTTAATGTTCCATTTACTCCACTACTAAATGTTGGGTCTGTATATAACATTGTTCCTGCTTGTGCATCTGTTATTGTTGGTGCGTCTGAATCTATTGTCTCTCCATCTAAACTTTTTGCTCCATTCCATACCCCTCCTGATTCTCTTCCACTAGAATCTACTGATGATATATGCATCCATATATAATATGTCCTTGTTGTATAATCAGAATTTGCTTTTCTATATAATGCATTTGCATTTGCTGGCCATGCTAATCCATCTCCACTCCATCTGAATACATCTGTATTACTATCCCATGCTGCTATTTGTGCTGCTGTTGGAAATATTTTTGCTGAATTACTATTCCAACTTGTTACATTTCCTATATTTGTATATCTATAATGTTTTCCATTAAAAATATAAATCACATAGCTTCTTGCTCCATCTACTGCTGGCCAAGATAAACTTATATTGTTTGTTCCTGAATTTACTCCATTACTTGTTATAGATATGCTTGCATTTGGTGATGCTAGTGTGTTTCCTGCTACACTTCCTGTATATGCTGTCCATGCTCCTGCTATACTTTTTGCTCTTACTCTATAATATCTTGTTTGTGTTGTTCCTCCATTATTATTGCCTATTGCTAATCCTGTATGGGCATAAGTTGTTCCTGTAACTGTAGCACTTAATACTGTCCAATTTACATTATCTGTACTAACATCTATTTGATATACTGTTTGTGCTGAGTTCGAATTTGCATTCCATGTTACTGTTATTTGTTCCCCTTGTGCTGTTGTTCCATTTGTTGCTGATATATTAGTAGGAATGTTTACATTTGTAGTTGCACTACTATTTCCTGATGTTGCTATATTTCCTGCATTATCTGTTACTTGATATTTTATTGTATATTGTTTATTTGCTTCTACTCCTGTAAATGTATACACATTTCCTGCTTGAGTTGCTTTTGCTACTCCGTCTAAATAATATGTGTATTGTTTTATTCCACTTATATCTGTTGCTCCACTTATTGTTGCCTTTATTGTAGTTGTTCCAACTTCTGTTGCTATTGTTCCTATTGTTGGTGGTGTATTATCTAAATAAAATGCATTTGATTTTGTTATTGTTGTATTTCCCAAATTATCTTTTGCTAATATCCATAAATACCAATTGTTTCCTGTTCCATCTGATTTTGTTACTGCTCCTCCATTTGTAAATGTTGTGCTAAATGTACTTTCCGCTGGAGCTGTTGCAGATTGTGTCCATTGATATTTTAACGAACTTGCTAAAACTCCTGAATTTGAATCTGCTACTGTTACTGTTGTAGATTGGCTCTTTTTATATGTTGTATTTCCGTTTGTTCCAAATGTTACTGTTGGTACTGTATTATCTAAATAAAATGCATTTGATT
>CAYVYP010000002.1:0-60732 GCA_964455975.1 uncultured Lachnospiraceae bacterium
CTATTTTAGTACCTTCTAGGCTTTTTATTCTTTTTAAAGTGTCAAACTCGAGATTGTAACATAAGTTTGTACTTTTGTCAAATACAACCTTATTTTTTAAAATATATTTTTTAAATTAAAAGCTTCTTTTTCTTTTATATGCTCTAATATAAATATGCATCTATCTAATTGTTCTATACTTCCAGACATTTCTTCTGCTTGAATATTGCTTCTCATTGCTGTTATTGCTTCATTTACTTTTTCTAATTCATCATGTTCTAAATAATATGCTAAATTTTCATACATTTTTTCCCATGTATTTGCTATTTCATCTGTTTTATTTTTTGTATTTTTAGTTTCTTGTGAATTTATTAATTCTTCTTTTACTTGGTTTAGCTCATTTGAAATATTATCTACACACTGTACTGTGTAGCTTTGTGTTTTTATACTTGCAACAATAATTGCTATTATAACGATAATTACAATTACTAATTCTTTTTTCATACTATACCTTCCTATTTTGATTTTTCTTGGCAATAAAAATTCCCTTTTCCATCTATTGTTGCTATTAAAATATTTTGTGGATTTGTTTTAAATTTTTTTACTTCTTTTTCTAACCAAATATAATTTTTTCCTATTTTTTCTAAATTTTTATACATCACTTTTCCATCTACTACTAAATCGTATGATATTCCTTGATATTCTGGTTTAATATTAAAATCTTCTGGAGTTGTAGTTCTTTTATCTGGTTTTAATATTGTTGTTACTTGCCCGCTTGTTTCTAATATGGCATATTCCACATCTCCTATATTAAATACATTATTAGCTCTTAATCTTTCTTCTAATTCGTTTATTGTAAATCTTTCTTTTTTTAATGCCTTTTCATCTATTTTTCCTCTATATATTAATATTGATGGTTTTCCACAAATTACTCCCCTTACTTTTACGCTTTTTAAATTTAACATAGATATAAATAAGTGCATTACTAAAAGTCCTAATATTGATATTATTCCATTTGTAATTGGAACTCCTGAATTGGTCATTGGTATTGATGCTAAATCTGCTATCATTATAGATATTGCTAGTTCAAATGGTTGTAATTGACCTATTTCTCTCTTCCCCATTAGTCTCATAACTATTAAAACAATTATGTATAAAATAATAGCTCTGGTAAAAGTTGTTAACATATCTTCTCCTTTTTTATTAAATAAGAAAAATTGAGTATTTACACTGTTTTACAAAATTTTAATTATACTTTTTTTCTTTTCAATTAAGTTTATTTTAAACATTTTTTTTAACATTATTCATATTTTGAATAATCTATTTTTTTTTGTAAATAATAATTTTATAAAACCATGAAAAGACAAAAAATATATAAATTTAATTTTAGGAGGGGTTTTATTATGTCAGATAATCAAACTGATACAAATACACGTAGTTCTTCTCAAAGTACTTTAGGTATGGTAGGACAAATTGTAGGAAGATTAGTTACAGCAGGTATAGTTCTTGCTATAACAGCTTTCTTTACACCAGGATTTAGCATAAATAATTTTTGGGCATTAGCCCTTGCTGCAGTTGTTTTAACTGTAATAGATTATTTAATAATTAAATTTACTGGCCTTCATGCAAGTGCTTTTGGTAAAGGGTTTGTAGGATTTGCTCTAGCCGCAGTTGTTTTATATGTAACACAATATTTTGTTGCTGGTTATACTATTTCTTGGATAGCTGCAATTATAGGTGCTCTTATATACGGTGTAGTAGATTACTTTATACCTGGAGAACAACAAATGTAATTTTTATTTAATAGAAAAATTTATTTTTTTATTAAACAAGCGAAATCCCCCAAGTGATATTGGGGGATTTTATTTGTTTAATTTTTTGAGTTATATAATTTTATAGCTGTTTCAGGACTATCTGTTCCTTGTGCATTTTTTACTGGTGCAAATTCTTCTTCTCTTTTTCCTCTCATTAATGTAATATCATCAAAATTTTCAAAACTATCAAATATAAAAGCTTCAAATTTATATGCATTTGGCTTATCAACTTTTACCATTGTACCTGTTTGATCCATATAATCTGATTTTTTAAATGCACTATGATATTGCAATTTTTGTTTTGATATTTGTAAAATAGCTTCTAAGCTAAATAAATTACACATTATATGAGATTCTCCATATAAAAGCTCATTATTTTCATCTACCATTTCTGCCATTTGCTCTGAAAGTTCTGTATATTCTATTACTTTAGGCTTATTATCTTTTTTACAAAATACTCCTACTTTTTCATATGGATTAGATTTTACTATTGTTTTTGATGCTATTTTATTATTTTGTTTTATTGTTATTCCAAGCAAAAGTGGGTCTACCATTTTAAGTAAGCAATTATCTACTCCTCCTATAAATAACCATTTTATGTTTCTTTTTTTCATATCTTCTATGCAGCCAGATTTTAGCATACTTTCAAATATTCCACCGTTTCCATCTGCAGCTTGTTTTATTAAATTGTTTTCACCTATAAATAGTTTTCCTTCTTCACTTACAAGTGGTAGTTCATTTTGTATAAAAAATATAATATCATTTTTATTATATCCAAAATAATTATTTTCTTCGAAAAATGCTATTGTTTCAGCATTATTTTCTTTGCTTGTCATAATATACCAAGGTATATTTATTTTATATTTTTGATTTGATTGTTTTAGTGTATCTGCTAAAATTTCAAAAAGTGACTTTGCTTTTGGTTCTATATTTAGAACATATTTGCCTTTTGGTCCTTCACATCCTAATCTAGTTCCTTGTCCTCCAGCCATTACAGCAAATGCATATTCATTTTTAGTTATTACTTCTTCTCCTATTTTTATATGCTCTAATTTTTCTTTTTCAGATAATTTATGTTTATCTATGTATTTAGCAGGAGTAATTTCTCCTTTTGTAGCTGTTATATTATTTCTATTTTCATATAAGTTTTGTATTTGTTCAAAATCTATTTTTAATATTTGATTTATTAATTCTTCTTTTTTATTTTCTTCTAGTGTTTGCAAAAATTTAATAATATGCTCTTGATTATATTTTTTTAAAATTTCTAATGCTTTTTCCTCTTTCATAATGACCTTCTTTCTTATAGTATATAATATTCGTTTAATTTTATTTTTGATATTTTATCATATTAGTTTTTTTTTAGCAAATTCAATTTATTTTATCATATTTTTTGCATTCCTTAATATACATTAATTAAAGTTATTTTGTACAAACATTTTCTTAAGGAGGATTTTAAATGGAAAATTTAGAACTATATAAAGATATAGCAAAGCGTACAGATGGAGACATTTACGTTGGGGTAGTTGGTCCTGTAAGAACTGGTAAATCTACTTTTATAAAACGTTTTATGGACTTACTTGTTATTCCTAACATTGAAAACGAATACAAAAGAGAACGAGCAAAAGATGAACTTCCACAAAGCAGTAGTGGAAGAACTATTATGACTACAGAGCCAAAATTTGTACCTAATGAAGCAATTGAAATAACAGTTGGAAATAATATTAAACTAAAAACAAGACTTGTTGATTGTGTTGGTTATTTAGTAAATAATGCAATAGGATATTTAGAAGATGATGTACCTAGAATGGTTAAAACGCCTTGGTCTTCCGAAGAAATTCCTTTTGAAAAGGCTGCTGAAATTGGTACAAAAAAAGTAATTGAAGAACATTCTACTATTGGTATTGTAGTTACTACAGATGGCTCTATTACAGATATTCCAAGACAAGACTATATAGAAGCTGAAGAAAGAGTTATAAATGAATTAAAAGCTTTAAATAAACCATTTTTAATTATATTAAACTCTAATAGTCCTAGTTCTAGCTATTGCCAAGAATTAGCACAAAAACTTCAAGAAAAATATAATACACCTGTACTACCTACCGATTGTGCTAATTTAGATTTAGATAATATTAATGGAATATTTTCAAAAATTTTATATGAATTTCCTATTGAAAAAATGAATATTAATTTTCCTAAATGGGTAGATGGATTATCTTTTGAACATTCTTTAAAACAAGAATTGTATTCTGAAATAAAAAATGCTTTTAAAGATATTTCTATTCTAAAACAAATAGATTCTGGAATTACTTCTTTACAAAAAACTGAAATTATAGAAAAAACTACAGTAGCAGAAATTAATTTAGGCAATGGAAATGTAAATATTGAAATTAGCTTAAAAGAAGAACTTTTCTATAGTGTTATTTCTGAAATTTCTGGAGTTGATATACAAAATGAAGGTGATTTGTTCCAGACTATGACTGCTTTTTCTAAAACTAAAAAAGAATATGATAAAATTTCATATGCATTAGATGAAGTTAAAGCAAAAGGTTATGGAATTGTAACTCCTTCTATGGATGAATTAATTTTAGATGAACCTGAAATGGTAAAACAAGGTTCAAGATATGGTGTTAAATTAAAGGCTAAAGCACCTTCTATACATATGATTAGAGCTGATATTGAGACTGAAGTTTCTCCTATTGTTGGCAGTGAAAAACAATCAGAAGATTTAGTAAATTACTTACTTTCCGAATTTGAATCTGATCCTAAAAAGATTTGGGAATCTAATATATTTGGAAAAAGCTTACACGAACTTGTAAACGAAGGATTACAAAATAAATTATGTCGTATGCCAGAAGATGCACAATTAAAACTACAAGAAACATTAGAGCGCATTGTAAATGAAGGAAGTCGGCGGATTAATTTGTATAATATTATAATATCAATTTAATATTTAAAAATATAATTTGAAATGAACCTAAATTATTAGACAAGAAAGTTTAATAATAAGGGTTCATTTTTATATAATAAGATTTTTATTCAAAATTATATATACATATTTTTTCAAAATTTGGTAAATACTATTATAAAATAATTACTATTTGGAGGGAATTTTGAGCAAATTATCTAACGAAATAAAAACTTTTTTTTCTAAAATTTTTTCATATAATGATATTGATAAATATGACTTTGTGCTTTATGAAACACAAGAAGAAAAAGCTATTGAAAATAATTCTTTTGTAGAAAATTTAAATAATGATGATAAACTTTTAGAAAATGCTAATAAAAATGTTTATCCTGCTATAGAAAAAAATTTAGATTATATGAAAGTTAAATATAATTCAATTATTAATAGCGATATTATAATAAGAGAATTTACTCTAACTGCTAGAAATAAGCAATATAAATCTTTTTTATTATATATTGATGGTATGGTAGATTCTAAAACAATTAATGATTTTATTTTAGAACCTCTTATGCTTAAAAATAGAGCAAATTCTTTTGATGGTAATGAAAATATTGTATCTCAAAATACTTATAATAATGTTATTGTTAAAAAAGTTAAAAAATTCGACTTACTTTCATATATATATAATAGTCTTATGCCTCAAAATAGTATAAAAAAAGAAACAGAATTTTCAGAAATTATAATGGGAGTAAACTCTCGGAAATTGTGCTTTGTTTATTGATACTTTAGATACTTGTTTTAATATTGATGTTAAAGGATTTAAGCAAAGAAGTATCGATACTCCTAATAATGAAGTTGTTATAAAAGGACCTCAAGAAGCTTTTATTGAATCATTAAGAACTAATACTTCTTTAATTAGAAGAATTATTAATAATGAAAATTTAGTTATTGAATCTACTAAAGTAGGAAAAATTAGTCAGACCTCTTGCGCCATATGTTATTTAAAAAATGTTGCTAATAATGATTTAGTTTCAGAGGTTAAATATAGGATTAATAATTTAGATGTAGATTCAATACTCACTTCCCGGGCAATTAGAACAATTAATAGAAGAAACTAATAAATATAGTATTCCTCAAATTTTATCTACTGAAAGACCTGATAAAGCCGCAAAATTTTTATTTGAAGGAAGAGTTGTTGTTATTGTAAATGGTGCTCCCTATTCTATAGTAATGCCAGCAACTTTTATTGATTTTATGTCGTCTCCTGAAGATACTAATATGAAATTTCAATTTGCTAATTTTTTAAAATTTCTTAGGATTTTAGCTATGTTTTTAACTCTTCTACTACCTGGGATTTATGTAGCTATTGCAAATTTTCACCAAGAACTCATTCCAACGGAATTACTTTTTTCTATACTGGGTTCAAGAGAAAATGTACCATTTCCTATTTTATTTGAAATTTTAGTTATGGAGGTTTCTTTTGAACTTATTCGTGAGGCTGGCTTACGTGTACCATCTCCAGTTGGGCCTACAATTGGTATAGTTGGAGCATTAGTTTTAGGACAAGCAGCAGTTGCTGCAAATATTGTAAGTCCTATTCTAATAATAATTGTAGCTTTAACAGGAATTGCCTCTTTTGCAATTCCAGACTTTACTTTTGGATTTCATTTAAGGTTTTTAAGATTTATTTTTATTATTTTAGGATATGTAGCAGGCTTTTTAGGTATAGGAATTGGAATATTTGTATATCTTACTATTTTATGTAGTTTAAAATCATTTGGAGTACCATATATGGTACCTTTTTCTCCAATAACTAATTCAAAAGGAGCTTCTTATTTTGTTTCTCCTACTTGGAAGCAAGAAAAAAGACCTGATTACCTAAATACTAAAAAACCTAATTCTCAAGGAAAAATTAGTATGAATTGGAGATACAAAACGAAAGGATAAAATTATGAACCAAAATAGAATAGGAAATTTTGAGGCAGTTTCATTTATTTTAATTATATTAATTAACCATATTATACTTAATCTTCCAACAAGTATAATTGCTTCTTGTGGTTCTTCTTCTTTAATAAATATTGTATTTGTTTTTATAATAGCTTTTTTAATTACATTTTTAGTAAGTAAACTTTTAAAAAACTTTCCTAATTCTAACATTTTAGATATTTCAAATTTTTTAGGTGGAAAAATTTTTAAATTTATTATTGGTATTTTATTTTTAATTTATTTTATTTTAATTGGAAGTATTTTACTTAGAAGTTTTTGTGAGAATTTAAAAATTATATACTTTCAAAGAACTTCTATTAGTCTTATTTTAGCTATGTTTTTTATTGGAGTTTTAATTGTTAATAAACTTAATTTTAAAGCTATAATTAGAAGTAGTATGCTTGTTCTGCCTATTATTTTATTTAGCATATTTTTTATTTTTATTAGTAATTTAAAAAATTTTACTTTTGAAAGCATTTTTCCAATTTTAGGTAATGGCTTTAATCCAACATTTTTAAGTGGTATGAGCAATATTTTTGCCTTTGCTGGAATTGCATTTATTTATTTTTTACCACCTCTTATTGCTAAGCAAGAGGCTTTAAAAAAAGTATCTTTAATTAGTATTTGCATATCTGGAATTTATTTACTTTTAAGTGTTGCTACACTTTTATTTATGTTTCCTGTTACTCTTGCTTCAGAAGAAATAATGCCTCTTTATTTAGCATCAAGATATATTGAATTTGGTAGTTTTTTTCAAAGATTAGATGCAATATTCTTACTTATATGGATTCTATCAATTTTAAGCTATATTAGTATTGTAACTGGATTGTGTATAATGATTTTTAAGGAAATAACTAATATAAAAAATACTAAACCTTTAACTTCACTATTTTGTCTTTTGTTTTTTAGTGTTTGTCTAATTCCTAAAACTACTATTCAATTAAAATTTATAGAAAATACAATTTATAAATATTTTGTTTTAATTTTAGTTTTTGGAATTAGTATTATTACATTAATTTTAGCAAATTTAAAATTTAAAAAATTAAATAAAAATCGAGGTGATGTTTAATAATGTCTAAACATTCTTCTAAATATTTTTTATTATTAATTTTAATCTTTACTTTTAGTACTTTGTTTACAGCTTCATATACTAGTCAAAGCGTTAATGATTTAGCTTATGCTGTTGCTATTGGTATAGATACTGGAAGTAATAATAATTTAAAAATTACATTTCAATTTACAAAATCAAATTCTTCTGGAGAAGGTAGTTCAGATGTTTCTCCAACCATTACAAATTCTGTTGAAAGTCCTTCAATAGATTCTGGTATAAACTTAATGAACACTTACATTAGTAAAGAAATAAATTTATCACATTGCAAAATTATAGTTTTTTCTGAAGAAGTAGCGAGTCGTGGTATTTCAAAAGAAATATATAGTTTAATGAATAAAATAGAAATAAGACCAGATGCAAATGTTGTTGTTTCAAAATGTGATGCAAAAGATTTTATTGAAAATTCTAAGCCTATTTTAGAGAATTTAGTAACAAAATATTATGAAAAAGTTCCTATATCCAGTCAATATACTGGCTATACAGCTAATATAAAATTAGGCGATTTTTTCAACAGGCTAAAATGTAATGCTTGTGAAAGTGTTGCTATTTTAGGTGGCATAAATACTGGCACTTCTAATAGTTTTAACAATTCTTTAGATACATTTAAACAAAGCTCTGACAAAAGTTCTGATAGTGATTCTGAAAAACCAGAAATAAGATCTGAAACCTTTGGTCTTGCTGTTTTTAAAAATGATAAATTAGTTGGAGAATTAAAACCTTTAGAAACTCTTTCTTATTTAATTATTAGAAATGAATTTAAAAATTCTACAATTACTGTTCCAAGTGGTTCTAATAGTGATGAAATTATTGATTTATATTTATATCAACAATCAGACTCAAAAGTAACTGCAGACATTATAAATGGTTCTCCTTATTTTAAAATAAATGTTTCTTTAAATGCTAGAATTTTATCTATAGGTGATACTACATCTAATTTAACACAGGAAAAGTTAGATTCTATTTCTGATAGTATAAGTAGTTATTTAAAAGAAACTATTTTAAACTATTTATATAAAACATCAAAAGAATTTGGCTCTGATATTACAGGATTTGGAAAACACATTTTATCAAAATTTTTAACACAAGAAGATTTCACAAACTATAATTGGTCAGAAAATTATAAAAATTCATTTTTTGATGTAACAGTAAATACTCATGTTAAATCTGAATTTTTATTAATAGGAACTTAATTTAAAAAGAGGAAAAAATATGTTACTTTTAATATTTATAATATCATTATATAGTTTTATAAAGTCAGTTTCATATGCTATTTTTGAAATAAAAACCAATCAAAATATTTTTGGCGGAACTTGTATAATTATTTTAAGTAGTGTTATTTTATTCTTACCAAGCTATATGTTTTTAATTAGATAAAAAATAAGGGGCTTCTAATTAGCCCCTTGTATAAAATTTATTGATTTAAGAACCCTCAGTCGCTTCGCGCCAGCTTCCTTATTAAAGGAGCTTTAAATTGGTTCTTTTAATTAATCTACTATTTATATTCTACCTAATCTACTATTTATATTCTACCTAATCTTATTATTTTTGACAATAGGTTTTTGAGATTTTTTAAAAATAGTTCTTTTTAAAGGAATTATACTATATATTCCTTTATTGTATCTAATATTTTATTAATACTTTCTCCAGTCCAGTTATTGTTATTAGATAAATTTTTAATAAACATATCTTCACTTAAAACTAAATTTATAATATTTGAAACATCACTAATATTTTTTATTTCAATATCTGTATTAAAAATTAAAATTTTCATATAGTTTAATATTTGTTTTTTATCTAATTTTCCTTTTTTAATTAACCAATATAAATCAAATATATCTCTATATCTTGTTGAAAGTGGACCAAATTTTAATAATGGAATAATCTTTTCAACAAATATTTGCTCTTTAGGATTTACTAAAAAACTAATGTTATCCTCTATTATCTTTGTATCTAACAACAATGTATCTTGCAATATATCAATATGTTTATGTACTCCAATGTCTAATTTTATATGATAACTTTTATTATATTTATCCGATATTGTAACAGTTAATCTTTTTCCGTGATAATCTTGATGTGATAATTCTTCAATTTTATCTTTATCTATTTCTAATTTAAAACCATCAATATTATCTAATTTCCCTAATTCCATAAAAATATTTACTATGTTGTCTGTTGCTATAGACATATTTATTAAATCCATATCTATGTCTATTGTTGCTCTACGAATATTTCCGAGTCAAGTGAAACATTACAACTCCACCTTTTATTGTAATTCTATCACTATATTTAGAATTATATATTCTATTTATTATAATATCTTGACAGACCTTTGAAATTGCATAATTTCTTGTATATCCGTCTTTTACGTACTCATTTATACAGTCTTGTAGACTATTCATTATATAACCTCCGTTTCAATAGTTTTAATTATATATGAATTATTAAATAATTTTGCGTATTTATATACTTTTATAAAATTAATTTCTTCTTTTATTTTTCTATAATTATTTAAAACTTCTTTATATAATTCATATGGCAATTTTGTTTTATATCTAATTAGCTCAATTAATATTCTCTCTTTATCATATATATTTACTTCTGTATCTTCTATTTTCATTTTTGTTACGCCAATATCTAAAAAATTCTTTGTTGTAAATATTTGCTTTACTGAATTTTCATTTATAATATGAGATTTTCTTTCTGTTGCTATATAATGATATTCTGGTATTTTATCTGTTAAATCATAATAAAAAAAAGCACTATTTAATGTTAGTATTGATTTAGGATATTTTTTTGTTATAATAGCCAAATCACTTGGATATTCTTCATCTGAATAAATGCCTTTTGATACCTTAAATAACTCTTTATTTTTTATCTTCTTTTCTATTTCATATCTATTAAAATTCTTTTCTAATAACTCTTTATAATAAAATAACATTTTTTTGTACCCCTTTTAAATTATAAACATAACTGTAGGCTTTTGTCAAGTAAAAGCCTACAGTTATGTAAAAATATTTGTTCTATTTTTACTATTTTTTAGTATAACCTTTTCTTGTTCTTTTGATACTAAATTTTATATAATAATTTTCAACTGTTTTCAAATAAAATATGATACAATAAAAAATGTGAAACTTTTTTGATTTTTATCAAAATTTATTTCACATTTTTTATTAATTATGGCGTATTCTAATTAGCCCCTTTTATTTATTATTTTAACAATTCTATTGCTTTTTGTAATTGTGTATCATCTTTTTGTTCTATTGTTAATTTATTTTGTAATTGTTCTGGTAGTTCTATTACTACATCTGGTGTTATTCCTACTTTGTTTATTTTTTCTCTATTTGGTGTATAATACTCATTTGTTGTTATTTTTATTCCACTTCCATCTGATAATGTCATTAATTTTTGTATTACACCTTTTCCATATGTTTTTGTTCCTACTATTGTTGCTTTATTATATGATTTTAATATTCCTGCTAATATTTCAGATGCACTTGCTGTATTTTGATTTGTTAATACTACTATTTTCATATTTATTTCTGGGTCTTGTTTTGATTTTGTTTCCTCTTCTTTATTATTTTTATCTACTGTAATTAATAATGTTTTGTCTTTTTCTACAATTAAATCTGCTATATTTAATGCTTCATCAACTATTCCTCCACCATTATTTCTTAAGTCTATTATAAGTGATGTTATCCCTTGATTTTTTAAATTTTCATATTCTTTTTTAAATTCAGTACTACAACCTTCATCAAATGTTGATATTTCTAAATAGCCTATATTGTTAGATAGTTTTTCTGCATTTATATGATTTATTTTAACATTTTGTCTTACTATTTCAAATTCTTTAGTTTCATTACCTCTTAATACTTCTAATTTTACTGTTGTTCCAATTTCGCCTGATTTAATTTGATTTGAAAGTTCTGTCATTTGGTCTCCAGTATAAGTTACTCCATCAACTTTAGTAATTATATCTCCAGAAAGTATTCCTGCTTTTGCTGCTGGTGAGTCTTTTATAGGTGTTAATACAACAACCATATTTTTTTCTGTATCCTTTGTCATATAAATTCCAATTCCTGTATAGTTTCCTAAAGTTTCCTCTGTAAAGCTTTTCATTTCTTCTTTAGTGTAATATTCACTATATGGATCATCTAAGCCTGAAACATATCCTTTTATAGCTCCTTCTAATAATTTAGTTTCATCTATTTCTCCTAAATAATTATTATTTATTATTTTTCTAAAATTTTCTAAAGTAGCTGCTATATTACTACTTCCAGTTGAAGAAGTTACATATTTTATAACTGAATTAGGTTTTATATAATTATACACTCCTATTGTTGTTACTAATGCTGTTATTAATATTGTTAATATAACTAACATTATTATTTTATATATATTTTGTTTTTTATTTGAATCCATATATTTTATATCCTCTCTTTATAAGTTCTTATATATTATACTACTCTTTTATTTGTTTAACACTAATTTTTAAAATAATTAGGATTTAAAAGCTTTAAACTTTTAAATCCTTTTATTTTGAATAAGAAAATTAAGGTAAATATGGTGTTGGATTTACTGGACTACCATTTACTCTAACTTCAAAATGTAAATGTGTTCCTCCTAATGGATTTGAAGGTGTTGGTCTTGGTAACACATTTCCTGTATTTCCTACTTGCATTATTGCTTGTCCTTGTGATACTTCTTGCCCTGCTGAGACTAACCTAGATCCTGGTTTTCCATGTGCATAAAGAGTCATAGTTCCATCATGATGATTTATAATTATATATTCTCCATAACTTGCATATGATCCAACATATGTACCATTTGATCCATAATTCTTAATCGAACCATATTTTGCTGTAGATATTACTACTGTACCTGACTTAACGGCTCTTACAGTTTTTCCATATAATCCACCACTAAAATCTACTCCAGTATGACCTGAATATCCATAATATCCACAAGTTATATTTGATTTTGTAAGTCCTGCTATTGGACTTATATATCCACTTTTACTTGGTGTATTTGATATATTATCTTTTCCACTACCATTAGCAGCTTCTTGTCTTGCTATTTCTGCTAATTTTGATGCTATTGCTTGTTTATCTTTATTAAACTGATCTAATTCTGCTTGTAACTCTTTTTGGTCATCAGATAAAGCTGCTACTTTTTGGTCTTTTTGTGTTTTTTGTGCTTTTAATTCCACTGCTTTTGATTCTTTTTGTGCTTTAACACTAACAATTTCTTTTTTGCTTTCTTCTAATTTTGTTTTTGCATCTTCTATTTCTTGTTTTTCTTTTTCCATTTGTTCTAATAAATCTGTATCTGCTTGTGCTAGTTGTGATACTAGATAATAATTAGATATAGCCTCTACTATATTTCCTGAACTTAAAAGTATATCTAAGTATGAAGCATCACCTGCTTCATATATTGCTACAAGTCTTTCATCTAATAATTCTTGTTGATCATCATAATCTTTCTGTGCTTGTTTTAATTTTGCTTCTGTTTCATTAATAGTTTTTTGAAGTTCTGATAATTTACTACTTAAAGAAGAAATTTCATCTTCATATGATTCTATTGTATCTGATACTTTTTGTATTTCTTCAACAGCACTAGATATTGCTCCTTTTATTTGATTTAGTTCTATTTGTTTATCTTTTATTTGACCATTTATTTCAGATTGTTGATTTTCAAGGTCTGTTTTAGAACTTGCTAAAGTACATGTACTACAAAGTATTATTGATATAATTATTACTACAACGGTTTTTAATATTTTTTTCATTTTTTCCTCCAATTTATTAATTATTAGTTGTATTATTTTCTTCTTTTTGAGTTGTGCTTGTAATATATGGTATTGGATCTACATATTCTCCATTTATTCTTACTTCAAAGTGGGCATGTGGTCCGAGTTGAATATCCTGTTGATCCTACCTTTAATATTATATCTCCTCTTTTTACTTGTTGTCCTAATGTTACTTCTATTGAACTTCCATGTGCATATAAAGTTGATACTCCACCACCATGATCTATTATTACCATATTTCCATATGCTGAATTATATCCTGCTTTAACTACAACTCCATCATTTGCTGCTATAAAATTTGATCCTAATGGTGCTCCTAAATCAACTCCAGTATGTAATTTATAAACTCCTGTTATTGGATGTGTTCTCATTCCATATGGTGATGTTATTCTTGTATATCCTGGTGTTGGCCATGCCATTACACCTCCTACATATGTACTATCTAACTTAGATAAAAGTATTTGTCTTATTTCCGCTTCTACTTGGTCTACTTGTGATTGCATATTATCTAATTTAGTTTGAACTTCTTTTTCTTTTGTAGATAATTTATTCATATAACTATTTTGAATTGTTTTAGTATTTTGAAGTGCAACCCACATTTGCTCTTTTTTATTCTTAATTGTTTTAGATTGCTCTTTTTGATCTTCTAAACTTTTTTTAGCAAGTTCTATACTATTTTTTTCTCTTTCAATTTCTTCTAAAATTTCGGAATCGCTTTTAGCAAGTTCTGTTACTAAATAATAATTAGATATGAAATCTATTACACTTGTTGAATTTAATAAAACATCTAAATATTGTACATCGCCTGCTTCATACATAGCAATTAATCTTTCTTCTGCTCCCTCTTTTTGTGTTTTATATTTTTCCTCTGATGCTTTTAGCTTTTCTTCATTTTCATCAATTGAATTTTGTAAATTTTCTAACTTTCCTTCTAATTCTGATAAATCCTTTTCATATTGTGAAATAGATTCATTTAATTGCTGTATTTGTGTTAATGTTGTTGTCATTTCACTTTGTATTGTTGTTAATTCTTCATTTGTTTGTGCTATTTGATTATTTATTTCATTTTTCTTATTGTTTAAATCATTAATATCTGTTGCAAATACTGTAACAGTAATTAATAAGCTTATTAGAATCAGAATAAAAAATGTAATTAATTTTTTATTCATTTTTTGTTATCTCCTTATACATCTAAATATTTTTTCATAGATATGCTACTACCTAAAACTCCTATTCCTATTCCTATTCCCATATATACAAATATAATTAAACTAAACATATCTGAAAAACTAAGTAAACTTAAATTTATTGTTGATGCTATTGTTGATTCCATTATACCATTTGTAATTGCATTATATAAAATTCCTATTAGTAAAATAGATATTGCTGCAGATAATATTCCAATAAGCATACCTTCTATTATAAATGGCCATCTTATAAAACTATTTGTAGCTCCAACATATTTCATAATTGATATTTCTTTTCTTCTTGCATGAACTGCAAGTTTTATTGTATTTGAAATAATAAATACTGATATTATAATTAAAAGTACTAAAAATACTGCTGTACCAATTCTTATTCCGTTTGCTAACCCTATTAATGTTGAAATTGTTTGGTCACTACTTGTTATACCTTTAATATTATCAATTTTTAAAATTTCTTCTTGAACAGTTTTACTTAAATTTAAATCAGTTAAAGTTACAATATAAGATGCTGGAAATATGTTGTTTTTTTCATATGGTGCTAGTAAAAATTGTTTTTCTTTAAATCCCTCTTTCATTTGGTTTAATGCATCTTCTTTAGATTTATAATCTGCTGTATGAACACCATTAATAGCTCTTATTTTATCTCCAATTGCTTTTACTTCATCTTCATCAGCTTCATTTTTTATAAAAACTCTAATTCCTTGTGCATCTTTTATAGTTGTCATTATATGATTAACATTTTCTCCTATGCAAAAGAAAAATCCAAATATAATCATTGTTGCACACATAATTCCAAGTGATGCAAAAGTTGATTTTTTGTTTTTTAATATATTTCTAAATCCTTCACCTAAAAGGTATCCTATAACATTATATCTCACAATCATACCCACCTTTTTTATCATCTCTTACTATATATCCATCTTTTATATGTATAACTCTTTTTTTCATTTTATCTACTATATCTTTGGCATGTGTTGCAACAACTACTGTTGTACCTCTTGCATTAATATCATTTATTAAACTTATAATATCCCAAGCTGTATCTGGGTCTAAATTTCCTGTTGGTTCGTCCGCAATTAGCATTGATGGGTTATTAACTAACGCTCTTGCTAATGCTACTCTTTGTTGTTCTCCTCCTGATAATTCATTAGGATACATTTTTGCTTTTCCGCTTAACCCTACTAAAGAAAGTACCATTGGAACTTGTCTTCTAATATGTCTTGGTGTTGCTTTTACTATGTACATTGCAAATGCAACATTATCATATACTGTTTTATCTGGAAGCAATCTAAAGTCTTGAAAAACCACTCCCATACTTCTTCTTAAAAAAGGTACTCTTTTAGGCTTTAAGAAAGTAGTATCTTTTCCATTTATAATTATATTCCCTGATGTTGGTTCTTCTTCCTTTAATATCATTTTAATCATTGTTGATTTACCTGAACCAGATGAACCTACCAAAAATACAAATTCTCCTTTTTCAATCTGAAAATTAGCATTATTTACAGCTTCTGTTCCCGTATTATATGTTTTACTTACATTTCTAAATTCTATCATTTCTTGCTCCTTAGTATTAGATTATTTTAAATACTATCATACAAATACATCATAACAATAAATTATTTACTTTGCAATACTTTATCTACAAAAAAACAAGATAAAAATGATGTTTTCTCTTCATTATATCTTGTTTTTCTCTTATTTTCTTATAAATGCTAAATTCACACAAAATTCACAATTATTCTTTTACTTTTTCAATTATGTTCTTTGCCGTTATTTTAAAATATGACATAAGCTCTTCTGCTTTTCCAGATTTTCCAAATTCATCTTTAATTCCCATTTTTATAACTTTGCTAGGATAATTTTGTGTTAACACTTCTGATACTGCAGTTCCTAATCCATTTATAACACTATGGTCCTCTATTGTTATAATTTTTTTAGTTTCCTTTGCAGCTTTTATAATAATTTCCTCATCAATAGGCTTTATACTCCACATATCTATTACTCTAATATGTATTCCTTGTTTTTTTAATTCTTCTTGTGCTGTTAATGCTTCTACTACAGTTATTCCTGTAGCAATAATTGTAGCTTCTGTTCCTTCTCCAAATTGAATAGCTTTTCCTATTTCAAATTTTTGCTTTTCATCATATACTATCGGAGTAGCAAGCCTTGAAAGTCTTACATAACAAGGACCCTCTATTTTAGAAATTTCTTCTATAATCCATTTTGTTTGTATATCATCTGAAGGTGAAAATACTTTCATATTTGGAAGTCCTCTCATTAAGCCAATATCTTCTAACATTTGATGTGTAGCTCCATCTTCTCCAACAGTAATTCCACTATGTGTTGCACAAATTTTAACATTTGCATTTGTATGAGCAATACTTGCTCTTATTTGGTCATATGCTCTACCTGCTGCAAATACTGCAAATGAAGAAGCATATGGAATTTTACCACTTACACCAAGACCAGCAGCAGTTGATATCATATCTTGTTCAGCAATTCCCATATCAAAAAATCTATCTGGAAACTCTTTTGCAAAAATATTAGTTTTAGTAGCAGTAGATAAATCAGCATCTAAAACAACTATATTTTTATTTTTTTTACCTAATTCACACAAAGCCTCACCATAACTTTGGCGAGTAGCAATCTTTTTATCAAAATTCATACTACTTTCCTCCTAACTCGTTTATTGCTAATTCATATTCTTCTTTATTTGGTGCTTTTCCATGCCAAGCTACATTATCCTCCATAAAAGAAACTCCTTTTCCTTTTATAGTATTTGCTATAATTGCTGTTGGCTTATCTTTTATTTTTTTAGCGTTTTCAAAAGCTTCTATTAATTCTTGTATATTATGTCCATCTACTTTTATAACTTCAAATCCAAATTGTTCTAATTTATCACCTATATGTTTTAAACCTTTTACTTCTCTTACTGTACCATCTATTTGAAGATAATTATTATCTACTATTACACATAAATTATCTAACTTATATTTAACAGCTGACATTACCGCTTCCCAGATTTGTCCTTCTTCCATTTCTCCATCGCCTAAAATTGTATATACTCTATATCCTGCTTTATCTAATTTAGAAGCAATTGCCATACCATTTGCAACTGATAATCCTTGTCCTAAAGAACCTGTTGAAAAATCTACTCCTGGAACTTTATTCATATCTGGATGTCCTTGAAGCATACTTCCTAATTTTCTAAATCCTTGTAATTCGTTTTTATCAAAATATCCTTTTTCTGCTAAAACTGCATATAATCCACTAGATGCATGTCCTTTTGATAAAACAAACCTATCTCTTTGCTGTGCATTTGGGTCTTTCTCGTTAATATTCATTTGATTAAAGTATAAAACTGTTAAAATATCTGCTATAGATAATGCCCCTCCTGGATGTCCGAGATTGTGCATTGTAAACTTCATTAATAATGTCTATTCTTACATTTTTTGCTATTTGTTCTAATTGTTTTATGTCCTTTATTTTCATATTACCACCCTTTCTTTTTATTAATATATATCACAATCTTTAAAAAATTACTATATATTGTTTGCTTTTTTATTAATAATTTGTATAATACATTTGGGTGATAAAAATGAAAATTCAAAAACCAATAATTGCATTATTAGATAATTACATTGATAATAATAATTTTGAAGATCTAATTAATAAATCTATAGAAATTGGAGATGAAATATCTAACTACAATTTTTATGAATTAGATACTAATATTGAACTATATAATTCTGATTTTGAAAAATGTAAATTTAGTTCTTGTCATATGCTAAATATAAGAATTAATAAAACCTCTTTTACGGATATAATATTTGAAAATTGCGATTTTTCTAATACAGATTTTAGTGAGTCTAATTTTGTAAGATGTGAATTTGTAAATTGTAAATTAGTAGGGGTGAATTTTTCTAATTCTTCTTTATATAATATATGTTTTAGTACTTGTAATTTAAAGTATTCTAACTTTTCTTTTGCAAGAATAAAAAACGTATATTATAACAATTGTAATTTAGAAACTTCTACTTTTTGTGAAACAGATATTTCAAATATAGAATTTAATGAATGTAATCTAGTACTTTCTACTTTTTCAAAAACAACTTTAAATAATGTAGATTTATCTAACTGCCAAATTGATGGAATTATCATATCTCCTCTAGAATTAAAAGGAGCAATAATATCTGCGTATCAAGCTTCAATTATTGCTACTATTTTTGGTTTGATAATAAAATAGGATTTATTTTAAATACTTATCTTCTTTCTTAATCCATCTTCCATATTTATTTTTGTAGGTATAATATATTTAATTTAATATTATTGCAATTAAAACGTAGTAATTTTTTATACATTAAAATATTGAAAAAAACTTTACAATAGTTTTATTTTCTAGTATAATTATACATTGTAAAAGAGGTAATTTAAATGACAAAAATATATAATTGGAAAAATGATATAAAAGAAAATGAATTAAATAATGTTATAGAAGTTTTAAAAGATAACGGTTTAGTCATACTTCCAACAGAAACAGTATATGGAATTGCTGCTAGTGCTTTTTCAGATGAGGCTTGTGAAAAAATATTCACTTCTAAAGGTAGAGCACAAGATAATCCTTTAATAGTTCATGTTAGTAGTAAAGAGATGATTTATGATATTGTAGAAAGACCAAACGAGATAGAAGAAAAACTAATTGATACTTTTATGCCAGGTCCATTCACACTTATACTGACTAAGAAAAAATGTATTTGTGATACTGTAACTTGTTTTCGGAGAAACGGTTGGTATTAGAATGCCTAATAACAAAATTGTTAATAAAGTTATTGAGAAAACTAATATTCCTCTTGCAGCGCCTAGTGCAAATTTATCAACTAAACCTAGCGGTACTTGCGTAGAAGATATTAAAGAAGAATTTGATGGTAAAGTAGATATAATAGTTGATGGTGGTAAATGTAATATTGGAATTGAATCTACAGTTGTAAAAGTTATAGATGGTGTTCCAGTTATTCTTAGACCAGGATTTATTACTGAAGAAGATATAAAAAACGTTATTCGGAACTGTAAAACTTAGTGATAAATTATTTTGTAGAGTTAAAGAAAATGAAAAGGTTGAAAGTCCTGGAATGAAATATAAGCACTATGCTCCAAAGACAAAATGTATTTTGGTAAAAAAAGGCTCTACTCAAATTAATAAAATAAATAACTTAATTTCTAAAAATAACAACTGTTGTGTTTTAGGATTTATAGAAGATAAGGAACATATTAATATTTCAGAAAGTAAATTCATTAATTTAGGTAGTAAAAGTAATCTTAAAGAGATTTCTAGTAATATCTTTTCTAGTTTAAGAAAAGTAGATAAAATGGATTGTGGCCTTGCAATAATTGAAGGTTTAGAAGAAAAAAATTTAGGACTTAGTATAATGAACAGATTAGTTAGAGCTTGTGAAAATAATACTATATAAGTAAACAGGAGAACAAAGAATCGTTCTCCTGTTATGATTGTTGGTTGTTACTGTTTGCTTAATTCATAGCAATTCTGCACATTTCAATGATGGACTCCTTAGTCTTGGCTCTTATAAAAAAACACCCATTGTGACAAAATATTGCATCCTGTATCCCAGAAATTTCAGGCAAGGTCTTTTCATTTCCGCCAGCCCATTTTTTAGGAAAAGAAACAAGCTGTTCAAATTTCTTTTCAATTGATGGCGGAACACTTTGTGCTGCCCAGCCTCCTGCAGGATACGGAAAAATTATAAACTTCACTCTATAGTCATGACTCTCGTTATATTTTACAACATCTTGGAGCCACGGCATTGTTTGCACAGGAATTTCCAAAATCCCATCATTGACGCAGTCATATCTCTTTTGAAGTTCTTTTTTAGTAGCAACTTGTACAACCTTATCTTTAATGATTTCTTTCAGAATACCAAACACAATTGCCTCCACTCTGCTGAAAGCTTCGTCGTAATTTGGAGTTTCCAACCATGACGGAATAAATTTCGAGATAAAGCTAAATGTATGACTGCTAATCTTCTCGCCATTGTCTTCTGTATCTACTGGAATGATAACTTCTCTGTCAATCTGCTCTTTAATTTCCTTGATTTCGTCATCATCGATAGATATACCTTCTTTGGTTATAACATTCTTGATAGCTTCTTCTGCAAATTTCCTCCATACCAGTCCCGCACTAGCGTATTTTTCGCCTGTAAGTCTGCATACATTGAAGCCTGCCATATGGTGGTCTAACATTCCGCCTCCAATATCAATTACGATATCCAGTTTATTCAACTCATCAAGGTTTCTTGTCCGCACCACATATACATCAGTGTTCATGTGTGCAATTTCAAGTGTTGCAATGCCAACGACCTCGTCACAATGAAATATTCCATTATGTGTGCCAAAATTCATTGCACATTTTGTGTTGCTGTTTTCTCCTACTCCAATAATCATATTTTTACCTCCTTAAATTATTTCTTGTTGTTTTTGTGAAACTATATTATTTCAACCCTATAATGTAACCAGGGGGTATATAAATAAATGCTAAAAATCTAGCATAACACAATTATACTACAAAAAGCTAGTTTTTTGCAAATGTTCCAGCACTTAAGTATAAGTTTTTTTGACATAAAAAAACAACTTTAAAAATTTTATTAGTTTGTAAGCTGTTTTCAATTAGAGCCTTAACGATACACGTATACGAACCCAAGATTGATTAAATTAACTGATAAATAAATCATATCGTATATTATAGATTTTTTAAATTGTAGTATAGAATATTTTTAATATTTATAGTATAATATTGATAATTTAAAATTAGGAGTAAAAGATATGCAAAGAGATTTAAAATTAAATAATTCATTGATAGGAAAAATTTTATTAATATCTGATTATGATCAAACTTTCTATTTGAATGATGATGATATAAAAACGAATATAAGATCTGTGGAAAAATTTAAAAATGATGGTAATATTTTTGTTATTGCAACAGGAAGAAGTTATCAAGATTTAAAAAATAAGGTGATTGAATATAATTTTTGTTATGATTATGCAATTATAAATCATGGAGCCACTATTATAGATAAAAATGATAATATATTGGAGTATCACTCAATAGAAAATGAAATTGTAAAAAATATAATTAATGATTTAGACTTAAATTTAGCAGCAAAATATTTTTTTTGTAATTTAAAAAATAGCAGATGTGATATTTCTGATGGGAATTTAACAAAAATAAATGTTAAATATCATTCAAAAGAAAAGGCGTTTGAGATGGTGAATAAGGTATTAAGTAAATATAAGAAATATGTGAACTGCTTTTATGTTACATATAATTCAATTGAAATAATATCAAATAAAACAAATAAATCACTAGCAATTAACAAAATTGTTGAATTAGAAAAAATAATTAGCACTTATACCATCGGCGATGGATATAGTGATATTGAAATGGTTAAGAAATTTAATGGTTATTGTATGAAAAATTCTGTTGATGAATTGCTAAGTATTTGTAATAAAAATGTTGTTAACAGTGTATCAGAATTAATAGATAAATTAATATATGGAGTATCGATATGAAAAATTTAAAATCAGAAGAAAATATAATAATAACAATAAATGCAATAAAAAAAGTAATGGTTTTATTTTTAGGTCCTTTCTTAACTGCTTATTTTATTAAAACATCTAAAGAGAGTATAATTGATTTGTCTTCGTATTACATATTTTCATATATAATGCTTGCTATTTGTAGTTTTATTGTTGCAAGTATTATTAAAAGAAAGTTTAGAATTGGAATGTTTAGAGTTGGCGTTATACTTAATTTCTTTTATGTAATGCTCATTATAATTCTTAAAGAAAAAATAATTAATTATTTACCTATATTATCAATTGTTTATGGAATTTCTTCTAGTACTTATTGGTTTTCTTATAATTTATTTGTCATTAATAAAATTGATAACAATAATAGGACGGAATTCACAGTCAAATCAAAGATTATTTCTTCTATAATAGGAATTTTATGCCCTATATTATTAGGTTCTATTATAACTATAACTGATTACGAGCTTACTGCAATAATTATTTTAGTTATTTCATTTATACAAATTATTTTATCTTTTTTACTTAATCCAGAAAATAATAATAGTTTAAGTAAATTTAATTTGTTAAAAACTTTAAAAATTATTAAAAATAATAAGCAAATCAGAAAAATATCAATAGTTGAATTTTTTATTGGCATGAATGTGAGTGATGGGGCATTAGAAATATTAATCACTATTTTAATTTTTAATTCATTTAAGACTAATATGAATTTAGGAATAATAACTACTATTGCTACTATATTATCTATGATTTTTGTAAAACTATACGGAAAAATATATAAAAATAGAAATGATAAAAATATAATAATTATTTCAGGTATAATTCCAGTTATTTCAGTTTTAATATTAATGTTATGTAAGAATAGTTTTACAATTATTACTTATAATTTTTGTTATGTTATATTTACATCAATACTTACTTTAGCAAGAGAGATAAGATTATTTAATATATCAGATAGTTCTATTATTGATAAAGACAATCAATGTGAATTTTTTTCTTTAAGGGAATGTATATTAAATTTAGGAAGAATATTTGGATATATACTATTGCTAATTGCAGGTTTATCTATGAATCAGTATATACTTAATATAACAATGCTCCTTTTAACATCGTCAATACTAATAACAGCTTTTAATGTAAAAGATATTAAAAAATATGAAAACTAAATTTTATAAGATAAAGACAATGCTTAGTTGGCATTGTCTTTATCTATCTTATCAAAAATTAAATAGTATTCTTTTATATTTATTATTAAGTATTAATTATTTAAAAATCTTATTATAATTGAATTCGTGAGTCATATTTTTTTGCTTTCTTATCTAACATTTTTTTCATCGCTATTTAAATATAAACATTTAATTTTATATCTTTTTTCTAATTTTTATCATTCTTTCTTTTTTTGTTAATTATTTGTATAAAAAAATCAACATATTTCAGTTGATTTCTAACAAACGTCACATTGGTGAGACGATTATATCTTTTGGAGCGGTTTACGTACAAGTTACGAACTTTATTCTCTTTCTAAAATATGAAATAATTATACATAATGTACTATAAAAATGCAATAAAAAATTGTATTTTTCACAAATTATTCTATTCATGGTTACAGTTCACAGCTTAAAATTATAGCTATTCAAAAAATTAATTAATATAATTAAAATGTTGATTCTTGAGTATAAATTTATTTTAATTAAAAATCAAAATCTAAATATGCATATTTTTTGGGTTTGAATTTTAAGTAATTATCTATTCTTTCTTTAGCGAAATCAGAAATGGAATTTATTCTTTTACAAGATTTATCATATACAACCAATGGAATTATATATCTTCTTTTAGCAGTTATACTAACACAATATTTATCATGAACAGGTGAATCACTTTCATGTATTTCTGTTGAATTTCTAAAAAGTTTGAAACAATTTGAAATTTTTTCATCAGTACAATTTTCTATTTTATTTATTACTTCTTTTTCAGATAAGGTATATAAATCCTTTTTCGTTAAAAGATTATTTTCCGACATTTTCTTTACAGTATCTGCTAAAAATTGCATTGCCAATTTATCTTCATTAGATACCCACAATGGCCATAATTGACTTGCACCATCTATAAATTTTTCTGCTATATTTTTATCTTTAAAGCATAATTCTTCTATACCTTCTTCGTTTTTCTGTATTTCAATATTTAAGTAAATTTCTTTAATTTTTTGTACATCCCAAACTTCTTTAAAATATAATCCATTAGTGAAAGTATATTCTAATCTATCTGCTGATAATTTTGGAGTATCATTATCTGCTATTGGATATATATGATAATCGTCTACTTCATCCACTTTTATATTATCTCTTTCTAGCAATTTCATTATTTCTTTTGAATTTTTTATCATATATGTTGTTAATTCTTCAGTAGATTCCTGTGTTTCATGATCTCCATTCATAAAATCAATGCAGTGTTTGAATACAGGTGTACTAATATCATGAAAAAGTCCTGCAATCGTTTGCTTTTTGTCTTTTGTAAAGTTCCAAATAATTAATGCAACTCCTATACTATGGTCTAAGTTTGAGTAAAAAAATTTATTATTAAATATTTTAGTATAGTCTGTTCCACAAGCACAACCAATTTTTCCTATTCTTTGCATTTCATGAGTATTTATATAGTCATATAAAAAATCTGGTATTTCATCTGACAATATTTTAAAATACTCTTTCACAGTTTCATTTAATTCCTCAAAATATTCATTCATTATATTTTCTCCATTTCTAGTTTAATTTAAAAAGTAGTTTTAAAAATTTCAGCAGGTTTCATATCTCCACAATCACAAATGGATTGAAACGCCATTTTATGAGCAACTACAATTACTGTATCATATTTTTCTTTATATTTATCAATGATAGACATAACTCTATTTTTTAATTCTTCTTTTGTTTCCCACTTTCTTTTTTGATTAGTAGGATAAACTCCATTATTTTCAATATAATCTTTATAATACTCTTTCATTTCATCGCTATTTTTGTATTGATATGTAAGGTCTGGCTGCCATTCTCTTATATCTGGTTCGACCACAATTTCAAGTCCTGTTTCTTTGGATATTATGCTAGCTGTTTGCAAGGCTCTCGTATATGGTGAAGCTATAATAATTTGTGCATTTTTTAATCTAGTATCTTTTGATGTTTCTATAACATCTTTTATCCTATCTTGTTTTAATGGTGCAAAATCATGTCCTTGTCCTATAAATCCGTGAATATCTCCATATGTATAATCTGGTTTACCATGTCTAATTAAATAAAATGTTGCCATATTCATTCCTCCAATTAATATAATTAATTTTTTCATATTATATTATATCTATATATTTTTTTCAATGTTATTTACAAATCTCTATCATTTAATTCTTGAACATTTAGAATTTTTGCAATAATTTCACTTACATACATTTTATCTTTCTCATCAGTGGATATCCTCCTACTATTAGGTATCTTTCTTGATATTATTTCATAAAATTCGTTTTGATAATCTGTAAAAGCACTATTAATCCATGACTTTGATAATTCTTTTTCTCTTGTTTTGTTTCTTTGCATTATACTATCATTATTAGTATATAAAAATATGTATTCATCTGGTTGCAATAATGTACTGTCATTAAACAATTTTTCATATTGACCGCATTGCATGTTTAAATGTCAGATATTTACCTAATTTTTCAAATGCATAGCTAATTGCTACTGTAGATAATGCACATCTATCTAAAACAATATTTTTTCCTTCTAAAGCAAGTTCAGTTGCTTTCTTCATTCTTCGCCTCTCTACTTCAAAAAAGAACAACTGATTTTGTATTTCTTGTTCATAATTTTTAGATGGCCTAGGAGGATTTTTTTCATATACCATGCATTCATCAATTACTATGCAATTAAGATAATTTTTCATATTTTGGCATGTTGTTGTTTTACCAGAATTAGAAGGTCCTTCTACTACAATTATTTTTCCTCTATTCATATTTATTCCTACCTTACTGTTTTATATTTTTCTTTCTTTCGTGATATTAAAGCGTATATTGGTCCTATATTAGAAATAGAAGTTGCTAGTATTGTATTGCACAAAATTTTTATTTTATTTTTAAAAGCTATTTCTGTTAAATTTTCAATTAACTTGATAGTACTTCCATACTCTAATAAAATCATTCCTATATATGATAATACAGATAGCAAAAGCATTATAATATTTTCATTTAATAGGGATACTACAAGTGTATATAAAAATGCCAATGGTAAACCAAACCATGTTATATTCATTCTTATTCTTTGAATTAACCAACCTATGCTATTTGAATTAACCTTTTTATTTTGCTTAAAAACATCTTTAAATATTTTCAAACAATCAAATGATGTTTTAAACCATACAGCATTTTGTTTTGTTAGTATAGATAAATACTGTGGTGATTGCATAATTTCTAGTGTTCTTATAGGATAAATAGATATATCTTTATTTCTTAATACATAGCTCATATATATATCTTCACACCAATATTTTGTTTCAAATCCACCCATTTTTTTTAATATATCAACTCTAATATACATTCCATGTCCAACTACATATGTGTACAGTAATTTGTGTGGAAAATATGAATTTATCAATCCATACCTAAGTTCAAAATTTGATTGATATATGGCAAATCCTTTCATTAAATCAGATAATTTATTCCAATTACTTATTGGAACGGAATATTGTTGTATAACTTTAGGAAATTTATTGCTATTTATGGAGTCAAAAATTTCTTTAATAGTATCTTTATTCGGGATACTATCTGCATTATAAACTGAAAAGTAATAATTTTTCTCATCTCTAAATTCAAAATTATTCAATACATAATTAAGTTGATCTGCCATTATTCCTTCACTATTTGGATAATGAAAATGATATATCTTTTCTTCCAAATGATTTTGAACTATAAAATTATTCACCAAATTATTAGTAGTTTTAGAATTTTCAATCTTATCCTTTGCAATCTCTCCTATTTTTTCTGATTTACTGTACTTTAAAATTTCTTTAATTTCATTTGTTGATAATATTTTATTATATTTGTTAATTAGTTTTTGTAACTCTGTATTGTTTTTGATATCCTTTATAAACTGTTCTTTTAAATACAAATTTTTTTCTTTTTCAAAATCTTCTTTTTGTGTTGTTACTACTAAGACTTTGACATTCTCTAAATTATCAGTTAATTCTAAAAAATGATTTAATGTTTGAATAATAATATCTTGTTCTCTTAGACATGGAATAACAATAAGAATATTGGTTTTCTTAGCAATTGCTTTTAATTTATTTTCTCTTTTTTTATTTTGATTATAAATGTATTTAAATGTTCTATAAAAGCACCAAATTCCAGTAAAAACTTCTAAAATTAAAATTATATAATATGCTACTATACTCATTCTTTTCCTCCATCTGCAAAAATGAAGATATAACATTAAGTTAAATCTTCATCATTAGTTATTTTTGTTTTAATATTTTTTTAGATATATTTTTTATTTTCTCAACATATTTATAAGGCATTCCTCTTTGTAAAAAAAACATTTCATCATATTTTCCATCTAGTAAGTCAAACACACAATATTGTACTCTTAAATCAAAATATAAAGAAATTGCAATTCTATGAGCTCCGTCAATAGGAATTCCTGTTGTACTAATTGGAATTATAGTTTTATCTAAATTATTACAAGATTTGATGTTATCAATAAGATAATTAAAAATTCTTATAAAATCATTTGAACTATTCTTCCTACCATCAGGTTCATAAAAATTATTAAATGCTTTTATATGTGATAAATATATCTTTGTGGCTTCATTCAAATTATAGTTTTCAATATATGATTTAACATAGTAGTATTTTACAAATATGTCAAATCTATATTTAGATAATAAATTAATAGGATTAGTTTTATATACAGCAATTTTATCTCTATGAGATAGAATATTATATATATATTCATTATCTAGCAATTTTTTTAACTGATTTTGTGAAATGTTTTTTACTTTTTGACTATCTAGAATTGGTGATTCGTTTAAAGAAGAAATGATTTTATTTTTATTATTATAAAATTTTCCAAATTCTATTTTTCCCATTCCATCAATTATTTTCTCCATATTTCGTTCCTTTTGTATATGATTTTATCACATAGAAATCAATTTTTCAATATCTTTGTAAAATTTTTCCAATATTTTAGATTTTTTTGTTACATTTTATACTATTAAACAAATACAATGCTACTTTATTTTGTTCAGATGAATCCATTTCCATAATTTTAGAACAAGCAAATATGATGTATGGATAATTTGCAAAGTTAACGATAGTTGTTTTGTATTCTATATTTTTTTGGGGTATGGGGTCTAAACTCATCTTTGAATTTGTGCGGGAGTATAAATTCATTGCTTGCTAGGACATAAATTTGTTATTTGTTATTTTTAGCTTATTTTATGCTACTATTTTTTTATAAAAATTTTATCATAACTTCATCAAATTTCTACTACATTTTTCGATATTAGTGTTAAGTTATCTGTTATATTTCCATTCTCAATATAAGGACAATTTATAATGCCATCTGTATTAAAATGTGCTTTTATTAACTCCATATATATTGCTAAATCTTCTTTGTCATATTCTCCATTTTCGATTTTTATATTAGAAAATACAAAATAATCTTCTTTCAATTTTTTTAATTGTTCTTCATTAATTGCCTCTTTATAAATAAAGCCTATATTATTATTTTGTAAAATTTCATACAAATATTCTATATAATCTTTACTACTTTTTGACATAAATTCTTCTGTAAAATTAACATTTGTTATTTCAATATTGTAGCTTTTATCTCTCTTTATTTCTATACTTTCAATCAATTTTTTTATCAATTCTTTCTTTGATTTTCTATTTAAACTATTAAAAATAAATGTAAAGCCTAGTCTGTTTTTAAAAACAACTTCATTATCTTCAATATTACAATCTAACTTTTTTAATAATTCTACTGTGTATTCTTTAAAGTCATTGTTTGGATCAATTTCTCGTTTTTTATTATTCAAATTTTCTATTTCTTTCTTGATAACATCATTTTTATGGTTAATAGTTTCAACATTTAAGCTAGAACTCAGATATAAATCTACTAATTTTTTCTCTTGCATTTTCAGTTTTTCAATAGCTTTCTCTATGTCTTTAATATCTTTTGTTTTAATAGAATTGCATATTATAATTTCACTATTCATTTCATACATATATCTTGTTAATTCATTTAAAACTCTTGATAACTTTTCTTCAATTTTATCCGAATTATAATGTAATCCTTGTAATTTGCAATTAGGATTTTTACAAGTTACATGATAATAGATTTTTTCCTTTTCTGTACCGCTATTCTTATATGAATTAGTAGAAGACATTATTTTTCCGCAACTAGGACATTTGATTATTCCTGTAAATAGATGTATATGTTCTCCATAATTAGGATGCTTGTTTTTCTCTAGTATTTTTCTTGTAATGCACCAAGTATTTTCATCAATTATAGGCTCGCAATAATCTTTTACATATAAAACATCCTGTGCTTTTCTTTTAGTTTTTCCATAAGCGAAAAGTCCTATATAAATTGAATTTATTAGAATTTTATACACTTTATCGCTATTCCATTTACCTTGTTTTATATATGATTTTTCCTCATTTAATATATTTGCAATATTTCTTATTGAACTATTTTCTTTATATAACTCAAATATTTTCTTTACAACTTGTGACTCAATTGGTTCTACTTCTAAATGACCTGTTTCAACATTTCTAGTATATCCATAAGGTGCTTTAGCTGGATGAACTTTCTCTAATGCCATTTCTTCCATAGCTCTTTTGGTTCTTGCTCCAATTTCTTTTCTTTCTCTTTGCCCGAATACCAAGTTCATTCCAAATATCATTTCTCCATTTGCAGTAGATACATCATAAGGCTCTAATATTAGTTCTATTTTAACATCATGTTCTTCACAATAATTTAAAAGCCAAAATCCGTCATAATTATTTCTAGTTAATCTATCTACCTTAATTGCTATTATTTTTTCAATTCTGTGCGATTTAATGTCTTTTAATAACCTTTGCATATCTGGTCGCATTAGGTCTTTTCCAGAATGTCCTGCATCATTATATACATCTACAATATCATATTGATTTTTATCACAGTATTCTTTTATCATTCGTAATTGTGAATCAATAGAATATCCATTATCTCTTTGTTCATCTGTTGATACTCTTACATAAATTCCACATCTCATGCAATTACCTCCTTCATTTAATTACTCAAAAAGTAGTTTTCTGACATTTTTGTTTTAGAAAGAAATTTTTTCCCTCATTCTTTGAAAGGATTTTTTCGAGGTATTGTATTTAAAATTTATTTAATTTTATGAGAATTTGCTTAATTTCTTTTAAATTGTACTTTTGATTGTATTCTTTAATGTAAAAATTTTTGTTACTTATTTCGTTTACTTTGTATTCTAGTATTGTAAGAAAAATTGGATATGTAATTAAATATTCAGTTGGTTCAATAAATTGCAGATTCGTTCTTATCAAATGTTTTACTTTGCCATTTTTAATTGTAAATGTATAGTTTTTTATGATTTCAAGTATTTCAGTATTTGGTGTTAAAGTATCTATTATTTCAAACTCAAACATAAAAAATGCCCTCCTTTCCTTTGAAAAGAGAACATTTTTTGTTTTTATGCAAAATAAAAACAACTTACAAAACTTTATTAGTTCGTAAGTTGTTATAATATGGAGCGGGTAGCGGGAATTGAACCCGCCTCTTCGGGTCGGAAGCACGAAATTTTACCACTAAACTATACCCGCATTTTTATTTGCTTGTTTATTATAACATATTTATATTCTAAATAAAAGAAAAACTTGCAATATTTGCAAGTTTTTTACTTGGAGCAGGTAGCGGGAATCGAACCCGCATAGCCAGCTTGGAAGGCTGGAATTCTACCATTGAACTACACCTGCATATTTTCTTATATGCAATTTAATATTAAATTGGAGCAGGTAGCGGGAATCGAACCCGCATAGCCAGCTTGGAAGGCTGGAATTCTACCATTGAACTACACCTGCATCTCTTAATCTTGAGCACGTTATAAATTATACTTAATATTTTTTTATTTGTCAATACTTTAAATTGAATTTTTCATACTATTATTTTAATAATCTCTCTATTCCTTGATTTTTTAAGCTTTTTGTGGCATAATATATATGTATTTAAGGAGAAATTAAAATGGAAGAAAAATATTTAAATAAATTAGAATATAATAAAATATTAGAAATTTTATCTACATTTGCTATAACATATTTAGGAAAAGAGCTTTGCTTAAATTTAAAACCTTTTACTTCAAAAGAAAAGGTTTCATTAAATTTATCAAAAACTTCAGAAGCTTTGACTTTATTATTTAGAAAATCTACACCCCCTATTTTAGAAATTTCTGATATAACAAAGCATTTAAAGTTATTAATATCTGATATTCCAATAAATACTAAAGCTTTATTAGAAGTTGCTACTATTATAAAATCAGCTAGATTATTAAAAGAATACTTCTATAATGATGAAAATTTTGATTTGTCCAGTTTTTCTAATTTAGAACCTCTATTTTCTAATCTTTATATTAATATGTCTGTAGAAAAAAGAATTTTTGATTCTATTTTAGATGAAAACACTATTTCAGATGATGCTAGTACTAATCTTAAAAATATTCGTAGAAATCAAAAGAATTTTGAGGGTTCTATTAAGGAAAAATTAAATCAAATATTACATTCTTCTACATATTCAAAATATATTATGGATCCTGTTGTAACAATTAGAAATGATAGATATGTTATTCCTGTAAAGGAAGAATATCGTACACAAATAAAAGGTTTTATTCATGATATGTCTGCAAGTGGCTCTACTGTTTTTATCGAGCCTATGAGTGTATTTGAATTAAACAATAAAATTAATAATTTAAAAATAGAAGAAAATATTGAGATAGAAAAAGTATTAAAGGATTTATCTAATCTTTTAATTCCATTTGCTAATGAAATTGAAAATGATTTAAATATAATTGGTAATATTGACTTTATTTTTGCAAAAGCCAAATATTCAAAAAAAATAAATGGTATTTCTCCTATTTTAAATGATAAAAAATTTTTATATTTAGAAAAAGCAAGACATCCATTAATAGATTCTTCTAAAGTAGTTCCTATTACCTTTGAACTTGGAAAAGAATATACTTCTTTAATCATTACTGGCCCAAATACCGGTGGAAAAACAGTAACATTAAAAACTACAGGTCTTTTATGTTTAATGGCTCAAAGTGGCCTTCACGTTCCTGCTAATGAAAATAGTTCTATCTTTGTATTTGATAATATTTTTGCAGATATTGGAGATGAGCAAAGTATTCAAGAATCACTTAGTACATTTTCTAGTCATATGTTAAATGTATCATCTATTTTAAATAATTCTACTAAAAATAGTTTAGTTTTGCTTGATGAATTAGGTTCTGGAACAGATCCTGTTGAAGGAAGTAGCTTGGCAATAAGTATTTTAAATAATTTTATTAATCGAGATATTCTTACAATCTCTACTACGCACTATCACGAAATTAAAAATTACGCTTTAGTTACAAAAGGATTTAAAAATGCAAGTGTAGAATTTGATGTAGAAACTTTATCTCCTACATATAAACTTTTAATTGGAGTTCCTGGTAAAAGTAATGCTTTTGAAATAAGCAAAAAATTAGGTATAAGTGATGATATTTTAAATACAGCTAAAGCTATGGTAAATAAAGATGTTGTAAATATTGAAGAACTTTTGAAAAAAATTTATGATGATAAACTTATAATAGAAAAAGAAAAAGAAAATATCTTAAAAAATTCTAATCAAGTAGAACTTTTAAGAAAAGCTTTACAAAAAGATAATACAGCTTTAAAAAATAAAGAAAAGGAACTTATTGAAAATGCAAAATATGAGGCTAAAAATATTTTACTTTCAGCTAAAGAAGATGCAAATGAAATAATAAAGGAACTAAATAATCTAGAAAACGATAATTCTTCTAACAAAAAAGCAAATATTCTTAGAAATAAGTTAAATGATAAAATAAAAAATACTTCTACTACTTCTAATACTAATATTAATACTTCTATTTTACCTGATGAAATTAAGCTTAATATGAATGTTTTTATAAATACTATTAATCAAAGTGGAATTATAATTTCTATGCCAAATAAGAAAAATGAAGTTACCGTTTTGATTGGTAATTCTAAAATGAATATAAATATTCAAAATCTTTCTTTATTGAATATTGCAAAAGGTGATATGAAAAAAATGGCCTCTTCCACTTCTAAAAATTCTACTAATTTAAAATCTAAAAATATTAATAGTGAAATTAATGTTATTGGTTTTAATGTAGATGAAGCAATTTATGTTATAGATAAATATTTAGATGATGCTGCAATTTCTAATCTTCCAAGTGTGCGTATTGTGCATGGTAAAGGAACTGGAGTTTTGCGAGCTGGAATTCATAAATATTTAAAAACAAATCCTCATGTTAAAACATTTAGAATTCGGAACTTTTGGTGAGGGTGAAATAGGAGTAACTGTTGTAGAATTAAAATAATATTATTGTTAAAAAAAGAGTAATTTTGAAAACAAAATTACTCTTTTTTTATTTATTCTCCTGTATTTGCTGAAGAACTATATTGTTGCATAATCCAATTATAATAATCAAATGGCGTTTGTGTTGTTGGCATTCCATAATCAACACCAAAGGTTTCTACACTAATGCTTTCTATTACTGGTGGATTTACTGGTCTATCTTGTGTTTTTCCCTCTACTCCAGAATCTCTTGTTTCAACCTCTACATTAGCTATTTTATCTACTATATCCATTCCTTCTATTACTTCTCCAAATGCTGCATATAATCCATCTAATGATGTTGAATCTTTAGTTGTTATAAAAAATTGTGAACCTGCTGAATTATATCCTTTTGTTGTTAAACTACTACTTAAAGAACTATAATCTGATCTTGCCATAGATATAACACCTCTTTTATGTCTTATAGTATTTTTATTATATCCATTTGCAATAAATTCTCCAGATATTGAATACTTATCTGTTGAGCCATCTTGTTTTAATCCATCTAAAGTTGGTGTTCCAGTTCCATCTCCTGATTTATCTCCACCTTGAATCATAAGATCTGGTAATGTTCTATGAAATGTAAGTCCATTATAATATCCATTATTAGCTAATTTTATAAAATTAGCTACTGTATTTGGAGCTTTATCTGGATATAATTCTACTTTTATTGTTCCTAAATCTTTCATTACTATTGTTGCAACTGGATTTTGTGCTTTAAAAGTTACCTTTTTATAAATTCCATAACTAATTGCTACTACTAAAAGTAGTAATACTACTATTCCTATTATTAATAAAATATTTTTTGTTTTCTTATTCATTTTTTCCTCCTAAAATTTAATTATTATATATCATATTTTAATTTGTCAATTTTATAATTTGTATTGATTTCTTGTTGTGTTAATGCTCTATTATAAAAAAACACATTATTTATTATTGCATCTGATAATAATGATGGAATTGTATAAAAGCATCCTATTTGTAATATATCTTGTCCTGATAACAAACTATATTCAACAGTATTTTTTAATTCTCCATTAACATATATTTTAAACTTTGTTCCATCGTAAGTTCCATAAACATTATAGTTTGTATTTTTTGATGAATTTATTCCAGAATTAACATATGTCCCCATTCCTAAAGCAATTCCTTGTGCGGTTCCATATGATATATTAAATCCTCCATTTCCCCAACTATTCATATTAGAAATTATCCCACACCAAGTTGAATTTAATTCTTGAGTTTTAAACGTTACTCCATATGAAAATGGTACTCCTTTTTTAAATTTTGAAAATTGATTTTTTCCACTTGTTTTTACTAAATCATTTATTCCATCAAGTTTTAATCCATTTTCTTTCCATCCACTTGTTGTTGTATAATTAAAATTTATCAAGTTTCCCTCGTCTTCATTACCACTTAAATCTTTCCATGTAGTAGCTGTATCGCTATGACCATTTCCAGTATTATTTATACCATCATAATGTAATATTAACCCATCTGTTACATATTTTGATATTCCTCCAAAATTACCTCCAACATTATATGTTTCTTCATTAAAATCACTTTGTCTATAATAAATTGCATTATTAATTTCTATTCCATTAACACTTACTACATCTCTTGTCTCAAAATTTATTAATATATCTTGCTTTACTTTTCTTGCATTTATTTTTTCTAATTCTATAGATGTAAAGTATTGATAATTGCTTAAACTATCTCCAACATTTTGTAAAGGACCATTTATATATTTTTTTTGTTCTTCTGTAGTTAATTTTCTACCATAAGTTAAATATTCAGTATTTCCTAATTTTATTTTTTCTGACACAATATTTACTTGTGATTGAACAACCTTTAGCTCTGATAAAAAAACTTTTACCTTTGAATATTCATATAATCCTCCACCTGCAGTATATGTTATTCCTGTCAATATTAATAATACTACTATTGTTATTACTAATGCTATTAAAGTAATACCATTTTCTTTTTTCATATATCTCCCTTTCTTCTTTTGTTATAACATTACATTATCAAATACAAATTGTTCTTGCATTCTTTTTAGTGATTGCTTTATTGTTCTCGCTCTTATTTCTCCAATTCCATCTACATCATCTAATGCTTTTAAATCTGCTACTAAAATGTGTTGAAATGACTTAAATGATTTAACTAGATTTTCTACAATATTTGTTGGCATTCTTGGTATTCTGCTTAATACTCTATATCCTTTTGTATATACTCCAATTTCTTCATAATTATCAAAATTTTCATATCCTAGCAATTTTGCAATATTTTGTAATTCTGTAAGGTTTTCTCTTGGTATTTTATTTATTTCTTCTAAAACTTTTTCAGATGTTCTTTTCTTTCCTGGTGCTATATAATCTTTAATTATTAGAAGTTCTTCTTTGTCTAATCCTTCTATTAATTCATCTAATTGCATTTGAAGAAGTCGTCCTTCTTCTCCCAATTCATAAATCTCTTTTTGAACTTCATTTGCAATATTCATTACCATTTCTGCCCTTTGAATACATGTAATAACATTTTCTAAAGTTACAATATCATTAAACTCATATTCATTTAAAATACTAAGTTTACTATCAAATACTTTTTTATATTTTTCTACAGTTTGAAGTGCTTGGTTTGCCTTTGTAATCACTTTTGATGTATCTTCTAGTACATACCTAAAGTCTCCTTTAAATAATGTAATTATGTTTCTTCTTTGTGAAATACTTACTACTAATTCACCTGTTTGTTTTGCTGTACGCTCTGCTGTTCTATGTCTTGTTCCTGTTTCATTTGTTGATATGTCAGATGATGGAATAAGTTGAGCATTTGCATATAATATTTTTTTAGCATCTTTAGAAAGTACAATAGCTCCATCCATTTTTGCAAGTTCATATAATCTTGACGGAGTATAATCTTCATTTATATTAAATCCACCATCAACTATTTTTAAAATTTCTTCTGAATCACCTATAACTATAAGTCCACCAGTTTTTGCTTTTAATATATTATCTAAACCTAATCTTATATTAGTTCCAGGCGCAATTGTTTTTAGTATTTCTGTAATTTGGTCTTCCTTTTTAAGTATCAACTTTATCACACTACTTTCTTTTTTGTAAAATTATGCTACTTATTACTTTAATCCTACCGTTTTCATTGCATCATAAACATTATTTACGCCTATTATATCTAATTTGAATGTTTCTTTCAATAGTTTTTTGTTACTTTCTGGAATTATTGCAGTTTTAAATCCTAATTTTTCCGCTTCTTTTAATCTCTTTTCTATTAAATTTACTCTTCTTACTTCTCCTGTTAAACCAACTTCTCCTATTAATATCATATTTTTAGGTATACTTATATTTTTATAACTAGAAGCTGAAGCAATTATTATTCCTAAATCTATAGCAGGCTCATTTATTTTTATTCCACTTACTACATTTAAATACACATCTTGGTTTCCTAAAGCTAGTCCTGCTTTTTTTTCTAAAACTGCTATTAATAAAGTTAGTCTGTTATAATCTATTCCATTTGCATTTCTTCTTGGCATTCCAAATACACTTGGTGTTGTTAAAGCTTGTAATTCAATAAGTAATGGTCTTGTACCCTCCATGCTAGCTACAATTACAGAACCTGGTTGATTTTCTTTGCTTTCAGATATTAATATTGAAGATGGATTTGTTATTTCTACCATTCCCTCATTTTGCATTTCAAACATACCTATTTCATTTGTAGAGCCAAATCTATTTTTAACACCTCTTAAAATTCTATATGAAAAATATCTTTCTCCTTCTAAATATAAAACTGTATCTACCATATGTTCTAAAACTCTTGGACCTGCTATATTTCCTTCTTTTGTAACATGTCCAATAATTACAGTAGTTATTGCTTTAGACTTACATACTCTCATTATTCTTGAAGTTATTTCTCTTACTTGACTAACACTTCCGAGCAGCAGCTGTTATTTCATCTGAATACATTGTTTGAATAGAATCTATAATAACTAGTTTAGGAACTATCGTTGTAATTGCATCTTCTATTAAATCAATATCTGTTTCTCCTAAAAATAATATATCATCATTATTAATACCAAGCCTATCTGCCCTTAATTTTATTTGCTCTGCAGATTCTTCTCCAGAAACATATAAAACCTTTCCATCACCTTTTAACTTATCACAAATTTGCAATATTAGAGTAGATTTTCCAATTCCAGGTTCACCACCCAAAAGAAGAAGAGAACCTTTAACAACTCCTCCTCCTAAAACTCTATCTAATTCTCCAAAACCAGTAGAAGTTCTAAAAGTTTCTTTTCCCTCAACTTTATTTAATGGTGTAGGTGTAACAAACTTAGGTTTATCCTCATTTTTATTATTATTTTTAGCCAATTTCTCCTCAAAAAAACTATTCCATTCATTACAACCGAGGACACTTACCAAGCCATTTAGCAGACTCATATCCACAACTATTACACACAAAAACACTCTTTGTTTTAGCCATTTATACCTCCTTGTCCATTTGGGGACGTTTCTCAATTGGACATTTTGTCCAATTTGGGACACTTCTTATTTTAAATATTCTCTCTATTACTTTTCTATTAATTCCCAATATTCTTGACATTTGACTTAATGATATTCCTTTAATATCTATTAACTTTTGTATTTCTTTATTTCTTTCATATGTATTTAACCTTTGTATTTCTTTAATATCAACAATTTCACTAATAATAACTTTTGCTTCATCATCTGTTATTTTTGTTTTTAATTCATATTCTAAAAAATCTTTTATATCATTATTTAATCTTTGCAATGTAAATCTTTCAAATTCTTCTAAATTTCCATATATTGATAATAAATATTTTGTTTCTGTAATACCATCTCTTCCTTTGTAATCTTTATAACTACTCCACTTATATTCTTCTGTTTTACAGATTCCTTCATTTTGTGGATTTTGATGAATATATTTTTGCAAACTGCATAAATATCTTATATTTTCAACTGGTTTACTTATGTACCTATTTTGGAAAAGATGCCCTATTCGTTCATATTTTTTATTAAAATATATTGAATAACTCAATGCTATCTTTTGCATTATTTTACATAAATTGTTTTCGTAATCATTTACTAATAAATGAATATGATTATTCATTAAGCAATATGCATATATATCATATTTATACTTTTCTTTTGTTTTTATTAACTCTTGTATAAATTTCTTTCTATCTTGCTCATCATAGAAAATGTTTCTCTGGTCTATTCCCCTTAATATTGTATGATACATGTTAGTATAACTTTTAATTCTTGCTACTCTTGGCATAAAATCAATCCTTTCAATTATGATATTTGATTTTAGCCCCCATATAACTTATTTTGTTTAGTTAGAAGTGTCCCTAATTGGACAAAATGTCCAATTGAGAAACGTCCCCAAATTACCCAATTACCCAATTAACTTTTCTAGTACTATTATGTACATTGCATGTGACCAGCCTAGTCCTATTACCCAGTTTGGTTTTAAGGTTTTATTATCTATTTGTTCTGATAGATATCCTTGTTTTGTTGCTGTTTTTGTTACAAAGTTAAAACATTCCATTGCTTTTTTTGTTTCATTTATTTCTAGATAATATAAAGACATCCATAATGTTGCTATTGGCCATGGATTGTTTCCTCCTAAGTAATTGTCTTCTTCAAATCTTATATATCCTCCTGTATATGTCCTTAATGTTAAATTTATTTTTTCTATTAAATTTGTAATGTGTTTTTCTTTTGCTGAAAACATATTAAATGGCATTACTGATGCTATTTGACTTATATCTGTTTTTGAATCTTTTGTATTTCTTTTTAATATTTTTGTGTTTTCTTCAAATAGATTTTTCATTACATATTCTTTTATTTTTATTTGATATTGTTCTAATTTTTGTGTTTGTTCTAAAATATTTTGAATTTTTAGTCTATTTTCTTTATAATATTCTTCTACTTCTTTATATATTTTTATCATTGAATTAAATCCTGCAAATATGCTTGATAATGAATATAAATGTATTCCTTCGTTCATTTCCCATAAGTCATAACTAACTTGCATTTCATTTTTATTACTTAAAATATCTTTTATATATTTTTCTAAAAATTCTACTGCTTTTTCACACATTTTTAATGTTTCTTTTAAGAATTTTTTATCTTTTGTTTTTAAATAATGCTCATATATTCCATATACAACACTTGCTGTTTCATCTATTTGGTATCCCCAACATGGTGCTAAATGTCCATCTGTATAAAACCTTTGCTCCCACATTCCTGATTTGCTTTGTGTTATTTTACAAAAATTTTTATAAAATTTTTCTGTTTCTTTTTCCATTTTTAGTATATCTAATGCTTTTGTTACAAATACTGCATCTCTTGTCCAACAGTAAGAGTATCTTCCACTTTTTTCTAAATTTTCATCTGTTTCGATTCCTGCTGAAATTCCACCTGTTTTTATATTTGAAAGTAATGGATATAAAAGTATTGTTCTTGTATAGATTTCGTTTATTTTCTCATTATTTTCTATTTTACTTATATCTAATTTTTTATGCTTTTCTACGTATGTATTCCAATATTTTTTTGTGTCATTTTCTAATTTATTTATATCCATTTTTCTTGTTTGTTCTACTTGATTTTTTGCATCAATGTTTTCTGGAACTGTATTATTATCATTAATATTTATAAATATTTCTATTTTTTTTATTTCACCTGGTTTGATAGTACCTAAACTATAGCATATTGCTGACTTATTTGACATTCCAATATAATCTTTATCTAAAAGTATTCCTGAAGCCATACTTTCTTTACACTCATGTATTTGGTATCCATCAATTTTTTCCTTTGAAAATATTGATATTGTATAATCATGGCTATATTGTATCATTGTATCATTTTCTATTTTACAGCTTATCATATTATTATGGTTTGATAAAAGTGCTGAATCTATCAAAAATTCTACATCTAAATCTACTGTATTTTCATTAATAAAAGAATATCTTTTTATTAATACATCTTCTTTTATAGGGACAAAATCTGTTTGAATAATTTTTAAATTAAAATATGTATTTTTTATTTGTGTTTTTAATATGTTAGTATTTTCTGTATAATATTGATTATAAATATTATTTATATCATCATGTAATTTTATTAAATTAGAATCATTTATTTTTACTCCTGTAGTAAAAGATTCTAAAAATTGTTTGTAATCTACTGTTGGATAAAATAATCTTAATAATTCTCCTTTTTCACTATAGCTGGCTTTTATATTATTATTTCCTATTATACAATCATTTAAAAATTTTTCTTTCATTTGTATTCCCTTCTATCAATTTAAAGAAGTGTCCCAAATTGGACAAAATGTCCAATTTAGAAACGTCCCCAATTGCCCCTAATTTTGTATTATACGTAATATTTGTGATTCTAATTCTTTCATTCTTAAGTTTAATTTTGCTATATCTTCGTCAGATGCTGTGTCTGTCAATATTTCTTCTTTTACAATTTGTTCCATATCTGAAACTTCTTGTTTTAATTTTTCTAGTCTATTTATTGCTTCTTGCTTATCTTTAACTTCTTTATTTGGTAATTCTATTGTTTTTACTAATTTTATTTCTTCTGATATTTCATAATCATCTCCATAACTTGGTATTGTTACTGGAATTGTTGTTGTTGCCTCTATTTTTTCTTTTAATACTATTTGTGATTCTGGTTCTCCATGTACTAAAAAGATATGTTTTGGTTTATTTATGAATGAATATACAAAGTTTAAAAGCCACTCTTGGTCTGCATGTCCTGAATATCCTTCTATGTATTCTATTCTTGCATTTACTGCTATTTCTTCTCCAAATATTTTTACCATTTTTTCTCCATGAACTATTTTATCTCCTAATGTTCCTGGTGCTTGGTATCCTACAAATAATATTGTACTATTTGGATTCCACAAATTATGTTTTAAATGATGTTTTATACGTCCTACTTCACACATACCGCTTGCAGATATTATTATTGATGGAATATTACTTTCATTTAGTGCTTTAGATTCTTCTGATGTTACTGTAAATTTAAGCCCTGGAAATTCTAATGGGTTATCTCCATTTTTTAATGCTTCTTTTACATCTTCTTCAAAGAGATTCATATTTTCTCTAAATATTTCTGTTGCTGAAATTGCTAAAGGACTATCTACATATACTGGTGCTCTCATTATTGTTTGATATTTTTTTCTAAATTCTTCATCATCTCTTTTTTCTTTTAGCTTGTTAATTTCATATAATATTTCTTGAGTTCTTCCTACTGCAAATGATGGTATTACTACTGTTCCACCTTTATCTAGAGTTTCTGATACCACATTTAAAAACATTTCTGCTTTTGAATCATTTCTCATATGTAATCTACTTCCATATGTAGATTCCATTATTACATAATCTGCTGATTCTATCATTGTTGGTGAATCTAAAAGTGGAATATCATTATTACCTATATCTCCTGTAAATACAGCTTTTTTTTCTTCTCCATTTTCTTTTATCCAAACTTCAATAATACTAGAACCTAGCATATGTCCTGCATCATTAAATCTTACATGTATATTTTCATCAATTTCAATTATTTCATCATATGAAACTGGTTTAAATATTTCTAAACATTTTTCTGCATCTAATGCTGTGTATAATGGTGGTAATTCTTTTTTTCCTTCTCTTTTTCTTTTTCTATTTCTCCATTCAATTTCCATTTCTTGTATATGTCCACTATCTGGAAGCATTATTGAACATAAATCACATGTTGCTTTTGTTGCATAAATTTTATTTCTATATCCTTCATTATATAATTTTGGAATTCTTCCTGAATGATCTATATGTGCATGTGTTAATAACATAAAATCTATTTCATTTGGATTAAATTGAAATGGTGCTGAATTTTCCATTTCGTCTGCTGCTTTACCTTGATACATTCCAAGATCTACTAAGAATTTTTTTCCTGCTCCTTCTACTAAGAAATTTGAACCTGTTACTGTTTTTGCTGCTCCTAAAAAAGTAATATTCATATATTTGCTCATCCTTTCATTTATTTTATAATTTTTATATTTTTTTCTAATTTTACAATTATAGTTTTTACATCTTCTTTTTTATTGCTTATTACTATCTCATTTTCAAGTATATTTGTATCATATATTTGAATTTTTAATATTTCCTCTTTTTTTATAATAATATTAATATTTTCAATAGATATTATTTTAGTATTAAATATATTTTTTAATATATCAAAATTTATATTATCATCTTTTGAAATCTTCTCTAATGCAGTTAATTCTAATGCTCTATTAATTAGTATTTTTTCTGTTTTTTCTATATTTTCTTTTAATTCTTCTATTTGACTTATATTTAATTCTTCATTATATGGTAATAAATTATAATATCTAAATTTATATATTAATTCTATTATCTCTTTTTTTGTTTCTACCTTTTTTATTAAAATAGTAAAACAAGCTAAAAATGCTTTTTGAAATTTTATAATTACATCTTCTTCATCATTTTCAGATGTTATATTTTCTAAAAATTCTACTTCTTTATTTAATTTTTCCTTTTTATTTACATATCCTTTAGGATCTAATAAAGAATTATATTCTTTTATTTTATTTAATGCTTCTTGCCTTTCTTTTTCTAAAATATCATATAAATGGCTTATGCTAAATATTTTATCTTTATTTGCAAGTTTACTATTTCTTTTTTTATATTCATCTCTCATTAATTCTTTATCATTTATAATTGCATCTATTTTTCCTATTTGATTTGTTAAATCTTTCTTTTTATTAGTAATATCTTGTAAAAATTCTTTTTTATTTTCTAATAATTCTAACTCTTGCTTTTTATTTTGTATAAAGTTATTAACTGATTTTTCTTCATTTTTATCTAATTCACTATTTATTTTTATAGCTATTTTATATAAACTATTTAATATTTCATTTTTATTCTTTTGTCCATATTTAAGTTCTAAATCCTGTTCAAATTCTTCTAAATAGTCTTTTTTATTATCTATATTATTAATCCAAGATGAAATAAATTCATATCCTATTAGATAAATTAAATTCTGGAATATTAAATTATATGAAATATTTTCTATTTCTTTTTTTGATATTTCCCATGTCCATCCATTAAAATCTCGTATAATTTCTGAATTATTAATATCATTACCAATATTTAGAAGTCCTGAAATTGCTCTATCTATAGGAAAATATTTTGAGTTTATGCATATTTTGTTATTAGATAATTTAAATATTGCATACAGCAACTGTCTTTCATTTGGATAAACTATTATTTTTTGTTCATCTTGGTTTACTATAAATTCCGCTTCTTTTTCTTCTAATAATTTTGCTTCTTTTGTTCTTGGATTTACAATTCTTATCCATTCACTAGCCTCTATTATTTTTAGTATATTTTCTATTAAGTCTTGCTTTTTATATACATCTTGTTTAACTTCTTTATAATCTTTATATGAATTTTCTATCTTATATAACATACTAAGGAGAAGATTTTTAGTGTCTTCTGAAAAAGGCTTATATTCTAAAATTTTTTCAAGCTCGTTGTTATAATCTTTAATGTTAAATTTTTTAATAAAATCCTCTTTAGACATTATATCTTCTCCTTTTGTTTAATTTATATTTGATGTTTCTTCGCCATTTACATTACCAGCCATTTTTAGTTCTGCTAAACGTTCTTTGCTCATTAAGACTTCCCTTGGCTTACTTCCCTGGTATCCTGAAATTACTCCTCTTTCTTCCATTTGATCTATTATTCTACCTGCCCTTGCGTAACCTACTTTAAACCTTCTTTGAATAAAAGATGTTGAAGCTTGTCCGAGTTTCTACTACTGTATCAATTGCCTCCATTAAAAATGGATCTGTATCGTCATCATCATCTTTTTGACTTATTTCTTTATCTGTACTATTTGATTTTTCTATAGATTCTAATATATCTTCATTATATACAACTTCTCCGCCAGCTTTTAAAAAATCTACAATTTTTTCAACTTCTTTATCTGATACAAAAGCGCCTTGAACTCTTGTAGGCTTTGGAGCTCCTGATGGAAAAAATAACATATCTCCTTTTCCTAAAAGTTTTTCTGCTCCAACCATATCTAAAATTGTTCTCGAATCTACTTGTGATGAAACTGCAAATGCAATTCTTGATGGAATATTTGCTTTAATAATACCTGTGATTACATCAACAGATGGTCTTTGTGTTGCTATTACTAAATGCATTCCAGCTGCTCTTGCCATTTGTGCTAATCTACAAATTGCATCTTCTACATCTTTTGCTGCAACCATCATTAAATCTGCAAGTTCATCTATAATTATTACTATTTGAGGAAGTTTTCCTATTCCTCCTTCTTTTTCTATTGCTTCATTATATCCTTTTATATCTCTTACACCTTTTGAAGCAAAAAGACTATATCTATTTACCATTTCTTGAACTGCCCAAGCAAGAGCTCCGGCTGCTTTTTTAGGGTCTGTAACAACTGGTATTAAAAGATGTGGTATGCCATTATATACAGAAAGTTCAACTACTTTTGGATCTATCATAACTAGTTTTACTTCACTTGGCTTTGCTTTATATATTATGCTTGTAATTATTGTATTTATACAAACACTCTTACCAGAACCTGTTGCACCTGCTATAAGTACATGTGGCATTTTAGCAATGTCTGCAATTACTTCTTCTCCTCCAACATCTTTTCCTAATCCAAATCCTAATTTAGAATTATTTTCTTTGAATTTATCTGATTCTATTATATCTCTTAAATGTACTACTTCATTTTCTTTGTTAGGCACTTCTATTCCTACTGCTTGCTTTCCTGGAATTGGTGCTTCTATTCTTATTGTTGCTGCTGCTAAATTAAGAGCTATATCATCTGCTAAATTTGCTATTTTGCTAACCCTTACACCTTCTGCTGGTTTTAATTCATATCTTGTAATTGCAGGTCCAACAGAAACGTTTTCTACTTTAGCTGATACACCAAAACTATATAATGTTTTTTGAAGTTTAGCTGCTGTATCTGTAACCGCTTTCTTTCCTCCTGTTCTAGCTTTTGTTTCACCTGGTTTTAAAAGTTCTACAGGCGGAAATTCGTAATGCTCATCTTCTGTCATTAAAGCATGCTCTAAAACTAATATTTCTTTTGTTTTATCTTCTTTTATTTCTTCTTGCTTTTTAAATAAATTATTTTCTATATATTCTGGTGTTTCTACATTTTGTTTCATTCCAAGTGGTTGCAAATCATCTTTACTGTGATCATATTTTTTTAATTTAGAATTTTTATCATTAAAATTAATCGTTATTTGTTCTTCTAATGGTAAGCTTTCTAACTCTTTTTTCTTTTTCTCTTCTTTTTCCCTTAATTTTCTTTCTTTTCTAGTTTCTACATGTTCTTCTGGTTTAGATAATTTCTTTTGTGACTGTTTCTCTTCTTTTCTTTGTTCCTTTTTTTCTTCCATATTTTCATAAAAACTTGCAATATATTTAGTTGGTTTAAATCCAAATATAAGCATTAGTTGAATTATTGCTAAACCAATACAAAGTATTACTGTTCCTAAAGTTCCTAATAACCTAGCAATAGGATATGCTACTATTGTTCCGAATAGCTCCTCCTCCTATATTCTTTGTTCCTAAATCATATGCTTTTTTTATAACTTCATTAAACCCTTGATCTACTTTTATTGTTCCACTTGTTATTTGAAATATAGACATAATTGTTGAAAGTGCAACTATAAAAATTGCATACTGAATTAGTTTAGAATATAAATAATCTTTATCATCTAAACTTAAATATATGCCTATTGCAAACATTCCTATTGGCAATATATATTTAACAAATCCAAATATGCCTCCTAAAGTAGGGCTTAAATGTTCTCCAATATATCCTGAATTTGTATATATAAGTACTGCAACTAATATACTTAAAATTATCATTGTTACTGCTGCTAAATCTATACTTATTTTTGATTTTTTCTTTGCTCTTCTACCTTTTGGCATTATATTACTCCCTTTCATATCCAACAAAAAACGGAAATCGGATTTCATTTTCCGACTTCCGATTTTTGATGTAAAATCTATTTTAATTCTTTTCTATTATTTTGAACTACAGAAAGCGCGTCTTCTAAAGCCACTTCTATACCTTGTAATATATTATCTGCATAATCTTTTGTACCTTTAGAAATTTCACGTGACATTTCATTTGCAGTTTCTATGATTTGAGCTTTTTGTTCATATGCTTTTCTTGTTATCTCATGTTCATCTATCATAGATATTATTCTGTTTTCTGCTTCTTTAACTATATCGTCAGCTTCTTTTTGAGCTTCAACCAATATACGTTGTCTTTCTTCTTTTACCCATTTGGCTTGTTTTAATTCATCTGGTAATTTTAATCTTATTTCTTTTATTATTTCTAAAAGTTCTTCTTTATCAATAACACCTTTATTTGAAAATGGTATTGTTTTACTTCTTTCTAAAATATCCTCTAAAGTCTCTAATAATGTAAATATTTCCATTGTTTAATTATGCCCCTTTCTGATTTAAAAATATTAGCTTTACTCTGCCATATTTTTTTACACATAAAATACTTATATTTATATTTTCTAATTCTTTTAATTCTCTTTGCTCATCATCTGTTTCTAAAATTATTATTCCTTCTTTTTCAAGCAAATTTAATTCTACTACTTTTTTTATTGCTTTTACTGCTATATCATTTTTGTATGGTGGATCTATAAATATTATATCAAATTTATTATTTACATTATTTAAGCATTCTTCATAATCTTTATTCATTATTTGAATTTTTTCTTGAAATTTAGTTTTTTCTACATTCTTTTTTATTATTTCTATAGCTTTTCTTGATTTATCACAAAGTATTGCTTGTCTTGCTCCTCTACTTATTGTTTCTATTCCTAATGCTCCACTTCCTGAAAACAAATCTAAAACATAAGAATCTAATATTTTTGATTGTATGCTACTAAACAATGCCTCTTTAACTCTGTCTAAAGTTGGTCTAGTTTCTAAGCCTTCTAATGTATATAAAATAGTTCCTCTTGCTATTCCGCTAATTACTCTCATAGATTACCTCTTTATTTATATATCTATTTTATATTTTTTTTATTATATGTCAATAATATTAACAAAATTGTAATATATATTTAACACTGCTGTAACAATGATTACATATTGTAACAATACGTTTACATTATACTTTATATTTATCAAATTAGCAATAAAAAGTAAAAAATAGTTTCAGAATATTATGATAAACATTTTTTCTTTACTTTTTATGTAAAGCATGCTATAATACAATTGTTTCGTAACTATTAAATTTCTAAATATTTTACAACATGGAAATGCAATAGTTTAATAACTTTTAGAAAGGGGATATTCTTTATGACACGAAACAACACAATTCTTGCAGAAAACGTTTCTGCAGCGCTAGCACTTGGTCCATTGGATGGACGGTATTCTCAAATAAGCAAGAAACTTTCTCCCTACTTCTCCGAATACGCTCTGGTAAAAAACAGAGTTAAAGTTGAAGTACGTTGGTTAATGTTCTTGCTTGAAAATGTTGGAGGCTCCGATATTTTGGACTCTTTCGACGACGTTGACAATCTTCTAAAGATTATGGCTATCTACACTGATTTTTCCGATGCATCTTATGTACGGATTAAAGAAATCGAGGCAGTTACTAATCATGATGTCAAATCTGTTGAACTCTTTGTTGCTGAAAAGCTTAAAGAGTTAGGAATGGAAAATCTTATCAGCTTTGTGCATATTGGTTGCACATCTGAAGACATTACCAATCCTGCCTATGCCAACATGATTTCCATGGCATTAAAAGAAGTTTGGATTCCTGCAGCAGAGACATTAATTGAGGCTATTTCCAAGATTGCTTCCAAGCACGCTAATACTGCAATGCTTGCACACACTCATGGGCAACCAGCGACACCAACTACAGTTGGAAAAGAGCTTACGGTATATGTATATCGTTTGCAAAAGTCTCTGGAGAATATTAAATCTATTAGGACTCGTGCTAAATTCAATGGTGCAACTGGTAACTATGCAGCAATTTCTGTTGCGTTTCCTAACGAAGATTGGCCGGTACTTTCAAAACTTTTCATCGAGGACTACTTGGAATTGGATTTTAATCCTGTAACAACTCAAATTGAAAACCATGACTATATCTGCCATATCGCGGATGGTATTCGCCACTTCAACAATGTCCTTTTGGACTTTGATTTGGATATGTGGCTATATATCAGTATGGACTACTTTAAGCAGATTGCTGTAAAAACCGAAGTCGGCAGTAGCACTATGCCGCACAAAGTCAACCCCATTCGCTTCGAGAACAGTGAAGCAAACATTGACATGTCTAATGCAATATTTATGGCATTGTCCAATAAGTTGCCTCGCTCTCGTATGCAAAGAGATTTGTCTGATTCATCTTCTTTGAGGAACATTGGACTTGCATTTGGCTATTCACTTCAAGCAATTGAGCAGACCATTGGTGGTCTGAAAAAAGTAGCCGTGAACAATGAAAAAATCTCTGTCGATCTTGATAGCAAATGGGAAGTCTTGGCAGAACCTATTCAAACCGTACTTCGTAAGTATGGTATTCCCGATGCCTATAATCAACTAAAGGAATTGACAAGAGGTAAAGCTATCTCTAAAGAAGCAATTCAAGAATTTATCAAGTCTCTGAATGTGCTTTCCGCTGAAGATACCTCTACACTTCTCGCGTTAACTCCGTCTAGTTATGTAGGTCTCGCAAGCAAAATTGTGGAGGATGAACTATTATAGTTTTCTTCCGTGTTCAAAAAGAAGAGCTGCTTCCATTATGGATGCAGCTCTTTCCCTTTTAATAACAACTATTTTTCTATTATCAAAAAAAAGTTTCAGAATATTAAATCTGAAACTTTTTTTATTTTTTTAATTTTCTTTATTTACTTCTTTTAATAATTCTAATTGTGATATTAAAAGTGATTCCATTTTTGCTTTATATATATCAAATTGTTCTTTTTGAATATTTTCTAGTTCTCTTTTCTTTAGGCTAATTTCTTGTTCTAATGTATCTACTGCTCTTCTTGCATTTATTTGTGCTTCTTGAACTATTTGGTCTGCTTGTTTCTTGGCTATATCTTTAACTTCTTCAGCTGTTGATTGAGCCATAACAAGTGTATTTTGCAATGTTCCTTCTATTGTTTTGTAATGTACAACGTCTTTTTCTAGATCTTCTACTTTGTTTTTAAACTCAGTATTTTCTTTATACATTTTTTCATATTCTGTTGTTAATTGGTCTAAAAATTCATCTACTTCTTCTACATTATATCCATTCATAATTTGTTTTGAAAATTTCTTATTTTCAATTTCCAATGGTGTGATCATAGTTTTTCCTCCTAAAATTTATGATTGATATTTAGTTATTTACATTATTTCTAATCCATGATACTGAAAGCTTATTTTTTATTTCTTCTCTTGCCATTTCATTTGTTATATCATAATTACAAGGTGCTATTAAAAATATTGAATTTGAAATTTTTTGAATATGTCCATCTAATGCATGAACAGCACCAGATATAACGTCAACAATACGTCTTGCAACATCTTTATTAACATATTCTAAATTTACAATTACAGATTTTTTTTCTTTTAATAAATCACATATGTTTTCTGATTGTTCAAAAGAAGTTGGTTGTGATATTACCATCTTTACTTGTTGAACTTGTGGCATATTTACAACTTTATTCTTTCTTCCAAATATCCCTCTATCTTCATTTTCTTCGTTTTCTTCATTCTCAACTTCGTCTATTTCTTCTTCGTCATATCCGTCTTTTTCTGGTGCTTCCATTCCAAAAACTTCCCATATTTTGTTCATCACAGCTCCTGCCATTTAAAAACCCTCCTAATACTCCTCATTGGTATTTTTTATTTGTCTATAGTATCCATCTTTTTTATTACAAAGTCAATAGTTTTTTTCAACTGTAATATAATTTTAAACTGCTTGTAATAAAATTGTAACAATATTATTCATTTACTTTATCCAAAGATGGATTTATAAGAATTTCGTCATATAAAGTAATACTTTTCATTGTTCTTATTTCATCTTTAGTATATCCCATTTGTTTTAATTCATCAGAATCATAATTTTCTACAATTGCATATTTATCATTTTGATTTTTTACTTTTACTAATATTTTAGCTAAATATCCGAGATTTATTTCTTACAACATATGCTTTATTATCTTGATATACTATTGCAGAATTTGGAACTTTTAATCCTGTATCTCCCCACCAAATTATGTCTAAAGATATTTTTCTATAATTAATTAATTCTTGTATGTATTTTTCTATTTTAATTACAACAACTTTTCTTCCATCATCTTCTTGTGATATATACTCTATTTCAGCAGGAACTTCTTTTGAGTTAGATAATCTTACTTTTATGCTATTGCCTACTTTTGCATCTTTTGATTTTTCAGAGTTTAAAATTACTGCTATATAGCATTTAAAATTATCTATTATTTTTCCTTCTTCTTCACTTGTAGATATAATTTGACCTGTTTTTACATTTAATTCTTCTAGCTTTTTAGCTGTTAATGTAGAAAAGGTTTCTGGTGTTAATACTCCTTCTAGTCCATCTACCCTATATGATACAAGTCCACTGTTTGGTGCTGTTACATATTCAGCTCCATTATTTAATTCTTCTTCATATTTTGCTCTTTCTTCATATAGCTTTTTTATATTAGACCCTGCTGGGCTTAAATCTCCCGAAATTTTTGCTTTTTTTGTTATATATGTATTTATGTCTTTTTTATATTCTTGTATTTTTTGTATATCATTTATAGTATATAAATTGCTTAATTTTTCATCAATTTGATTTTCTAAAACTTTTATATCTCCTGTAGGATTAATATTTTCACTAGATAAGGCTTCTTGTATTTTTAAAGAAACTTCTTGTATTTTTTTAATTAAATTTTCCTCTCCAGTAGTATAATATCTAAAAACAGATTCATCTTTAGCTGCTCTTTCTCCTTCATTTACTATCTTTTCCATTCCATTTTTATAATTTTTTCCTTTAATTACTATTTCATCTCTTATTATATATCCAGCCACCTGTTCTTCAGAATACAGCTTTCCATTTTCTATCATAACTGTGTCTGTTGGATTTTTAATTAAATTTGAAACTACAATTACAACATAAATAGCTATAATTGCAATAATAACTGCAATTATAGTTTTTTTACTTATTTTGATTGAATTTTTTATACTCTTATTAGTATTTTTCACTACATTTCCTCCAAAATAGTGTTTACATTATTTTGTACTGTATCTAATCCATTAATCCATTTTATATTTTCAATTTTTTTAAACCAAGTAATCTGCCTTTTTGCATATCTTCTTGTTTCCATTTTTATTTTTTCTATCATTTCTTCTTTTGTACAATTTTTATTTAAATATTCTACAACTTCTTTATAGCCTAATCCTTGCATAGCTGTTGGAAATTTGCTATATTTTTTAGTTAATTCTTCTACTTCTTGTATTAAACCATCTTCTATCATAATGTCTACTCTTTTATTAATTCTTTCATAAAGTTTTTCTCTATCCATATTAATTCCAAAAACTTTATAATCATATTCAGGCTTATTTTTTCTTGATTCTTTTTCTTGCTCTGTTTTAGTTTTTCCTGTGTCATGATATATTTCCAGAACTCTCATTATACGCTTTTTGTCATTTTCACTTATTGTTTTCATTGCCTCAAAATCAATTTTACAAGCTTCTTTATAAAGTTCTTCTAAACCTTTTTCTTGAATTATTTTTTCTAATTCATTTCTATATTTTTCATCTATTTTTATATCTGTATATTCAATCTCATATACAAGAGAATTTATATATAGGCCTGTTCCTCCTACTATTATAGGAACTTTATTCTCATTTATTATTTCTTTTATTTTAGCTTTTGCATCTTTTTTAAAATCTGCCACACTATATCTTTCATCTGGTGAAACAAAATCTATTAAATGATGTTTTATTTCTTTTGTTTCTTCATCAGTAGGTTTTGCTGTTCCTATATTCATATCTTTATATATTTGCATAGAATCAGATGATATTATTTCTCCATTTATTTTTTTAGCAAGTTCTATTCCTAATCCCGTCTTGCCTGAAGCTGTTGGTCCACATATAACTATTACTTTTTGCATATCTTGTTATCTCCTTGAAAATTTCTTTTCTATGTCGTATTTTGTCATTTTTATAGCTGTTGGTCTTCCATGAGGACAAGTAAATGGATTTGGAAGTTTTAATAATTTTTCCATTAAAGTATCCACTTCTTCTTTTGTTAATGCCATATTTGCTTTAACAGCTGCTTTACATGCTACTGTAGCTATAAATTTTTCTTCTATTTCTTGTTTTGCTGTTCTTGCTACAGTATTTATTTCATCTAATGTTTCTAAAAATAATTCTCTAGTTTCTAAATCTAAACATATATTAGGAACTCCTGTTAATTTTATTGTATTTTCTCCAAATTCCTCTAACATAAATCCAGCTTTTTCAAACATCTCCATGTTTTCTTTTGCAATTAACATTTCTTTATGAGTTAGAGTTATTATATCTGGAAGAAGCATTAATTGAGAGTCTTTTTCTCCATCATTATAATAATTTGCTTTTACTTTTTCATACATAATTCTTTCATGTGCTGCATGCTGATCTATTATATACATTTCATTATCTATTTCAATTATTATATATGTAGAAAATACAATTCCTATAAATTTATATTTTGGCTTATTATATACTTCTTGTTCTTCAAACATAGATATTCTATCTTCTTTTTTTATATCTGCATACTTTATAATTGTATCATCTATTTTTTCTGTATTTTCTTGTTCTTCTTTTTCTGCTAATTCTTCTTTTCCAAATGTTTTTGCATACATCTGATTAAAATTTTCTGGAATTAAATTTTGTTCTTGTTTTGTCATCTTCTTTAATAATTCTTGCATATTTATTGGTTGTTTTTGAACAATATTTTCTTCTTCAATACTTTTATTTTCTTCTACATAATTTTTACTCTCTTCTTGTGTTGTACTTTCTATTTTATTTTCTAATGTAGCATCTACATTATCTTTTATTTGTGAAATTTGTTTAAAAACATCTTGTGCTACATTTTCTTGTACCTTTATTACATCTGGATTTACTACATTAATTTGCCTTGTATTAAATATATCTTCTAATGTATTTGTTTTATCATTATTTACTTGTTCTACTTCTTCTTTTCTAAATTTTGAAAATAATCCTTTAAACCCTTGTTTTTCTTTAGACTCGTCATTTATATTTATCTTTGAATAGTTTATTTCATTTTCTAGTGGTTGTTCTTCTTCTTTTTGTTTTTCTGTATTTGTAACTAAATCTCCTTTTAATAATGTATCTTTTATTGCATGATATACAGCTTTAAATACTTTTTGTTCTTCTTCAAATCTTACTTCTAATTTTGCTGGATGAACATTAACATCAACTTTTGCTGGATTCATACTTAAATTTAATATTAAAAATCCATATTTTCCTATTGTTAACATTCCTTTAAAAGCTTGTTCTGCTCCACTTGTTAATGTTTTATCTTTAACAAATCTATTATTTACAAAAAATAGTTGGTTTGCTCTATTTGAACGTGCAATTTCAGGTTTTCCTATAACTCCTGTTATTTTTATATCTTCATATTCATAATCAACATCTAATACACTTTGAGATATATCTTTTCCATAAATATTATATATTACATCTTTTATTTGTCCATTTCCATTGCTAGAAATTACTGTTTTTCCTGTATTTACTAATTTTATTGAAACATTTGTATTTACTAAAGCAATTCTTGTTACAACATCTTCTATATATCCTGATTCTGTAAAGTCTTTTTTTAGAAATTTATATCTTACAGGAGTATTAAAAAATAAATTTGTAACTGTTATTGTAGTCCCTAAAGGGCATCCAATTTCTTCTTTTTCTAATATTTTTCCCGCTTCTACTACTATTTTATGTCCTATTTCATCTTCTTTAGTTCTTGAAACCATTTCCACGCGTGCAATTGCAGCAACACTAGCTAAAGCCTCACCTCTAAACCCCATTGAAGTTACTGTTTCTAAATCATCAGCTTTTCTTATTTTACTTGTTGCATGTCTTTCAAAAGCCATTTCCATATCATCTTCTGATATTCCTTTTCCATTATCTGTTATACGTATATATGATATTCCTCCATTTTTAATTTCTACAGATAAATTTGTTGCTCCTGCATCTATAGAATTCTCCATCATTTCTTTTATTACTGAAGCTGGCCTCTCTATAACTTCTCCAGCCGCTATTTTATTTATTGTTAAATCATCTAATAATACTATATTTCCCATATTGTACCCCCATATTTACTTTTGTGCTATTTTATATGTGGATTATATCACTAAAGCTTGTTTTTTGTATAGGTCTTTTTTAAAATTGTAACACATTTTTACTTTTTAGAATAATATATACCATACTAAAGAGCAAAATCAAAGTTCTTTTATAGGAGGAGGTTATCAAAATGGGAGGAAATTGTTTGTGTAACAATAGTGAACTTCTTTGGTTCATCATTCTATTTCTTCTACTTTTCTGCTGTGGTGGATGTAGCAGAGGCTGTTGTAATACTTGCTGCAACTAGTATTTAATACCTATAACAGAGAAAAGTACTTACTTGAAAGGGGGGAATTTTATGCCAGAAAATAGAGGTTGCGGATGTGGTTTATTCGGAGGTGGATGTGACTGCATTTGGATAATAATCGTTTTAGTAATAATTTGTTGCTGCTGCGGCGGTGGATTTGGAAACAACAACTGCGGAGGATGCTGCTAATTAAAACATAATAATGTAAAAACGACTTTCTATAATGAAAGTCGTTTATTTTTAATTATTTCATCATTAAATAAATAGCTTTACTTTATATTTATATACATTTTGTACATAATATAAATAGTTTTAAAATAAAGCAATAATAATTAATAATAATTTTGGTTTTTATTAACAATTTGTATTGAAATTGTGTATATATTGTGATACAATGGATATAATATTAATACGGAGGTGATTATAATGGCTAAAACGGATACTTTGCATATTAGAGTAAAACCTGATGTAAAAGCAAGAGCAGAAGAAACCTTAAATTATTTAGGATTATCTATTACAGAAGCGGTTAATGTATTTCTAAATCAAGTCATTTTAAACGATGGAATTCCTTTTAAAATAGAAAAACCTAGATATAATAAAGAAACTTTACAGGCGATAGAAGATGTAAAAAACGGCAAAAATCTAAGTAAAGCTTTTGATACTGTAGAAGAAATGTTTAAGGAGTTGGATAAATAGTGCTAAAAGTAAAATATTCTAATCAATTCAAAAAAGATTATAAATTAATACAAAAAAGAAAATATAATATTGAACTACTAAAACAAGTAGTAACTTTACTTGTAGAAGAACAACCACTTCCTGAAAAGTATAAAGAACATTCTCTTACTGGTGATTATAAACGGATTTAAAGAATGTCATATTCAACCTAACTGGCTTTTAATTTATAGAGTTGAAAATAATGAAATAACTTTAACAGTTTCAAGAACAGGAACTCATTCAGATTTATTTTAAAAAGATACACTTATGAAGTGTACCTTTATAAAAAATAAGCTACTCTCATTTTCTGAAAGTCGCTTATTTTTTTGGTTGGGCTGGGTAGATTCGAACTACCGGAATGCCAGAGTCAAAGTCTGGTGCCTTACCGCTTGGCTACAGCCCAATATTAAATTAAATGGGGTGGAAGATGGGACTCGAACCCACGGTCTTCAGTGCCACAAACTGACGCGTTAACCAACTACGCTACATCCACCATGTTTTCTTTGTCTTGCGCAAGTAATATTTTACATTATTTTGCACTATCTGTCAACACTTTAAACATAAATTTATTTTCAATTTTATTTTTTATATATTTATATACTTTTTTAACAATTTATTAGGCGAGCATTGCTCGCCCATATACTTTTATTTTACTCATTATTTTTTATATTAATCTGCTTTTGCCCAAATTATTAATCTTTTTTTACTATCATCTGTACATGTAGATAAAGATATTTCTCTTCTTCCTTCTGTATCTCTTGTTATAAATTCTGCATCTTCTGGAGTTGTAATATATTTTTTATATATTGTATATGTTACTTTATTTCCTGTTGCATCTGTAATATATATTTTATCTCCTTCTACTAATTTACTATTATTTGAAAAGAATAATCCATTTCTATAATTATGCCCAATAATTACTGTATTACCTACTTTATTAAGTCCTGGTCCAGCTTGAATTGCAACTGCTAGTTCTATAGCTTTTGATGTTGCCTTTTCTAATACTGAATATTTTAAATTAGTTTTAGGAATTTCTATTTTTCCCATTATATTATATCCACCAAGTTGAGCATATTTCTTTCCTGATGAAGAAGTTCCAGTACTATTTGTATTATCATATGGGTTTGTTATTTCACCTGCTATGTTTTCAACAATTTCGTTTGTTACTTCATTAGTATTATCAGAAACTTCATTTTTTATTTGCTCTTCAAATTGATTTAATCCATCTTCATTTTCTTTTTCTATGTAATATTTTCTATAGAAATCATATCCTAAATATCCTAGTAATATAATAATAGCTATTATTAATATGATTAATACTATTGTTAATGCTTTACTATACTTTTTTTCAAACATATTTTTTCCTCCTATGTTAAAAACTATATCTATTATAGCACATTTTATGTCAATTTACTAGTTTTTCAACATTTTTCTTTTGTTTTTTTGTATTTTTATACAATTTTAGGTCCTAATTTTTTACCTGCAAGCATATGAAAATGTAAATGCATTACTTCTTGACCTGCATCTTTCCCACAATTTACAATTACTCTGTATCCTTCATTTTCTATTTTTAATTGTTTTGCTACTTCATTTATTTTAGAATATATTTTTCCAATTAAAGCTTCATCTTCTTTTTCTATTTGTAATAATGATGTTATATGCTTTTTTGGAATAAATAATATATGTATTGGTGCTGCTGGGTCTATGTCATAAAATGCTAGTATTTCATCATCTTCATAAACTTTTTTTGATGGAATTTCTCCTTTTATTATTTTACAAAATATACATTCTTCCATTTTTATCTCCTATAAATTTATTATTTTTCGTCTGATCTCGTTAAACGTCTATTTTCCGTCCAATCTCCTTGCGTTGGACTATTTCATTTAATTATTATACTATTAGCCTATTTTAAAGTTTTTTAATTAAATTATTTTATAAGAACTGCTTTAATTCTTCTAACTCCTGCTGAGCTTGCTTCTTCTTTTTTTATTTTAAATGTTCCTAATTCACTTGTATTTTTTACATGTGGTCCTCCGCATAATTCTTTTGAAACTTCTCCTATTGTATATACTGTTACTATGTCTGGATATTTTTCTATAAACATACATTCTGCTCCGCTTTTTACTGCTTCTTCCTTTTTCATTTCTTGTATTGTTACAGGAATTGCTTGCTTTATCCAATTATTAACTAATTCTTCTACTTTTTGTTTTTCTTCATCAGTTAATTTATGGTCACAACTAAAGTCAAAACGCATTCTTTCAGATGTTATGTTTGATCCTTGTTGATGAACATTTTGGTTTACTACTATTTTTAATGCTGCATTTAAAAGATGTGTTGCTGTGTGATAAGCTGTTGTAATTTCATTTTGTTCTCCTAATCCACCTTTAAATTTTTGTTCACTTCCTAGTCTTGATTTTTCCTGATGTTCTTTAAATAATGTATCAAATTCTTTACTGTCTACTGTGAATCCTTGTTCTTTAGCCAAATCTACTGTTATTTCTGGTGGGAATCCGTATGTTTCATATAATTTAAACATAGTTTGTCCATCTACTATATTCTTATTTTCATTTTTTAATCTAATAATTGCTTTTTCGAATTCTCTTTCTCCAGTTACTAAAGTCTTCATAAATTTGTTTTTTTCTTCAACTATTACATTAATTATTTTTTCTTTATTTTCTTCTAATTCTGGATACATATCTTTTAATATTTCTATGTCTAAATTAATTAAACTTGTAAGCTGCTCTAAATCTATTTGTAATTTATTTAGATGTCTTGTCATTCTACGAATTAATCTTCTTAAAACATATCCTCTATCTGTATTACTTGGAACTCCTCCGTCTGAAATTATCATCATACTAGAACGTAAATGTTCTGCAACAATTCTTCTACTTTGAATATTATCCTGTTTTGCTAAAGTGCTCAATTTTTCCATTATTGGTGCAAATATTTCTATTTCATATGGTGTTTGCTTACCTTGTAATAACATAGTCATTCTTTCTAATCCAAGCCCTGTATCTACATTTTGTTGTGCTAATTTTGTATATATTCCATCTTTATGTTTATAAAATTCCATAAATACATTATTCCATATTTCAACATATTTACCGCAATCACATGATGGGTCACAATGTGGTCCACATGGCTCTTTTCCAGTATCTAAAAACATTTCAGTATCTGGTCCACAAGGTCCTTCTTCTCCTGCTATCCACCAATTGTTATCTTTTCCATAAAAGTATATATTACTTTTTAAAATTCCTGCTTTTTTCCATGCTTCAAAAGCAACATTATCCCTTGCACAGTCTTCATCTCCTGCAAAACATGTTACTGATAATTTTTCTACTGGTATTTGTAGTTCTTTTGTTAAAAACTCAAAGCTCATTGCTATTGCTTCTTCTTTAAAATAATCTCCCAAAGACCAATTTCCAAGCATTTCAAAAAATGTTAAATGTCTATTATCCCCAACTTCATCTATATCGTTTGTTCTTACACACTTTTGATAATCTGTTAAGCGTGTTCCTTCTGGATGTTTTTCTCCTAATAAATATGGCACTAATGGTTGCATTCCAGCTGTTGTAAATAAAACAGATGGGTCATTTTCTGGTATAACTGGTGCTGAAGGAATAACCTTATGTCCATGTTCTTTAAAAAAGTTTAAATATTTATTTCTTATTTCTATTGCTTTCATTCATTTTCTCCTTTTATCTTCTTTTTAATAAATAAAATTATATTACAAAAGCTATTAAATTGCAATAACACAATAGCAAAAAGTCTAGCTAATAACTAGACTTTTTATTAATATTTTTAGATTAAATTTCATCTCTATCAAATTGGCGTATGCAATACGCCCACATATGGTTCTACTTTATATAAAGTGCGACACGGAACGTAGTAATAGTACTAATTCCTCCTGTACAATAACTACGATAGCTCGCTGGATAATCTTCGTCGCTGTTTTCGTAACTACCACCACGTCTCACGCAAGCATTATTTAAACTATTACTATTTACTTCATTTATATATTCCCAAACATTCCCTGCTATATCATATATATGATTTGCCTGCCAACTTTCTTCTTTTCCTGCTGTTGCTACATTTCCTGTTGTATTTGAATTATTATTATAATTTCCCCATAAGCTACTTCCTCTTACATTTTTCTTTTCTCCGTAATTTGTTATAAACTTCATTGTTACATCCCAGCCTGCTCCTGTTATTAATCCACTTACTACACTAT
>CAYVYP010000003.1:0-56637 GCA_964455975.1 uncultured Lachnospiraceae bacterium
AAGACTAAAATCTATTTAATGTTATTATAATTGCTTTTACTTTTTCACTTGACGATAAATAATGCTTTGAATAGTTAATATATAGATATACTCTTTTTTATAATAGTGTGATAGAATAAATGGGGCAGAACTGTTAATACAATTTTAAATTCTGAACAATCTATAAAATAAAAAGGAGATTTATAAAAATGGAATGTTATAAATGTAAAAAAGAATTAAAAGAAGTAATTACTAATTATATTGCAAGATTAGGTGAAAAAACAGTTATTATAGAAAATACCCCAACATATTTATGTGAAAATTGTTATGAACAGTATTACAAAGATGATGTTATAAAAAATGTGGAAGAAATAATGGAAAAAGTTGAAGAACTTCCTATTAAAGTTGCAGTCACGGATTATAAAAAATTAGAGACATATAATTTAGATAAGAAATAATATAGATAAAGGCAGAATATTTTGTATTCTGCCTTTTAGATGTAAAAAAATTATAAAGAATTGAAGATTAAATAATTCTTAAATAATCAACAATATATTGAATAAAATATTTACAAGAGAGTAATTGTTTTTCATCTGATTCATGAATATGAAAAATCGAGCGTATAAGTTCCTTATTATTGCATTTATTAGCCATGCGAATAGAACTTTGTATGCTCGATTGTATTTTTGATGGAGGACAGTTATATCTTTTACCTGTTATTGAAAATAGTGTAGACATATTATTTAGTAAGGAAGTTGTATAAAATGCAATTTCTATTGTTTCTTTTAAATAAATACAACTATTATTATGAGTTTTTAAATTTAATTCTTTAAATAATTGAATTAATTTTTTTTCTGGAAATATAGGTCGATTAAGTTCTGAATCAAATTCATCAATGACACTTATTATTTTTTCATAAGATACAGGTTTCTGTATAGACATATAAACTTTTCTCATATCTGATAAAGTCATTCTTAAATTTGCATCTCCTGATATAACAATAATATTTTTTAAATCTTTATTTTTGTAAGTAGAAGAAATATCATTAATGATTTTTAAACCATCAATTATAGGCAATCCTAAATCTAAAAGTACAAGGTCGGGATGTTTCTCGTTATAAAGTTCTAGTGCTTTTTGTCCATCTTTTGCAATTCCAACAATTTCAACTTTTTCATCATTTGAAAGATAATTACGATAACTATTTATTATAGATTCGTTATCTTCAGCAATCATAACACTGACCATTCTAAAAACCTCCTAAATAATTAATGTAAGTCTTGGTACATCTAGCAAATTCAACATTATTTTATCACAAAATGGCAAAATAATCAATGGTTTACATAAAAAATACAAATTTGTACAAATTCGTACAAGTTTGTACAAATTTCAACATTCAAAAAATAAATGGTGATATAGTTTTTTCAAGGACAATAGTCTTAATAATTAAAGGTTTATATGCACAACAGATTTTTAAGATACTAAGGATTTATAAAGATACAAGACTATTGTTTTTAGGAGGATTATATATGTAAAAGAATGTAAAATAATTTAATATTAAAAATAAATAATTAAATATATTCCTTTAATTATTGTGACATTGTTCAAATTTTTATAATTTGGAGAATGTAAATGAAAAGGAAAAATTATTTAATAGAGGATTTTTCAAAAGAAGAAAATATTTATTTTAAAAGAATGGTTATGTCTGCAAGAAATAAATTTATGAAAAAAAACTATAATAATATTAGTAATATATCTATGCCTATTAATGAAGAAATTACAGTTGATTCAGAATATGTTGATGATATAGTTATTAAAAAAATCGAAGATAATATAAAATCAGTTGAAGAAATGAAAAAGAATATTACAAATACAAAATTGAGAAAGAGTATAGAAGCATTGTCGCTTAAAGAGCAGACAGTGCTTTTTTCATTGTTCCAAGAAAATAAAAAAATAAATCAAATTGCAAAAGAGGAAGAAAAAGATAGAGGGACTATAAGAGAAAGAAGAGATAAAGCATTAAAGAAAATATATAGAGATTTAATGGAAGGTGATAAAAATGTTTAATAATTTTAATTTAAGCGATGAAGAAATACTTCATATAATAGATAAATATAAACCTTTAATTGATAGCAAATCATATATAAATGGTAAATTTGATGAGGATTTAAATCAAGAGATAATATTGTTTATTTATAGAATTTTTATAAAAAATAGAAAAAAATAAAAAATATTTCAAAAACCCATCATTAGGTAAATTTTTAGGGTTTATATAGGTAAAGAAAAAAAGGAGGTTATCTATATGGACATAAAAAATGAAAATGAGATAGATTTAGAAATAATAACAGCATATGCACAAATGATTTTTTATACACTAAAAAATAGTGCTACAGAAATAACAAATAAATCTATAAAAGCAGAAATAAAAATGTTTTATGAAAAGTTTGGAAATAAAGAAGTAAAAAGACTTGCAAATCTTATTGTGAAGGAGAAAAAGGAGAAGAAATAATATGATTAAGTATATTATTTTCTCTGTAATTTCTTTTACATTAGGAATATTTGCAAAGGAAATTATAGAGATATTTGAAAAAAATAAAAAATATCAAAAAGTTAAGAAGTTAAGTGAACAAGACTTCAAAACAGCAATGAAAAATTTAGAAATTAAGTAGAGTTTTTGATTATGCTCTATTAGTTTCTTCATACCTGTAAATTGTTTAACAAAAAATCAACCAATGTAACAGGAGAAGATTATGGATACAAATAAAGATAAAATTAAAAAATTATATTTTAATGAGAAATATACACAAGTTGATATAGCAAAAAAAATACAAGTTTCAACTAATTATGTTTCAAAAGTTTTAAAATCAGATGAAAGATTTGAAAGAGAAAAAGAAATTAGAAAAGAAATTAATAAAAAGAAACACAATAAGCAAATACAAAAGAAAGTTGAAGAAAAAAGAAGATTAAATAAAACTAATGATTATTTGCTTTTAAAAGCAATGCATGATCAAGCAAGCAGAGAATTATCAGGTGGAATAAAACCAATAAGCGATAGAACATATAGAAATTGGAATACTTCTGCTTATAGATATGATTATAAAACAAAAAGCTACATATTAAGAAAAGAAATAAATGCAGGAGCTGATGTCCCTAAAAGAGTAAATTGGAAAAGTTATTAAAAAAGTAAAAAGTACAAGTCATATTGCATAACTTGTATTGAGGTGATTAGAATGAATTTAATAATAAATTACCCCAAAGATAAAACAATATTAGAAAATGAAGTTGCACATATAAAAGCTTTATTAATGAAAAAATATATTGATGATTTAAATATAGAAAGTAAATATAAAATACTTATAAAAAAAGAATTAGTAAAAGAACTTTCTAAGACTTGAATAGAAACGCAAACAGAGTTAGAATCACAGACAAATGGAGGGATTAACAATGAAGAAAAAAATAATAGTAGCAATCTATTCAAGAAAATCAAAATCAACTGATCAGGGAGAATCAATAGATACTCAAATCAACTTGTGTAAAGAATATATAAAAAGAATTTATGGAGATGTAGAAGTTGAAATAGTAATATATAATGAAGGTGAAGGTTTTTCAGGAGGAGACTCTGAAAGAAAAAAATTTAATCAGTTAATAAGAGATGCAAAAAAGAAAAAGTATAATGTTCTTATATGTTATAGGCTAGATAGGGTAGCAAGAAGTGTTGCTGATTTTTCTGATTTAATAGAAGAATTAAATAATAATCAAATAAGTTTTATATCAGTAAAAGAACAATTTGATACAAGTACACCAATGGGTAGAGCTATGATGTATATAGCTTCTGTTTTTGCTCAACTTGAACGAGAAATTGGAGCAGAAAGAATTAAAGACAATATGAGGGAACTTGCTAAAAGTGGAAGATGGCTTGGAGGTACAACACCAACAGGATATGAATCAGAAGGATATGAATTATTACATATAAAAGAAGTAAATGAAGAAAATGAAGTAGAGAGAAAAATAAAAAAAGCATATATGCTAAAACAAATTGAAGAAGAAATAATAATAATAAATTTGATATTTAAAAAGTTTTTAGAATTAAAATCACAAACTTCATTAGAAACCTTCTTATTAAATAATGATATTAAAACTAAAAATGGAAAAATATTTACAAGATTTACATTAAGATGTATATTAACAAATCCTGTATATGCAAAAAATGATATTGATATGTATAACTATTTTATAGATAGAGGAGTAGAGATATTTTCAAGAAAAGAAGATTTTGATGGACAATATGGAATTATGGCATATAATAAAACAAAACAACAAAAACATAAGGCTAATATAAAAAATGATATTACAGATTGGATAGTAGCAGTACGGAAAGCATAAAGCAGTAATAGATGGAAAAGACTGGATAGCAGTTCAAGACCTATTAAAAACAAATGAAAACAGAAGATATAGAAAGCCGACAAAAAATGAAGCATTATTATCAGGAATATTAAGATGTAGTGAATGTGGCTCATATATGAGACCAAAGATACATACAGGCAGAATAGATAAAAATGGCAAAGAAAGATACAGCTATATGTGTGAACTTAAAGAAAAAAGCAGAAAGCACAAATGTCAGAGTAAAAATATTGATGGTAATAAATTAGATAATCTATTAATGGAAAAAGTCAAGCAATTAATTGCCCCAAATAATAAAATTTGCAATGAACTAGAAAATTTATTAAAAATAGAAGTCCCAGAAAAAGAAGAAAATGCAGAATTAGATTCTTTGAAGAAATTATATGAAAAGAATCAAAAAGATTTGGAAAATTTAGTATCAAGGATAAAGTATGTTGATATTGAACTGATTGATGAAATAAATAAAGAAGTAAAAAGTATTAAACAAAAAAATAATGAAATAAAAGAAAAAATAAGATTATTAAGTAGTGAAACTGAAGAAGAAAGTACTATATTTTCTGAAAAAGATGTTATTAAAATAGTATTAGAAATTATAGAAAAGCATTTTGAAAAGTTTGATGACTTAGACATTATTGAAAAAAGAAGCTTATTAAAACTACTTATTAATAAAGCAGAGGGTAGCGGAGAGAATGTTAAAATTGATTTTTTGAATAGTGATAAAACATCTTTTTTTGACGAGAATTTGTTACCAAAAGGTGGGCATAGCAAATGAGATACTAATGTTTTTAAGAAGTAGTAAAAAATTTGGAGCAGAGGTATATTTAAATGAACCGATAGGAAAAGATAAAGATGATAATGAAGTAACTTTACAAGAGGTTTTAGAGAATAATGAAAAAAGTATAGAAGATGAAGTTGATTTAAAATTAAAGGTGAAGAAATTATATCAAGAAATAAAAAACGTATTAAAAGATAGGGAAAAAGCAATAATTGAATTAAGGTTTGGGTTAGATGGAACAAAACCCAAAACACAAAATCAAATAGCAGAAATGATGAAAATAAGTAGAAGTTATGTATTAAGTACTTTTAAAAACACAGACCGTAAAAAGCTTACAAATAAAGGAATTTTAAATTCAACAAATTATAAAAAACAGTAAAAAACAATTAAATATTAAAAATTATGGGACAAGCCCTATAATATTATATGAAAAACTACTAATATAAAATTATTTATAAAGTAGTTTTTTTATTTTGAGGAGAGATAGAAAATGAAAGAAAAAATTGATGGTAAAATTAAGTTTTTTCTTTATAATTATTTTAATACAAATGAACTGATTAAAGAAAGAGAGAAGGAGTTAATTAATATTACTAATATAAGTGGTAATTCTTGGATAAAAGGTAGATATTGCAATTTAGATACTAATTCAGTGGAAAATCAGGCAATAAGAATAATTGAATATGAAAAATATATAAAAAGATGGCACTTACTTAATCGTAAAGTGCTTATTTTTTTAAGTAAAAATTATCACATACATTATAAATTTATAAAATTAAAATATATAGAGAAAAAAACAGAAAGTGAAATAGAAGAAATAATGAAAATGGATTTTAAAGAACAAAAGATAATTGATGGACAAGTTATTCGTTTAATACATAAAAATGCAAAATTAAGAAATTTAAATTGAAATTGGAGGTAATAAAATGTTAATAGGATTTATTATAGGAGTATTTGTTGGAGCAAATCTCTCTTTATTTTTATATGCAATGATTATAGTTGGAAAGGAAAGTGATAACTACGATGGGCGAAAGTGAAGAAAATCAAAGAATAGGGTATTTTGCTGTAATTCCTGCAACTGTTCTTTTTAATAATTCACTAAAATTAAATGAAAAATTATTATATGCTATGATAACAGCCTTATCCAATAAAGAAGGATATTGTTATGCTTCAAATAGATATTTAGGGGAAAAGTTAAATGTTGACCCTAAAACAGTATCAAGTTGGATCTCTAATTTAAGAAATAATGGACATATTTTTGTAGAATTATTAAGAAATGAAAATAAGGAAATATTACAAAGAAAAATATATCCCAGTGATGTACCCTATACATTAAAAAATGTATACCCCTCTCCATCAAAAAATGTAGAGGGTATCCATCAAAAGATGGAAGATAATAAGATAAATATTAATAATATAAATTCACACACAGTTGTAAAGAAAAAATATTCGGATTGTGTAAACTTATATGATTATGAATATGAAAATTTAATTGAAGTATATGGAGAAAACAAAACTAAAAAAGCTATTGAAGAACTTTCTTTATATAAAAAATCAAAAGGAATTGAATATGCAAGTGATTATGATACTATAAAAAGATGGGTAATAATTAGAGTTGAGGAATTAGAAGCAAGACAAAAGAAAAAAGTAAGTAAAAATGATAAAAAAGCATTTAATAGTTATTCTCAAAGGGAATATTCAAACAAAGAGTTAGAAGAATTGTATGCTAATATTCCTAAAATAGAAAAAGAAGAATCTTCTGAAGAAGATGATATGGAATTTTAAAGAGTCATTAACAATTATAAGTTAGTGGCTCTTTTTTTGTTGGAGGTAGAAATGGTAGATGTTGAAAAAATGATTAATATTGTAAAAGAAAAAATTAGTTATTATCAATTATACAAAAGTAAAATAGAAAAATTGAATACACAAAAAGATACAACTAATAAAAATACAGATGTTAATTCTTGGATAAGAAGTATAAACAGCACAACTGACAAAACAGCTAATTCAGCAATAAAAAATATTGAGATAAACGAAAAAATTAAAAATATTATGAATTGGAAACTGCTTATTGATGAAGTAATAGAATTTTATAGAAAAAGGGATGTATTTATTTCTGAAATAATTACTAATAAAGCTTTATATGGATTGTCAGATACAATAAGTATGGAGTTGATTGGAATTTCAAGAACTACTTATTATAAATATTTACAAATAATATATTGTGAAATTGGAATCAATAGTATTGAAAGAGGATTGATTGTTTTTGATGAAATAAAATGTTGAAAATGTTATTATATTTGTTTTAAAAATAGAAAATTTATGATAAAATACATAAAAATATGATATTACAAGGAAGTGTGATTTAGTTGAGTGAAAAAGAAATAATAGGAGTAATTGAACGAACTTTAAACGAAAAAATTACACAAGATAGTAAATTTATTAGATATTCTTTTTATGAATTAAGGGTAAAAGAAAATTTGAATGAAGAAGAAGTAAATATATTTTTAGAACTCATTAAAAATAAATTAGAAAAGATGAATTATAGAGTATTTTTTACAGGAGCTAAATTTGAATATGAAGAAGCTAATAGAACAGTACAGGAAAACGAATTAATGATAGCAATAAAAGACTAAAGAAACTTATGATATAATATCATTGGTAAATTTAAAGAAGAATAAATATAAATAGTAATTTGTTGAAATGATATTGTTTGGAAAAAATTGACAAATAAAGGATATAATGATAATATATTTTTATAAAAATGAAAACAAAAGAGAAATAATTTCATTTATTAATTAGTAAAATTTTGTGAATAGTGTAGATATACGAACGATATAAAAATATTAAATAATGGATAGGAGAAGATTCTATTGAGGATTGATAAAGGCAAAATTTTAATTGAAGGAATGGATTTATCAGGAAAAACTACTATTGTGGAGCGTTTAAATTCTATTATGGATTCATCAATAGTGAATAGAAGAACAATAAGTGAAAAATCTCAGATTTACGATTTTACGGTGGCTCAATCTAAACAAGGAAAATTACATATAGACCTAATTAATAAGTTGTATACTTTGGCAATTAGCGAGGATTTATACAATTATGAACCTAATAAAAACAATAATATAATATTACAGGATTCATATTTTGCATTACGAAGTTATGCTTTAATGAAACAAAAGTATCCGAATACTCTAGCTACTGAAGTTTACAAATTGTTACAACTATTTCCAAAACCTGAATTAACATTTTATTTAACAGCTAGCACAGAAGAAAGAATAAGAAGAAACGAAAAAAGAGAGAAGCCTATGGCATATATGGAAAAATTGTTAATTTCAAATCCTAGTGAATTTGAGATAATTGAAAACAACTTAAAAAATATAACTACAAGTTTATTTGATGCAGAGGTCATAAATACACAAGATAAAAAACCTAATGAAATAGCATTATATATAGCAAGTAAAATTCAAGAAATAATTAAAGGAGATAATGTATATGAAAGAGAATAAGTATATTGACTTATCATTATTATTAACAAAAAATACACCAGTTTTTCCAGGAGAGCCAGATATTATTTTTAAACAACATGCTAATATTAAAGAAAATACATATAATGAACATCAAATAACTATTAACACACATTTTGGAACACATATGGATTTTCCATATCATATGATTAATGATGGGAAAAAATCAAATGATTATAAATTAGAAAAATTTATAGGTAAAGGAAAAGTAATTGATATTTACAACCCAGACTTAAATAGTATTGAAGATGAAGATATATTTCTTCTATATTCAGAACATATAGAAAGAGGAATAAATAATCTATTTAATGATGTGCCTGTACTTAATGAAGATTTGGTAGACTTTTTAATAACTAAAGATCCAAAGATGGTTTTATTGGATATTCCAACTCCTGATAAATTTCCATATCCAATACATAAAAAATTATTAGGAAATGATATATTAATAGTAGAAAATGTATGTAATATGAAATTATTAATAGATAAAAAATTTAAGGTTTATGCTGTGCCTTTAAATTTCGAAGAATTTGATGGTTCTCCTTGCAGAGTATTTGCGGAGGTAGAATAATGAAAATAATTACAATAGGAGGAGTTCCGGCTGCTGGGAAAACTTATACTAGTAAATTATTAGCAAAACGATATAATTTTTTAGCATTAGAGTTTGAAGCCTTAAGATGGGATTTTTTTGATAATAATCCTAAAGAAAATATATATAAATATACTCAAAATACTACTTTACTAGAGAATGAAAATATGAGAGAATATTATTTAAGATGTTCATTATATGAAAGCAGAGTACCATTAGAATTACTTATTGAGTGGCAAAAATCCACAATGGAGTTTATTAATGAAAAATTATATAAAATTGTTGATAAATTAAAATTAATTAAAACGGAAAAAGATTATATAAACTTTTGCAATAAATATAAAAAATTAATAAATTATATGCCTAAATTTAAAACTCTAAATAGAGATGTTGTTATATGCAGTCATGCTTTTATAAATACAATTGATTTTTCAAAAGATGAAAGAATTAAAATTGATTTTACAACAGATAAGAATATTTTAATTGAACGATTTAAACAAAGAGAAAGAATAAAAGAAAGTGAGTTTGATAAAAATATAGAATTATATTATAAATCTTATGAGGAAGTTTTAAAAGATAGTATATCAAATATATTAGATACAAGTGATAAAGATGTTATTAAAAAAATTACTAATTTAATTTTAAATTAGTATACCAGAAAGGAAAATAGTATTATGGATTTGAAAATTAAAACTGAAACAGAAGAGTTTCATGGAAGAACTTGCGGAATAATTAAACAGGAAAACAAATTTTTAATTATGAAAGTAAATAAAACTTCTTATTATCATATACCTGGAGGACATATAGAAATAGGAGAAGACTCGGAGCAAGCTGTTATTCGTGAAATAAAAGAAGAAATTGGATGTGATGTTCAAGAAACAAACTTATTTACAATACAGGAAAATTTTTGGACAAGAAATAATAAAAAGTGTCATGGAATAGAATTCTATTATATAATAAAATCTAAGCAACAATTGCAAATGAAAGACTATGAAAAAATTGAAAATGATAAAGGTGAAGAAAAGTTATTAGAATTTAAATGGGTTACTTCTGAAGAACTAAAAAACATAGATTTAAGACCTAATAATATTAGAGATATGTTAGTAAATGAAGATTACCTTAAGGGTTTAACACATATTATAAAAAGAGGATAAACAATGAAAGAATGTGTATTTTGCAATATTGTAAAAAATGGAAATAATAATAACGAAAAAGAAAAAAATGTTATTTTGTACGAAGATGATTTAGTATTAATTACTCAAGCAACAGGAAGTCCTGTTAGAGGTTATTTAATGATAGTAATAAAAAGGCATATAAATGGATTTGCTGAATTGTCACAGGAAGAACTGAAAGATGTAGAGAAACTTATAAATACAATTAAAGAGTTTTATAAAAAATACTTTCATATTGATTCAATATTATTGGAGCATGGTTCTATAGAAAGTGGTAGACATCCTCAAAGCATAGTACATGCACATTTGCATTTAATTCCATTTAACTTCAACGAAGAAATTGAAAAGGAACTATTGACAGAGCTACAATTGAAACCAATTGAATTATTTGAGAATATAAAAACTAACGAAAAATTAGATTATTGGTTATATTGTGACCCAAAAGGAAAATATTATGAATCCTCTAATATTTTAAATGCTCCAAGATCAATCTTTATGAACTTAATTGCAAAACAAATCAATTTGCCATTGCCATATGAGTGGAGAAAATCCGTTACAAAGAAAGAGTATATAGATGAAATGGTAAGTATATTCAATGCCAATAAGGAGTCATTAAGAAATGAATTATAACAATTTTATAAGCTAGTAATTATTTGATAATTACTAGTTTTTGTGTTATTATGAATTCATAAAAATACTAAATTGTAGGGAGGAAAATTAATTATGGATAAGTTTAAAGAAATAAGACCTGTAGTTCTAGGCATGGTAAAAAGAGGAAACAAAATATTAGTTAGTGAAGGATATGACAAAACAAAAAAGGAAACTTTTTACAGAAGTATAGGTGGAGGTATAGAGTTCCTTGAGAATAGTAAAGAAGCTTTAAAAAGAGAATTCAAAGAAGAACTTAATATAGATATTAATGTAGAAGATTTTTTAGGCATCTCAGAAAATATATTTGTATATAATGGCAAAAATGCACACGAGATAATCTTTTTCTATAATGTAAGTATAAATGAATCGGATTTTAAAGAACAATATCATATAGTTGATGATAATTGTGAAACAGATGCAGTATGGATAGATATAGATAAGTTTAAAAATAAAGAATTAAAAATATATCCTGATCAAGTTTTTAATTATTTATCTTAATTACCACTTATAATTTATTAGTTTGCTAGAATAATAGTAATTGTATGGGAGAAAAAGATGAAAAAAATAATTGTTATTGGTAGCCCTGGAGCAGGGAAAAGTGTGTTTTCTCAGAAATTAAAAGATATTACAAAATTACCATTATATCATTTGGATATGTTGTATCATAAAAAAGATGGAACACATATTTCTAAAGAAGAATTAGAAGAAAAATTGAAAAGTATTTTTAATGAAGAAAAATGGATTATAGATGGAAATTATCAAAGAACATTAGAAATGCGATTAAAAGAATGTGATACAGTTTTTTTATTGGATTTTTCAACCGATGTTTGCATTGCAGGAGCAGAATCACGAATTGGAATGAAAAGAGATGATTTGCCTTGGATTGAGGAAAAACTTGACGAAGAATTTAAAAAATGTATTGTAGATTTTGCAAAGGAAAAACTGCCACAGATATATAACTTATTAGACAAATATAAAGCTGATACAGATATTATTGTTTTCAAAACTAGAGAAGAAGCAGATAATTATATTAAAGAAAATTTAATAAAAAATAAAAGTGATTTTATAAAAATAGGAGAGGGTTCTACAAGTAAAGCATATATGTATGACAAGAATTATGTTTTGTTAGTAGGAAAAAGAGATGACTCTTTTGAAATTTATAAAAAATTAAAGAAAAATTTAGATTTATTAGAAGGAAAAATAAATAGTATTAGAATTCCAAGTAAATCTAAAGTAATAAAACCGTGTGAAGATTATCCTTTAGGTGCGATGACCTATTTGTATGTTGAAGGTAATGAGTTAAAAAAGAGAATTCATACTTGTACAAAAGAACAAAAAAGAAATATTGGTAAAAAGTTAGCAGAATTTGTTTTTGAAATGCAAAATATAAATAATAATTTAGATAAAAATAAAGAAATCGAAATAAACAATAATAAGTTTAAAAATAGTATTGAATTAATTAAGCCATATTTAAGTAACGAGGAAAAGATAAAACTAGAAAGAATTGCAATAAATTATAATGATTTTATGAAAAATTCAATTTTTTGTATGACACATGGAGATTTACAAGAAGAAAATTTAATTGTAGATAAATACAATAATTTAATAGGAATAATAGATTTTGGAAATATGGAATACTATGTTCCTGAAATAGAATTTGACTCTATGATGAATTATGATTTGAGTATATTTGAAGCAATGTTAGAAAATTTCAAAGGGAAAACTGAAATTAATAATATAAGACTTGTTGGGCTTGTAAGAAGAATAAGATTTTTTAAACATATAGTTAATAAGAATTATAAATCTATTTTAAAAGAAGTGGAAGAAATAAAAATATTATTAAGTAAGTATAAACTATAATTGTTTAATACTATAAAAATGGAAAGTTATAGGAGAGAAAATAGTATGGACATATATAATTTACAAAATAAATTGGAATATTTAGATGAAGTTGTAAATTTAGAATATGAAGAATGGGCAAGTAATAAAGAAGAAAATAAACAAAAAAGAATTGAAATAAAAAAAGAAAAAATATGTAATATGTTTTTAGATAAGTCGTTTTGTAAATTGATTTTAGTAAATAACAAAGAATTGATAGGCTTTATTTCTCTTTTCCCTACAGATTGTGAAGAAGAAAAAAATTTGACACCTTGGTATGCGACAATGTATGTGAAAAAGAAATATAGAAATTTTGGATATTCAAAAATATTAAATGAAGCTATATTAAATGAAGCAAAAAATAGAAAATTTAAAACAATATATTTAAAGACGAATTTAAAAAATTATTATGAAAAGTTTGGAGCTATTTTTATTAAAAAATTAAAATCTAATGAAAGTTTATATAAATTTGAATTATAAAAGTATAATTTATATTTGTATGAACAAAGAGTACAAACAAAAAGTAAGTACGAAATTTGACAAAACAGGTGCTATAATATATACAATTCAATAAATGAAGGGATACAATTTATCAGTTGTATCTCTTTTAAATTGGGTTAGTAAAAACATTATCAGTATTATATAATAAATAAGAAAGGGGCGATTATATTGGAAATATCAAAATACGGTAAATTAATTCTTGAAAACATGAAAAAGAATTATCCATATAGATTACAAGAATTAGAAATTACAGGACAGCTAGAAATAGTTTTATTCAAAAGAGAAAGAGAAATAATTGAAATTAGAGATAAATTAAAAGAAAAATTTGAAAAAGAAAATCCAAAACCTAAAACAAGTGAAATATATGTAATATCAAAATATTATGAAATGATTAATGGCATGGTTGATGAACAATTGATAAATGAAATACAAAAACAAATTTAGAAATTAGATAATTATATCTAGTTTCTTTTTTATAGGAGGAATTATATGTTAAATGTCTGGGTAGGAAATTTAGGAAAATACAATGAAGGCGAACTTGTAGGAGATTGGCTAGAATTACCTAAAACAAAAGATGAGATAGATAAATTTTAAAAAGAGAATGTTGGGCTACAATTAACACAAAAAGAAGTTGATGAATCTCTTGCAAAAGATGGTGTTTGTTATGAAGAATATATGATAAATGATTATGAAACTGATTTGCCAGTTCATATTGGAGAATATGAAAGTTTAAAAGAATTAAATTTATTAGCAAAAATTGCAGAAAATGTTGAAAATATGGATGCCGTTGAAGCATACATTGAAGCTGAAGGCGAAGTAAATGCTGAAGAATTAATGAATATAATGTCACAAGAAAATGATATACCATTTTATGAATATGAAGTTACAGAAGGAAATTATAGAACATTGTCTAATGCAGAAAAATATGGACTGATGAAAGCAGAATGGACGGGATTATCTGAAATTTTAGAAAAGAATAATATAACTGCATATTTTGATTATGAAGGATACGGATATGAAGACGAATTAAGTGGATATGTTGATTTTTATGATAATGGATATTTAGATAGAACTGCAATGAGTGAAGTTAATATGCGATTATATTCAATTAAAGAAATTGAAGAATTAGTAAAACAAGAAAATAATAAAGAACAACTGAAAGTTATATACAAACAAGTTGGGCAACCAGCAGAAGTTATTGAAATAGATAAAACTTTAGAAGCTGAACAAGCACTTGTGGGAGGATTGATTGAAGTTGTACCATATAAAGATAATTTATTGCTTATCTGTAATGAGGAAGGAAAAATAAATAATTTAAAACCTAATGTAGTATTTGAAAATGATTATATTGCAGGAGATTTTTTTGTTGTAGCAGAAGATTATGAAAATGCAGACTTTAAATCAATTAAAGATGAGCAGGTAGAAGAAATTATAGAGGATTTAGAAGAAAGAACAGCTGTCTATATGATTGAAGAAACAGAAGAAGATGATATGGAAATTTAAAAAAGATGGGTTTGGATATATAAAATATCAGTAATATAATCAATACATAAATTAATTAGGAGGTATTGAAATGGAACAACAAAATAATAGTATATTAAAATCCATTTTTGAAATTAGAGAACAACAAGTATTATGCGAAATGTCAGATGAAGAAATAAAAGTCAGAAAGGAACTTGAACAAACTAAAAATGATGAAAAATTTGAAAATATAATTAAAGAAGTTAAAGATAAAGAGCTTCAAAATAAATTAAAAGAAGCATTTGATGAAGTTACATTTGATATTATGAAATTAGCTTGTTGTGATATAGACAGATATTATAGTCAAGGATTTGCAGATGCAATAAATATAGTAATAGAATGTATAAATATGAAGAAGGGGTAATACCCTTTTTGCGAGGTGGTGCTTATTAAAAATATAAGATTAATAATAAAACAAAAATATTATGAAAAATTAAAAGCTTTTGCTAATGATAGTTATTTATATAATTATATTGTAAATAATTATACAGAACTCCCTGAAGCAAATATATTTTATGATTATAATTCTATAAATAAAATTGAAGAAAACATATTATTCTCAAAAGATAATATAACAGAAGATGACGAATTAGTAATACAAGATATTTCACGAGATTTAAAAAAATCAAAAACTAATTATTATGCAGTTATTATAGATACGAAATATCATTCTTTTATAGTATTCAAAAATATAGTTGGAGAAGAAAACATTCCAATTATAAATAAATCTATAGAAGAAAATGATTTTGAGATAATTGAAGAAATTGAAAAATTGAATAAAGAATTAGAAAATGAATATGAAATGGAGGGATAAAATGCCTAATTTTTGTTATAACGAAATAAATGCTTCAAAAGAAATATTAGAAGAATTATACGATGAAAAAAATAAAAAAATAACTTTTCAAAAACTAATACCAATGCCTGAAGAATTAAAGGATATAACAGCAGATGGACAAGGAAAGCTAAAAGAAGATTTGTACCAATATTTTCAAGGTAATACTAAAGAAATGGAAAGAAGATGGAATGATAGCACAAGTAAAATAGATAATTTAAAAGATTATGTAGAAAAATATATGGAAAAATATTCAATAGAAGATATTGAAAAAACACATAATTTGAATATTGAATATGGTTTTGATAATTGGTACGATTGGAGTATAAAAAATTGGGGAACAAAATGGGATGCTTATGATGGTCAAGGAAGTCCTGAAGAAGGAAATCTGAATTTTGGAACAGCTTGGAATCCACCAAATAAGGTAATAGAAAAACTTTTTGAGAAATATCCTGGTGCAGATATAGATTGGTATTATGAAGAAACAGGAATGAATTTTGCTGGGCATTGTCATCCTGATGAAGAAGGTAATGTGGTAGATATTGAATGTGAAGTACCAAACTATGACAATGAATCAGAAAATGATGATATGGAATTTTAAAAGGAGAGGATTTTATGAATCTATTAGAAATGCAGAAAAGATATCAAGAAGCAAATAAACAAACAGAACAAGAAGAACAAACTATCGATAAAGTAAAAAATGAAATAGAAATAGAAAAATTGGTTGACTTTAGAAAGGGTCAACCTTTTTCTATATATACAGATTTTGAAAAAGAACAAATGAAAGAAAGTATTAAAGAAAATGGAATAATAAATCCAATTATAATAAGAGAAATAGAAAATAAAAAGTATGAAATAATTTCAGGACATAATAGAGTTAAATGTTGTAGAGAACTTGGTATAAAAACTATTCCGTGTATAATAAAAAACTGCAATGATGATGAAGCTACTTTAATTATGATTGATAGTAATTTATGTAACAGAGAAAAAGTACTACCAGTTGAAAAAGGTTATGCTTATAAAAGAAAAAATGATATATTAAAAAACAACTTAGAATTAAGTAGTGAGAACGAATTGAAGGATAAATCCCCAATGGGAATTGAGGATAGTAAAACACAAATTCATAGATATATTAGATTAACTTATTTAATAAAAAAATTACAAGAAAAAATAAATAATGATAGTTTACCAATTAGAGTAGGAGTAGAATTGTCGTACTTGAAACAAGAACAACAAGAAATAGTAAATACAATAATAGAAGAACAACAAATTAAACTAACAATAGTACAAGCACAAAAAATAAGAATGCTAAAAAATAATTTAACCTATGAAATAGTATTAAATATAGTAGAAAATAAAAAAGTAAAAGTAGAAAAATTTACAGGAAAATTAGAAAAGAGGGCAATAAAAATCTATAAAAATAAATTCAAAAATGATAAAGAATTTACAGATTTAATACTTGAATTATTAGATAACTACTTTGAAGTAAAAACTTAATTTAAGCAAGATTCCAATTTGTTTGTACAAATTGAAAAGCAAACTTGCTTTTTCTTGATTTATGGGAGTACTCCCAAACCCTTTATTATAATATGGAGAAAGGAGGCTTAATGCTAAAAAGCAAAAGAATAGAAATAAGAGTAAGTCCTGATGATAAAAAGAAAATTATAGAGAATGCAGAGATTTCAAAAATGTCTATGTCAGAATATTTGATAAATTGTGGATTAGGCAAAAATATAACAATAATTGAAGGTCTTGATGAGTATATTACAGAATTACGAAGAATAGGCAACAATATTAACCAATTAACTAAATTATCACATCAAGGAATTATTAGGTGTGTTGAATTAGAAGAAACAAAAAAGGAGTTATATAAATTATGGCAATCATTAAATTTATTAACAACAAGAGAACCTTAAAACAAACTATTGACTATGTTATACAAGATAAAAAAACTAATGTGAATTTAATAGGTGGCAAAGATTGTATGCCTGAAACAGCATATAAAGAAATGATGCTAACAAAGAAACAATTTAATAAAATTAAAGGCAGAGATAAAATACATTTTATTCAATCATTTTCTCCAAGCGATAATATTGATTACAGGACAGCAAATGATATAGCTTTAGAAATAGCAAAAGAATTTAAAGAATTTCAAGTCTTATATGCTACACATCAAGATAAAGATCATATACATACACATTTTGTAATAAATACTGTAAATTTTGAAAATGGAAAAAAGTTTGAGCAAAGTCCAAAAGATTTAGAACATTTAAAAGAAGTATCAAATTCAATATGTGTGAAATATGGACTAACAACAATAAATAAAAAATCAAAAGTTGAAGATATTAAAATAAATGAATATAAGTGTAGAGAAAAAGATTATAGTTGGAAGAAAAAATTACAAAATGATATTGATAAAGCAATGAATTTATCAATAAACAAAAAAGAATTTTTTAATCAAATGAATAAAATGGGTTACAAAGTAACTTGGACAAAAGAAAGAAAAAATATTACATACACTACACCTGAAGGAATGAAGTGCAGAGATAGAAAATTGCATGATGAAAAATATTTAAAAGAGAATATGGAAAAATATTTTAAAATTAAAAGGATAGTACAAAATGAAAAAATAAAAAAAGACAATAAAATAAAAAAATATAAAGTTAAGGCTATGTCATCAGATATAGCTTTTATTATTGGGCAATTTAAAAGCAATAATAATTTAGATTATCAAGTTTCAAATTACTCAAATGGAACAAATGCTAAAAAAGAATATTTAAGAAAAATTAATTATAGTTCAGAAGAACTAAATATGTAATAGAGGTGGTGCTTATAGAAAGACAGAATATGCAAGTTTTGATAGTAAATGTAAATGAAAAACCTGAAATAAAAAGAATACCAAATAGACTTGATAAAATGCGAGAAATAGTAGGAAATAACAATATCGGAGTAATTGAACATACAGATATTTTAATTATATTTAATGAAGAAGCTTATAAGAAAATGGAACCAATTAATAGAATTATTGATGGATTAAAAATAAGAGGAACTTTTATTATAACAGGTAATGATAGTTACTATAAAGACTTTAAAGATTTAACTGAAGAACAAATTGAAAAATACACAAAAGAATTTAACTTAAATGAAATAGAGCAAGAGGAGGAGATGGAATGATTGAAAAAAGAAAATTCAATACGATTCTAATTCTTTCATTATTGAATATTCCTATAAGTCTATTTTTTAGTACATACTTACATTCAAGCCTTATAAAAGTACAGTTTAATTTGAATTTATTAAAAGATATATTTTCAAATAAACAGTTGTTACTTTTATTTTTTTGTATATATGGATTAATTGAAGTTGTAATCATAATGCTTTTTGGATTTAGCAATGTGGGACTTCTAAAAGGTAGTGTAAGAAGCGTAACGAAAAGTTTAAAAACTCCTGAAGCAAGTGGTCGAGGACAACATGGAACGGCTAGATGGATGAATATAAAAGAATTTAGAAAAAAGTTTAATTACTACACAATTGATAATAAATTGAATGTTACTAATAGCGGAAATGGTGGTGGAATAGTAATTGGACACGAAAAAAATAAGAAACAAGAAAAAATATATTATTTAGATGATAATATTCATACTTTGACAATTGGAGCAACAAGAAGCGGCAAAAGTCGTTCAGTTGTATTAGAAACAATCGGAACATTAGCTTTAGAAGATAAAGAAAAAGATTATGAAAGTATGATAATAAGTGATCCAAAAGGAGAACTTTATGATTACACTTCAAATTATTTAAGAAATATAGGCTATGAAGTAATAACATTAGATTTTAAAAATCCGATGAAATCTAGTAGATATAATTTTTTACAACCTGTTATAAATGCAGTAAATGAAAATGATTATAGAAAAGCTGAAGAATACACTTGGGACATTACACAAAGTTTAGTAGGAAATGAAGATACTAAAATGGAGAAAATTTGGAGAGATGGAGAAATGTCGGTAATAGCTGGTGCAATTATGACAGTAGTTTTTGCAAATAAAGAAAAACCTGAATATCAGAATTTGACTAATGTATATAAATTTATTGCAGAAATGTGTAAAACAACAGGTGGAACAATGCCAATAAATAAATATATAGAAAATTTACCTCCTGAACATCCAGCTTCAAGTATTTTCAGTATTGCACGAATTGCACCTGAAAAAACAAGAGGTTCTTTTTTTACAAGTGCTTTAACAACATTACGACTATTTACAAGTAAAACAATATATTCAATGACTTGTGAAAGTGATTTTGATTTAAAAGATATAGGAAGAAAAAGAATAGCAGTATTTATAATACTTCCTGATGAAAAAGTAACTTACTATCTACTAGCCTCATTATTTGTTTATCAAAATTATGTATCATTAGTTGAAGAAGCAGATTCAAGAGGTGGAGAGCTAAAGGTAAGAGTAAATTTTATATTAGACGAGTTTCGGAAACTTTACAACGATACCAGCATTTTCAAATATGTTAACAGTTGGAGGTGGACGAAGAATGAGATTTTATTTGTTTTTGCAATCATTTGCTCAATTAGATAGCAAATATGGTAAAGAAGTTGCAGAAAATATAAAAGATAACTGCCAAGTATGGTTGTATTTAAAAACAGCAAGTAACGAAACAGCAACAATCATATCAAAAAAATTACGGTTCATATACTACAACAAGTTATAGTCAAAGCAGTAGTTATAGTAGATATCAAACAAATAATAATTCGGAATCTGCTAACTTAATTGCAAGACCATTGCTGACCGAAGACGAAATATTAAGAATTGAAAGACCTTATATATTAGTTATTCCAACAGGTATGTTTCCAATAATGACAAAGTTACCTGATATTTCAAAATGGAATTTTAATAAATTATTTGGTATGGGAACAAAAGAGGAAAATAGAAAATTAAGAGAAAAAATAGAAAATTCAAGACCTGAAAGAGAAGTAAAAGATATAAAATTATGGGGAATATGGCAGTATTATAAATAAATTTTGGGAGGAATTATGTATGATAAAAATAAAGAAATTAAAAGAAAAAGAAAAAATAAAAAAGTTTATAAAAACAATAAGAAACATAGGATTTATTTTAACAAGTTTATTATTAAGCACCAATACTTGTTTTGCAGGAGTGGGCGACAGCGTAATAGCAACAGGAACAGCAAGTCTTATAACTGACTTGACAAACTGGCTTTTAATATTAGCACCAACTTTAACAGTTTTGTTAGTTGGTTATTTTTTATTAAGAAAAAGTTCAAGTGATGAAATGGATAATAAAAGATGGGATAACAGAATAAAAGTTGCTTTAATGTGCTGTGTAGGAGTTGTTATAGCAAGTGGAATTATAAATGTAATACTTGGATATTACAGATAGGAGGAAATTTTGGATTCAATTTTAACTAGCTTAATAACTAGCATAATTGGTGGTGCAGATTCTACTATAAACACAGCATTTAATAGTCTTATGGATTTATGCTTTAAATGTGAAGACTTTTTAACTTCTAATTTTGGAAGTCAAGTAATATCTTTTGATACATTAAAACAAGTGATATTAAGTTTTGCAATATCACTTATAATCTTAAAGTTTTTGAAAAAAGGATTTGATATATATGTTATGTGGAGTGAAGGAGAAGCTGATACTCCACCAATGACATTTATTATATATTTTATAAGGGCAATAGTAACAGCATTGTCCTTTTCGATTTTATATGATTGGCTAATTGATATAGTTTCAGATTTAGGAACATCAATGCTTTCTGCATTAAATTTAGCAGAGAACTATTCATTAACAACAGTTATTGCAACAATAGCAACAAATGGATTGTTTACAGCAATATTAGCACTTATTGCATTAATATTGCTTTTTGTTTTATATGTTCAATTTATAATTAGAGGATTAGAAATGTTTGTATTAAAAATGGGATTTCCTCTAGCTTGCGTTGGATTAGTAGATGCTGATGGTGGTGTATTTAAATCATATTCAAGTAAACTCTTTAAGAGTGTATTAACCGTTATAGTACAAATAATTTTATGTAAGATAGCAATAATGTTAATTTTAAATGCAAAGTTATTATATGGAATTGCAGCGATTATACTAGCAATTAAAACTCCTAAATTCTTACAAGAATTTATGCTTGGTGGAGGTACAGGAGGTATTAGTAATGTAATAGTTACCACAAGTAAAACAATGGAATTATCAAATCAAATTAAAAGAAAGTTTGCTCAATTAAAAAAATAGGAGGAATTAATGAATACATTAAATGAAATTATAAATGTGTTAAGGACTGTAATTATTCCTTTAGGAGTAACTTTTAGAATAATCTATTGTTTAACAAAAATGATTTACGATGAAGAAGCACAAGGGAGTTATAAGAAAAAAATAAAAAACATACTTGTCTTTGGAATTATAGCAGAATTGCTATTTGTAATAAAAGATTTATTAAATATGTATTACAGTCATTAATAGGAGAAAAAAGAAATGGAAGATAAAGATTATAAATTATATATACCTACAAATGTAAAAACTAGATTAGAGTTTTTTAAAGGGTATGGAATAAAAGAATTAATAATAACAGTAATTGTGTTAGTAGCATTACTTCCGATAAGCTTCATAGTTTATAAAATTAGAGGAGATTACTTATTACCAGTAGTGATAGAATTTATAGGAGTAGCTGGAACTGTAATTGCAGTAACAAAAGATGAAAATAACTTATGTGTAATAAGTTTAATAAAATTCATGTTGGAATTTAGTAAAACACAAAAAGAATATAGATATAAATATTATAACAAGTGGAGGGATGATTAGTGAGTAAAATATTAGATTATATTTTTGGCAAAAACAATAGAGAAAAAACTTGTAATGAAGAAATTGGTATATTAGATATAAGAAATAATTACATATATACACGAGATGGATATGTGATTTCAGGAATAAGAATATACCCAATAAATACACAACTTTTGACTAATAGAGAAAAAGCAAATTTGATAAATGAATTATCATCAGAGCTATCATCAGAACAAAAAGAATTAAAATATTTTAATGTAGCAAGAGCTGTTGATATATCTCCTTTGCAAGAATATTTAACAGGACTTATAGAGGATACAGATAATACAATACAAAAAAGAATATTAAAAGATCATTTAAAGGAAGTTCAAGAAATGTCTTTAGCAGGGGAAATAGTAGAAAGACAGAGCTTTATAATGATAAATAGCAAATATGCAGATAATTGCGAAAGAGAGATATTAAAAGAGGTAATAGAGCTTTCAAATAAATTTGGAAGATGTGATATAAAGACTGAAATATTAGATGAACCAGCTTTAATTCAGTTGTGTAATACTTTTTTAAATATGAATTATGCTTATAGAGAAGATAGTGATGTGGAGGAAAAAGTTTTGATGTTGAAGTAATGTAAAAAAGAGGATATCTATAATATATCCTCTACATAAATTAATATGATTCAATGAAATGGTGCAAACCAGTAATTATAGTACAATAAGGGTTTACATATCTTATTGAATATATATATTATATCACAAAAAAATAAAATAATAAAACTTTAAGGAGTGTGATAAATTGAAAAGAACAGAAATTAATAAGATTCAAGAAAATAAAAGTCTACTAAATATTTTAACTCCAATAGGAGGAATAGAATATAAAAAGAATCATATAAGAATTGGAGATATATTGGGAAGAATAGTAGTAATATCAAAATATCCTGAAGGAGTTAATATGGGATGGATTGAAGATATTATAAATATTCCAAATACAGTAAGTTGTTTCGATATAGAGCAAACAGACAAAGGAAAATTATTAGAAAACATAAGTAGAGGCTTAAATCAAAATAAAGGAAGGCTTGAAACTATAAAAGACGAAGTTGATAAACAAAGAACAGAAAGAGAAATAGTAGATGCAGAAAATTTGATAAACAAAATGGATTATGATGGAGAAACAGTAGTATATAACACAATTGCAATTATGGTTATAGCTGAAACAGAGGAAGAACTAAAGGAAAGAACAAAAAATGTTACAACTAAATTAACAACAATGAAAATGAAAGGGCGAGTATTAACGAATTTGAGTAAAAACTCAATGAAGTTAATGTCGCCTTTTGCTATTACAGATCCAATAGTAAAAGAAATAGCAAAAAGAAATATGTTAGGTTCTGCTTGGGTAGGTGGCTTCCCTTTTTCAAGTTCAGGATTTAATGATGGAAAAGGTTATTATTTTGCAATGGACTCTAAAGGTGGAATTGTAATATTAGATTTATGGAAAAGAGGTGGAGATAGAACAAACTCGAATTTTGTAATTATGGGAACAGCAGGTGTAGGAAAGTCTACTGTTGCAAAACATTTAATATTAAATGAATATATGACAAATACAAAAGTTGTTCTTATAGATCCTGAAAGAGAGTACAAGCAAATGACTGAAAACTTAGGAGAAAAGTGGATAGATATAGGAAGTGGTAAAGGTGGTATTATAAATCCATTACAAATAAAGGAAGTACCACTAGATGATGATGAAATTGCTGATGGTTATACCAATGAAGGAAAAGGAATGGGAGCAATGGCATTACATTTTCAAACTTTGAGAACTTTCTTTAAATTACTATTTCCTGAATTAAAAACAATAGAAACAGCTATGCTGGAAGAAGTTTTAGAAGAACTATATAAAAGATTTAATATTACTTGGAAGACAGATAGAATCAATATTCCAAATAATAAATATCCAATAATGATTGATTTATATAATTTATTAAAAGAAAAATGTAATAGTGAAAAAGATAAAGAAAAGGCAAAGATATATGAACAGTTAAGAAGTTTAATAAGAGGAGTAAGTTGTGGAGCTGAAAAGGGATTATTTAACGGATATACTTCAGTAGATGATAATGCAAAAGTAGTATGTTTTGATACATTTAACTTACAAAATGCTTCAGATAGAATAAAGAAGGCACAATATTTTAACATTTTAACTTATTGTTGGGAAATAATGAGCAGAGATAGAACAGAAAAAACAATGCTGGTATGTGATGAGGCTTATTTATTAATTGATCCTGAAGTTCCTCAAACTTTAATCTTTTTAAGAAATGTTGCTAAAAGATGCAGAAAATACGAAGGTAGTTTAGTAATTATTTCGCATTCTATTGTTGACTTTTTAGATCCTAGTGTAAAAATGTATGGTCAAGCAATTTTAGATATGGCTACATATAAAATACTTATGGGTACAGATGGACAGAACTTAGAAGAAAGTACAATACTTTTTAAGCTAAGTGAAGGACAAGCTGAATTTCTATATAAAAAGAAAAGAGGCGATGCAATATTTATCATAGGTTCAAATAGGATTTTTGTTAAATTCAAAATCTTTACTAAAGAATTTGATTACTTTGGAAAGAGTGGTGGTAGATAATGAATCCAGCTACATTGAAAATGATAGCAAAGGCAGTAATATCACAATTAACAAACGAAGAAAGCAGACAAAGATTACTAATAGGAATAATAATTGTTGTTGTTATTTTTATGTTTATCATTATGATACCAATATACATATTAACATCTCCATTAGAAGCAATTAAACAATTTTTTAGTTCTGATGAAAATGGAAATATTACAGATGGAAATTATAAAACAATAGTAGATATGAAAAACAATTATGGAACAGAATTAGAAACAGGAGAATTAATATTTAATGGAACATTTCCAATGCCAGTAGAAAATGCAACAATTACTTGTGAATTTGGACCTCGTATACACCCAGTTACAGGAAAGCAGAGCTATCATACAGGAATTGATTTGGCAGGAAAATGGCATAGCAATATAATGTCAGTTTTAGATGGAAAAGTAATGTTTGCAGGAGTACAGTCAGGGTATGGAAATTGTGTTGAAATAGAGCATAAAAGTTTAAATGGAACAATATTCTATACATTTTATGGACATTTAGCAAGAATAAATGTTGTAAATGGACAAGAGATAAAACAAGGAAATGTAATAGGACTTCAAGGAGGAGATCCAAACAGAGATCCTAATCCTGGTTATAGTACAGGAAGTCATTTACATTTTGAAGTAAGAAAAACTTTTAAAGGAGATTTTTTAAATCCTAGAAAATATTTATTTGAAAATGAGGAGGTTTAATGGTAGTAGATATAAATAAAACAGAAAATAAATACAAAGTGATATATGCAGATCCACCTTGGAAATATAACACTTGGAAAGATGGAATGGGAACAGCAGAAAAGCATTACCCAACAATGAAAACAGAACAAATAATAGAAATGAAGGATACAATTCAGAAAATATCTGATAAAGATTGTATCCTTTTTATGTGGGTAACTTTTCCTTGTTTATTAGAAGGTTTAAAAGTAATTAAAGAATGGGGATTTACATATAAAACTTGTGGATTTACTTGGGTAAAAAGAAATAAAGTAAGTGATACTTGGTTCTTTGGTATGGGACATTGGACTAGAGCAAATGCAGAAATTTGTTTAATAGCAATAAAAGGCAGAATAGAAAGAAAGTCAAATAAAGTTGCACAGTTAGTAGATACACATATAGAAGAACATAGTAAAAAGCCTGATATTGTAAGAGATAGAATAGTAGAATTAGTTGGAGATTTACCTAGAATTGAACTTTTTGCAAGACAGACTGAAAAAGGTTGGGATTGTTGGGGAAATGAGGTGTGAAAAGAAAAATAATCTAAGAAAAATATTGACAAAATTTGCCAAATATGATATTATGTAACCGTAATACATTTTATGTATTATTTAAGGCAATAAATATTGTCTTAAGGTAACTCGTTGGAATTTGATGGAAAGGAGAAAACATCATGAGTAAAATGAGACGGACTAACTATTGGAATCCTAGTGTAAACTACATTGGGAAAAACTCTGCTCAGAACTTTATGAAGTCTGCAAAGGCTAAATTGGTCGGAGCTGGAGTTAAGGTAGTGGCTGCTGACTGCTCTTGTAATTGTTCAAGTGGTTGTTCAGCATGTAGCAGTTCTTGTGGATCTTGCACATCTTGTAGTAGTGGAAATAGTTAATTTCTAACCTATAATGTGTATCGTCGACAACACACATTAATTTCAACAAAGCAGAGGCATCTCTTTTTGAGGTGCCTCTTGCACAAAAAGGAGGATTTATAATGGCAGAAAGAACAAAATTCAGTATGCAATGGCATATTACTGACAGATGTGATCAGCGGTGTAAACATTGCTATATCTATGAAGGAAAGGACAAAAATTGTACTCTTGAACTTAGCTTAGATAACTTAAAAGCAATTCTTGAAGATTTTATTCGGAGTTGTGATAAGTTGGACAGAGATCCTTTTCTTGTAATCACAGGAGGAGATCCTTTACTTTATGAGAAAATCTGGGAGTTCCTTGAGATACTTAAAGAACATAAAGTTCATTTTGGACTTTTGGGAAATCCATTCCATTTGGACTATGATGTGGTAAAAAGACTTGAGGATTTAGGTTGTATAAACTTTCAGATGTCATTAGATGGTTTGAAAGGAACACATGATTTCATTCGTAAACCTGGTTCCTTTGATGCTACCTTAGATGCTTTAAAGTATTTTGAGGGAAGCAAAATCAAAACGGCTATAATGACAACAGTTTCAAAGACAAATATTGCAGAGATTCCTGAATTAGTAGACATTGTAGTAAAATACAAAGTTGATAATTTTGGATTTGCAAGATATTGTCCTAATCCAGAAGATTTCGATTTAATGGTTGAACCCGAAGAATATAGAGATTTTTTGGATAAGATGTGGGAAAAATATATGCAAAATCAGGAATGTGATACAAGATTTGCATTAAAGGACCATCTTTGGAAATTGTATCTGTATGAAAAAGGGTTGTTTAATCCTAATGAGATTGACAATCCAAATGACCTTATCCTTGATGGGTGCCATTGTGGGATTACCCACATAACAACTTTAGCAGATGGCACTGTTTATGCTTGTAGAAGAAGTAAAACACCTGTAGGAAAAGTTCCAGAACAGTCATTTTATGATATCTTTAATAGTCCAGAAATGGACAAGTATCGTCAATATGACAAGTTCGAACATTGTGCTAAATGTGAAATTAAGAACTTTTGCAGAGGATGTCCTTCAGTTTCTAATTGCTTGACTGGAAGCTTTTATTCAAAAGATCCTCAGTGCTGGAAAAAGTTTTGAAGGCACAATAGGAGAGTGGAAAAATAAAATTTTCACTCTCCTATGTTTTTTATATAAAACTATGTTATAATGTGTAACAAGTGAAAGGAAATGATATATATATGGAAAGTATACAAAAATATTATGAAAATACAGAAAATGCCTTACCAAATCCAACTGTAAGAAAATTTATAGAAATGAATATTAAACCACAAGACGCTATTGAACTTGGATGTGGAGCTGGTAGAGATACAACATTTCTAATAAAAAACGGATGGAAAGTTTTAGCAGTAGATAAAGAAAATACAAAGGACATTATATTAGGAAATTTAAACGAAGAAGAAAAAATGAGATTTACATTTAGTTGTCAAAATTTTGAAGATATAAAATTAGAAAAAACTAACTTATTAGTATCTAATTTTAGTATACCATTTTGTAATAAAAAAAAATTTGATGGATTTTGGAGAATAATTAAAGATAGTATATTAAGTGGACGGATATTTTGTTGGAAACTTTTTTGGACAAAATGATTCTTGGGCAAATATAAAAGATCAAATGGTTTTTTTGTCAAAAGAAGATGTTATGAACCTGTTTGGAGATTCATTTGAAATTATTTCTTTTAATGAAATAGAAAAAGATGGAAAAACTGGATTAGGCAAATTAAAACATTGGCACATTTATAATGTTATAGCAAAAAAAATAAGGTAATATAGAAATTAAAAAATTAAACGAAAGGATTATCATAGTGATAGTCTTTTTTTGTTGGAGGTGTAAAATGATTTTAGCAATTACTAGAGAAAATGAAAAATTAATAGATGGAATATTAACGGACAATGGTTATGATAATTCAAGAATATTAACAGGAGTTACAAGTTTAAAAAAGTTTGCAATACAAGAATTAAAAAACTTAAATAATTATCAATCTATAATTATAGATATAAATTCTACTAAAGAAAAAGAAGAAGAACTTATACAAGCAGTAGTAGCAATAAAATCTATGTACAATATAAGAATAATTATACTAGCAATAGGATATAAACAAGGTAATTCATTACTTGCAAAACTATTTAACGAAGGAATATACAATTTTGTAACAGGAGATAACTATTTAGAACAAAAAGAACAGTTTAAAAATTGTTTATCTAAAGAAGGAAATACATATAAAGATTCTATAAGATTCAGAAATGAAGTAAACTTTGGAAAATCAGATAAAATAATAATAAAAAAAGAATTTAGAAAGTTAAAACAATTTGGAAGTATTGCAATTGCAGGAACACAAGCACATATTGGATCAACAACGCAATCTATATTAATTGCTATGTATTTGAATAATCTAGGATTTAAAGCTTGCTATGTAGAAGCAAATGCTAATAATGACATAGATAATATCTCGTTAACAAATGGAGCAATTAAAAAGGGCAATCTTATTACATATAGAGGATTAGATATGTATAAAAACAATATTGAAGCTATGAAAGAAGGCTACGATTTTTTTATATATGATTATGGGATTTTAGATGAAAGCAATTTAGAAAACTTTTTAGCAAAAGATGTAAAAATAGTTGTTGCAGGAACTAAACAATGGGAATATCAAAAACTATTCAAAACCATTTCTATAATTGAAAAAGTTCCAAATATTAATTATATTTACAATTTTGCTAGTGATGAAGATAAAAGAGATTCAAAGAATATTAAAGCTGTAACACCAATATTTTTCTTTAGTAGTTATACTCCTGATCCATTTAGTATAGATGTTAATAATGAAATATATCAGAAAATATTAAAGGATTTTATAACAGAGAAGTCAAACAAAGTAACTGTTTTAGAGAAAAAAGGAATATTTAATTTCTTGAAAAGAGGGAAAGATGAATAGAAAAAAGCTGTATGAAAGCTATAAAGAAAATAACAAATTAAATAAAAAATATAATGAAAAGATAATAGTTCAAAAGAAGTCAAACTTCAGTAAACTATTATCTTTTTTATTAAATCTATTTCAGATAATTATAAAAGTAATTTTTTATTTAGCAGTAATAATACTTTGTTCAATTGGTGCAACTTATGTATTTAACAATATAGTTTTAAATTTTATATAAAATGGAGGAAAATAACAATGAAAAAATTAGGAAAAGTTTTATTAGTACCAGTTATCTTAGTGGTAATTGGAGGAAGTACATTTGCTTCTACATACATTAACCAAGAAATAATAAATGATGATTTGATTAGACAATATGAAGTAACAGAAGAACAAGAAAAAACATTTATAGATAGCATTGAAAAAGAATTTGAAATAAATGGAGAAAAATATAATTTTATAAATTACCAAACAGAAGGAGGAAATATACAAGAGGAAAAACAAATATCAACAACAAAAACAATAACAAGTAAAACAAATAATATAGAAAAATTAGTAAAAGAACTAGGAGATAATATAAAATATTCAGAAAATGAATATACAGGAACATATATATTAGATACAGAAAGTATTGGAATTAAAACCATAAACAATGGATATTATGAAAAATTAATTGAAGAAAATAGGAGCTATTCAAATTTAGAAAAAAATGATTTAGATTTTATTTCTAAAACAATAGAAAAAGACGAATTAATATTAGATTTATTAAATATAGAATGGCAAGTACAGTCGACTAAAAAAGTTGGAGAATATGAAGTTCCTGATTTATATACTGCTAATTGTTATTATGCAACAAAAATAAAGGTTGATTACCTTAATACATATACAGTAACAGCAAACTATAATGGAATAGCTAGGAAAGTAATAGAAAAGCCTATAACTATAACAGTAAATTATAAAAAGCAAGAAGTTCCAATGCAAGAAAAGAAAGAAGATAATAATATTGGAATAGTCGCTGGTGCAGGAGGAGCTATTATAGTATTTGTATTATTTTTATTACTCGGAAATGTAACTGTCTACAATATGAAAGATGGACGATGGAAAAAAGTGGGAAAGGTACGAATAAGAAAATCAATTGTAAGATTAGACCGATTTGAATTAATGGAATCTACAAATAGATATAAATTAGAATTTTCAAAAGAACTAACTAGAAAAATGCAAGGAAAAATGATTACAGTAAAAAAAGGCAAGAATACTTTAAAACATATAGTAAACACCAATAATGAAAAGTATATTTTTGAAACAAGAATTTAGGAGGAGTATATGAAGCAAGAAATGAGATTTTGGATTACAATAATAATTTCAACTATACTAATGATTTGTATTTCAGTTTTCTTAATTAATAGATACAACATATATATAGCGAATAAAAATGCAGAAAATATAAATGCTGGAGATAATACTAATATAGAAATTATAGATAATGAAAAAATAAATCAAGAGCCAATACAATTTGATGATCAAATAGGAACACTAACTATTCCTGATATATTATTAGAAAATGCACCAATACGAGAAAGTGTAGAATTGAATACTTTATCAAGTGCAATTGGACATTTTACAAGTACAAGTATATATCAAGGAAATGTTGGATTAGCAAGTCATAATTCAGGTGGAAGCGGGGATTATTTTAAAAATTTAAAAAATATTAAAATAGGAAGTGAAATATATTATCAAACAAATTATGGAACAAAAAGATATGTAGTTGAAACTAAAAATATTATTGATGAAACAGACTTTAGTTATCTTAATGAAACTGAAGATAATAAAATTACTTTAATAACTTGTGTAGCAGGTCAAAAAGAAAAAAGACTTTGTGTGCAAGCCGTTGAAAGTCTTGAAGGAATGAATTATGGACAATAAATTACACTAATAAAAAATATAAATAGCTTATAACTAATTTTGAGATTTTAAAAATTGGGTTTTGATATTGAGAAATACTGTCTTATAATTAATTTAGGAGATGGTAGTTATGAAGAAAAAAATAATAATAGGGCTTGTAAGTTTAACAATATTTTTAATATTTATGTTTAGTCTATTTACATTTACAAAAAAAAGTAATAATATTCAGGTAGAAAATTTGATTAATACTGATAATGTTGAAAAAAATTCTAATACTGAAGAAGTTGAAAACTTTGAAAATGTAAATGATGTAGAAAAACAAAATATGGTAACTGAAGAAATCGTTACAACAGAAGAATATAATATTGTAAATGAAATACAAACAGTTACAAATAAAGAAAATGTAAAAAATCAAGAGAAAAAATACAATGCAACTAATAACAAAATATCCAAAGCAGAAACCACTACAAGTAGTATTATCAATCAGCCGAATGTTGAACCTCAAAATGAAATTATAAATAAACAAGAAACAAAAGAGCCTATAATTAAGCAAGAAGAAAAGCCAAAAGAAGAAACTCAAATAGTAAAAAATGAAGAAAAATTTGTAATTAATAACAATATGATTAATAACATTACAAATATAATAAATAGTAATATTTCAGACAGTATGCAAAACTATGGATACGAAATTAAAGTTGATAGCTCAATTGTAGAGTTAACTTCACAATTCACATATACAGATACAAGAGTAAAAAATAAAATTGCAAATAAATTTGGAACAATACGAATTTATGCAAGAGATTACTATAAAAATGGTACTTTAATGTGGACAGAATGTTTTATTTTATAAGTTTGGAGGTGGAATATGAATTAAATAATGATATGGAAATGTAAATAAAATAGCAGAAAAGGCACTTTTTAAGTGTCTTTTTCTATGCCAAAAATAGGGAGGAATAATTATAATGAAAGTTAATAAAAGTAAAAAAATAATAGCAATTCTAATGTTAATAATAACACTAATTTCTACATTACAAAGTTTAGTATATGCGAGAAGTGAAATGTCATCAGCTGATGTTTATGAAGTACAACCAAGTGAATTACATTTACAATATTGGAATGCAGATAAAGGAACATGGTATTATGTAATAACTAATTATGTAGGATACAACTATAATGGAAAGATGTATCCTGCATATTGTTTAGATAAAGATTCAGCAGGAGTTGCAGAAATGGGAGGTTATACAGTAAGTGTATCTGATGTATTAGATAATGTACAAGTTTGGAGAACAATTATAAGTGGTTTTCCATACAGAAATGCAAGTGATTTAGGAGTAGAAAATGACCTTGATGCTTATGTAGCAACAAAACAAGCTGTTTATTCTATTTTATATGGTAGAGATGTAAGAAGTTTTTATAAAGGTGGAGATGCAAGAGGAGATGCTATTGTGAATGCTATGGAAATGATGGTAAACGAAGGAAGGAATGGAACAAGGACTCCAGCAAGTGCAAATGTTACTTTAAATAAGCAAGGAGGATTAAGAGAAGAAAACAATTATTACACACAAGAATATTCTGCTTCATCTATTGTAAGATTAGATAATTATACAATTACAGCAACAGCTAATTTACCTGAAGGTTCATATATAGCGGATGTTAATGGAAGCAATAGAACAACTTTTTCAGGAAGTGAACACTTTAAAGTTTATGTTCCAAAAGATAAAATGAATGTAGATATTAATAGTGTAATAGCTGTTTCAGCTAAATGCGAAACTTATCCAATTTTCTATGGAAATGCTCCAGCTTCAGGATATCAACCTTATGCTTTAACATTTGATCCACTAGGAGATGAAGTAGGTCAAGGGAATTTAAATGTATTAACAAATACAGGAAAAATAGTAATAAATAAAACAGATGAAGATACAAATAATCCAATAGAAGGAGTTACATTCCAATTATCTAAAAAAGATGGCACAGTTATATGCAATGCTACAACTAATCAAAATGGAATTGTTACATTTACAAAATTATATCAAGGAAATTACATTTTAAAAGAAATATCTACTAATCAAAACTATGTATTAAATACAAAGGAATTCGATGTGAATGTGGAATTTAATAAAGTTACTACTTTAGATATAACAAATAAATATAAAGAAGGAAAATTAAAGGTATATAAAGTAGATAAAGACAATAATAAGATTACTTTAGGTGGAGTTGAATTTAATTTATTTAGTGAAGAATTTAATAAAGTTATAGGAACTTATGCAACAAACGAGAATGGCGAAATAAGCATTGAAAATCTAAGAATAGGAGATTATACTCTACAAGAGGTAAAAACTAATAAATGGTATAATTTAGCCGAAGATAGAGAAGTAAAAGTTGAATGGGAACAAACAACAAACACAACAATAGAAAATGAATTAAAAAAAGGACAAGTCAAAGTCATAAAAGTAGATAAAGATAATAACGAAGTAAAATTAGAAGGTGTTGTTTTTGAAGTACAAGACAAAAATGGAAATGTATTAGAAAAAATAAAAACAGATGAAAATGGAGAGGCTTTAACTAGCAAATATCCAATAAGAGATTATAATGAAATATATTTAAAAGAAATTGAAACAGATGAAAAATATAAATTAAACGATGAAATTATAAAGGTACAATTAACAGAAGATCAAATTTCTACCATTAAATTTGAAAATGAACTAAAAAAAGGACAAATAAAAGTTATAAAAGTAGATAAAGATAATCACGAAGTAAAACTAGAAGGAGTAGAATTTGAACTTTATGATGAAAAAAATAATTTTATTACAACATTAGTAACAGATAAAAACGGAGAAGCTATAACAGATAGATTACCAATATACAAAAATTATGTATTAAAAGAAACAAAAACTCAAACTTATTATTTATTAAATGAAGAAGAAAAAGTGATAACTTTAGAAGAAAATCAAATTTCAAATATTGTATTTGAAAATGAAGCAGTTGATATAAAAGTAAATGTTGAAAAAACAGGATTTAAAGAAACGCAAAGTAAAGATAATATTTTCTACGATTTTTTAAATATAAGAAATGACTCTAATGTCCCACTTAATAATTTTACTTGGAGTGATAGTTTACCAACTGAAGCAGTAAGAGCAGACAAAATATATACAGGAATTTGGAATGAAGATTTAACTTATTCTGTATGGTATAAAACTAATAAAAACGATTACAAATTATTAGCAGATAACCTAAGTACACAAGTAAATAATGAATTGACTTTTAAAGATTTAGGAGTTGAAGAAGATGAGTATGTAACAGATTATGAATTTAGATTTGGGACTGTAAAAATAGGTTTTCAAGAAGTAGAATCTCCAATTTTATATTGTGATATGTTAGATGGATTAGGTAATGGATTTGTATTCACTAATAATACAAAAGTTAGCGGGAATTATTTAGAAAGATACACAGAAGATATAGATAGTTGGACAACAATTACATATTATAAAGATATACAATTAGAAAAATTACCGCGAACAGGGTGCTAATGCTTGACTTTATAGGATTTTAAGAGTATATTATAAAAAAATGAATTTATATTATGAATTATTTTTTGTTACTAAATCAAAGGTATGGGATAATAAAAATCCTGTACCTTTATTTTTTTGCTTAAAATGAGAAAAGTATGCTATAATGTTTGTAAAATATTATTTTGAAGAAGGAATAATGAAATGTATATCAAAATAGATGATTTTACTGATTTTACATTAGAAGTTACTAGAACACACAAAAATTCTAAAGACTGGGATGATAAATGGTGTGAGGTTACATTAATTATAGAAAATGAGTATTTTAAATATAAAATTTATAATAATGAACTTTTATTGGAATCAGAGATTGAAAATTTAATTGAAAAATTATATAAATGGATAAATAATGAATTACAAGATATTGAAGTAATTGATTTTATTGAACCTGATTTAGAATTCAAATTAATACCAGGAGAGGGACAAGGCGAAGGTATAGTTGATATGAAAATTAATTTGTTTCAAGATGGAGTATTATCAGCCGATTATTATAATTTATGTCTTGCAAAAGAAGAAATAAAAGATATATTGGGATATTTGAATACAGTGGTTTCAGTAGTTGATTTTAAGTATGATTATAATAAACAAGATAAATATTGTATATTATCGGTTAAATATGATGATTATGATGGAGAGAAAATTTATTCTTACCTTTTAACCCGAAAAATTGAAGAAACTAATGTTGGAGATAGTGTTATTGTTGATAGAGTAGGACAAAAAGTTAAAGGAACAATTATCAAAAAAGAATTCTACAAAAAAGAAAATACACCATATCCAATAAATCTAACTAAAAATGTTATAGAAGTTTTGAGAACTCCTGAAGATTACAAAAAATATATGACTGGCAAAAATAAAAAATATAAATGCCCTTGTTGTGGATATTATACATTAAGTGAAGTAGATTCATTTGAAGTGTGTCCAGTATGCTATTGGGAAGATGATCCAATACAAAGAGGTAATGATGAATATACTGGTGGAGCTAACGAAATTTGTCTAAAATCTGCAAAGAAAAATTATAAAGAACTTAAAGTAGCAAATGAAAAAGATATAAAAAATGTTAGATGTCCATATCTAACTGAAACGGAATATTATGAAGAATTTAATAATGGAGATGAAATATGCGATTTGTTGTATAGAGGAAGTAAAGAAGAAATATGTTACATTATAAAAGAATTTGAAATTGAGTATTTATTTAGCAAGTCAAATAGAGAAATTTCTATAAAGATAAATAAGATTGGGATTAATATTGTAGGTAAGCCAAAACTATACCCTCAATATAAATGTATAAAATATTTTGGATACGAATTTAGTTACAAGGAGTTAATAAAAAAATGTCCAAATTGTGGAGAAAGATTAGTTGATATTTTATATGGAATGCCTATGTATAATGCTTTTGAAAAAGTAGAGAATAAAGAATTATTTTTGGGAGGTTGCTTAATATTTAAAGATGTAGAACAACCAATATATCATTGTTATAATTGTAACAGAAACTATTATAAAGATTTAGTTAATTATGAAGAAGTTAAACCGTTAGATTTTTTAACAAATAAAAACGAAGAATAAAATAATTTTATTGGAGGATATTATGAACTCAATTTTTGAATATAAAAAATTTGCAGCTTGCAACTTTTTAGGGGGAAATACAGATAGTTTTGAAATAAAAATATCAGAAGATGGATGTATAGAATATCATAAGACTGATTTTGACGGGAATAATTTAGAATTTAATTTTTATAAATTAAGTGATAGCGGAATATCAAAAATAAAGAAATGTATTCAAGGCAATTATGAAGTATTTGACATTAATAGTATGTTGAATAATGGATCATATGATGGATGCGGAAATGAATTTTGGTTTGCAAATGAAAAGAAAAACAGAAGGATTGTAGCTTGGAATATTGATGATTCAATAGATGATGGACATAAGATAAGAAAAGAGTATTTAAAAGAATATGGAGCAAATTTATTACAAGAAAGAAAGGTTTTAAAACTTTTCTTTGAGATATGTAATGTTTTAGTCAAAGAAAAATTCGAACTTAATTTATTTGAATTTAAAACTAATAATAAAAGTATGTATTGAGGAGCAATATTTATGAAATCTAAAATATTAACTAATAAAGAAATTGTTGATTTATTAGAAATAAAAGATAAAAAAACAAATAAAAACTTAAAAGAAGTGTTTGATGAAATAATTAAAATAATACCAGATTTTAATTATAAAGATAATTCTGAAAAAACAAAATTAATATTAAATATAATAAGTTCGGGTGGAAATATAAAGAATAATAAAGATAAATTAATATGTCCCAAATGTAGAAACTGTTATATAATAGAATATTTATATGGAGATGTTTTCTTTCGTATGTTCAATGGAAATAAGAAACAAAAAAAAATCGAAGAAGAAAGATTTGAAAAAATGGGGCTATTTGTTAATATAAGTCCTTATGGAAAAGGAAAAAATCAAAAAGATTACTGTTGTTTAAGTTGTGGCAATGAGTGGTAAAAAAGGCAGGGTAGTGATGTATGAGAAAAATAACAAAACATGGTTTGATGAGAATTAAAGAAAGAGTAGGAGAATCATATAATGAAAGATCTTTGCTAAAAGAAGTGCTATTGAAGGGAGATACAAAAGAAAATTATAGTAAAGAATTTTATGAGTATTTGTGTCAAAAATCTGTAAAAGGTGCTAAAATCAAAATATATAAAGACTTCATATATATTCTTTCTAAAAATAAAAAGAATTTGATAACAGTATACCATGTTCCTGATAATTTTATTCCAATCGAACAATATTTTATTAAAAAGGGAAAATCAGATTTATTATACTTTTCAAATAGATTTATAAATAAAGAAATAAAAATAAATACAAAATATGGATATGATATTCATGGAATTTTAAAAGGAGTAATTGGGAAAAATTATGCTGAAAAAATCTTAATGAAAGACTATATAGACAATTATATAATTATTGATTCTGATGATATAGAAAATATGACAATTGATGACGAACGAGTTTTAGAAGAAATGCTTTTAAATTATTAAAAAATATTGCAAAAAACGACAAACTTCGACAAACAATGTATGCTATAATAATTAATAAGTATTTTAAGGAGCTATATTTATGAGAATAAATAATGGATTATATGAATTTAATATTGTTGAATATAAAAGTAAAAGATATGAAGTAATAGAAGTTAAAGATAATAAATGCAAATTAAAAAATAATGAAAAAATCATAGAGGGTATAAGTGTTTTTGAATGTAAAAAAATAGAGAGCTAGAAGCTCTCTTTATTAGTCTTGTTCTACATCATCAAACATTGGATCATTATAAAATTCTCTAATTGTAATACCTAAACCTTCACAAATATGAAGTAAAGTATCCATTTTAGGAAGTTTATGAGTTCCATTCATAATAGCAGATATTGTTTGTTTAGGCACACCTGAAGCTTTATATAATTTCCACTCATTCATATTTTTTTGTTTCATAAAATAATTAATTCTTTTTAATACTGCATCAGATAAAAGCATTTTAAATCAACCTTCTTTGTTTTATTTTTAAAAATTATATCAATTTACTAATCTAAAGTAGTCCAGTTAACTGGACTAAAAGTACAAAAGATGTTATAATGTTTTAAAATTAAATATGTAGGAGGAATTAATATTGGAAAATATAAAAATATTAATAGCTGATGATGTTAAAATCCAAAGGACAATATTAAAAAACATTGTTGATAAAATCGATTTTGCTGAGTTTGTGGGAGAAGCAGAGAATGGACAAGTTGAGTATGAATTAATCAAGAAACTTAATCCTACATTAGTATTAACAGATAATCAAATGCCTATTCTAAATGGAGTAGATGTTATTAAGAAAATTAGAGAAGATGAAGATAATGAAACTGACTTTATTATTATAACAGGGGATAGAGGATTGTTTGCTGAGTTAAAAGATTTTAATGTTTATGGAATATTGAATAAACCATATAATGATTCGGATTTAGTAAATATGTTGGAAGAATATAAATTAGAAAAAGAATATAGAGAAAATAATGTTAAAGAAGAACATAAGGAAATAGAGAAGAAAAAAGGTTTTTTTAGTAGAATTTTTGGAAATTAAATGATGCCCTTTAGTTTGATTGATAATTTTAGTAATAATTAATTGTAGAAATATGATACAATTCGTTGTAAAAAAAGGGATATTGTGATATAAAATATAATAGAATTATTGTAAAGAAAAGGAAGAAAAGATATGAGCATTAATTTATCTGAACAAAAAAGAAATAGATTATTAAATAATATAAAAATAATGAGAGAAAAATTGCAAGAAGATCCTGAACTATTACAAAGCTTAGCAGATATGGAAAGTGAATTAAAAAGAAAAAAATATGGATTGGTATGGGAAGAACATGAAGAAAAAGTTGATGAAGAGTTAAAAACTAAAATACCAGTTTTTGTTGAAGATAAAGAATTAAAAATACAGGGAGATATTAAGAAACCTATTAACTTTTTGTTAGAAGGGGATAATCTACACAGCTTATATTTATTAGAGAAAACACATAAAGAAGCTATTGATGTTATATATATAGATCCTCCATATAATACAACTAATAAAGATTTTATTTATAATGATGAAATGATTGGAATTGAAGATTCTTATAGGCATTCAAAATGGTTATCTTTTATGGAAAAGAGATTAATTACAGCTAAAAAAATATTATCTCAAAGAGGCATAATATTTATATCAATAGATGATAATGAATATTCGCAGCTAAAATTATTATGTGATGAAGTATTTGGAGAAACAAATTATGTTTCAACATTGCATTGGAAAAAGAAAAAGCAACCATCTTATCTTCATGGTCAGGTTGCAGGAGTAATGGAATATATTTTGATTTATTCAAAGGATAGATTAAAACTTGATAAATTGTCTTTGTCATCACCAACAGACTCAAATACAAGAGTAGACAATGCAAGTAATCAAATATCAGAAAGAATAATAAAAAAGGGAATTAGAGTTAAGCTTCCTCAAAATGTTAATATTATTAAAGCTGGAATTTACAAGAATAAAACTATGGAAACAGAATATTTGAATGATGTAATAATAGAAAATGGAATAACTCAAAATGATTTTAAAGCAAGAGCAAGATTTAGAGATTCACAAGAACGAATTGATTTGTTTTGCGAAGAAAATGTTTTATTTATTACAAAAAATTATGGATTCAGAAGAGATAAACTTGCAATAGAATTAGAGAAAAAGAAAGCAATTACAGACTTGATTTTGGATTGGGGAGATAATCAGGATAGTGATTTGGAATTACGTAAAATATTTGGAGAAAAGGTATTTTCTTATCCTAAGCCTGTAAACTTAATTAAAAACTTAATTAAATCGACAGGATACAAGAATAGTATTATATTAGATTTTTTTGCAGGTTCTGGAACGACTGGACAAGCAGTTTTAGAATTAAACGATGAAGATAATGGGAAAAGAAAATTCATATTGTGTACTAATAATCAAAATAATATTTGTAAAGAGATTACATATAAAAGATTTAAAAAAATTTTTGAAGGATATAGTGCTGAAAAAGAGAAAAAGTTTAATTTAAAATATTATAAAACAGAGTATATAGACAGATTTAATCATAAAGATGAACAATACTATATAATAAATGAATTATCAAAATATATAAAAGAATTAGTGCAATTAGAAAATGGAATTGATATAAACGACAAATCAATTCAAATATTATTTACAGATGAAGAGATTGATGAATTTTCAAAAAATGAAAGTTTACTGAAAGAGTGTAAGATTTTATATGTAGATACAAATGCTTTGATAACTGATGAACAAATTGAACTATTTGAAAAAAATAATATTACGGTATTATATATTCCTGAATATTATTTTGAAGACGAAATATTGGAGGTAGAACAATGGTAGGAATAAAACTAAAGGAATTTCAAAAAAAATGTGTTGATGAACTTATGGAAGAAACAACTACAGGGAAACATAAAGAAATTTTAATAGATTCTCCAACTGGTAGTGGTAAAACTATAATTTTATTGGAATATATTGATAGATTTTTAAGCTTATATAAAAATTATGCAATAATATGGTTAACACCAGGAACAGGAGATTTAGAGGATCAAAGCAAAAGTAAAATGAACAAACTTTTAAAACAAAGAAGTTCTAAAACTATAAATGATATATTGCTAGACGGAATACAAGAAGGGGATACAGCTTTTATAAATTGGGAAACAGTTACTAAAAAAGGAAATACAGCATTAAAAGAAGCTGAAAGAAAAAACTTATTTGAGCAAATAGAGCAAGCAAAAAGAGATAATATAAAATTTATTGTTATTATTGATGAGGAACACAGAAATAAAACTGAAAAGGCAGAAGCTATTATACAATCATTTGGTGCAGAACATATTATTAGAGTTTCAGCAACAACAAAAAGAAATGATGAAGCGAAACATATAAATATAAATGAATTAGATGTTATAAATTCAGGATTGATAACAAGAGCATTATTTATAAATGAAGGAGTACAAAATAATATAGTTGTAAATAATGAACTTGAATATTTACTTGAATTATCAATAAAAAAACAAAAAGAAATAAGAGAAAAATGTTTAAGAAAAAATATAAAATACAATCCATTAGTAATAATTCAATTACCTAGTATGTCAGAAGAGTTAATAAAAAAGATAGAAAAGTATTTAGCTAGTCAAGGATATACTTATGACAATCATACTGTTTCAATATGGCTTGCAGACAGAAAAGAAAATATTGAAGATATTGAAGAAAATATGTCAGAACAATGTTTTTTAATAATGAAACAAGCTATTAGTACAGGCTGGGATTGTCCTAGAGCAAAAATTTTAGTCAAGTTAAGAGAAAATATGCACGAAGATTTTGAAATTCAAACTTTAGGAAGAATTAGAAGAATGCCTGAAGCTAAACATTACGATGATGAATTACTAGATAATTGTTATTTATATACTTTTGATGAAGAATATACAGAAAGTGTAAAACAAGAACTTGGTAAAAATGCTAGTGAAGTCAAGATTGTATTTTTAAAAGATGAATATAAAGATTTTTCGTTAACAAAAGAGCTAAAAGACAACGAAGCAGATAATTTTGCACCTAGAGATGCTTTTTATGCAATTTATAATTATTATATAGAAAAATATAAATTGACTGGAAAAACTTCAGACAATATTTTGAAATTAGAAAATGCTGGATATGATTTTAATACAAATATTAAAAATCAAATAGTTCAAGGCAAAGCAATAGAATTGAAAAAAGAAAATATTGAAAAAAATAAAATAAACATAGAATCAAAAGTTGATACACATAAAAACGGTTTAGAATTAAAACATTCAATAGGTGTAATTAGTTCTAAAGTTGGAATGCTATACCAACATTTATCCCCAGTATTACAAAGATTGTTTTTAGGAAATATATTATTTAATAAGAAAGTATTAAAGCTAAATAAGAAAGAATTTTATGCGTTTATTATAAATAATGAAGAAATAATAAAACACGATATAATGGAAGCAGTTGCGCAAAAAGCCGCACAGCAAGTAAAATTAAAAATGCAATTCAAAAAAGCAGCTAATTTTAAGTTCCCTGAAAGAATGTTAGTAAAATATAATAGCAAAGCTAAAGAAATAGGAATAATGACTAAAAATATTTATAGAGAATATCCATTAAGTTCTATAAAAGGATCTCAAGCAGAGGCAAAATTTGAAAAATATTGTGAAGAATCTGATAAAATTAAATTTTGGTGGAAAAATGGAGAGTCATCTCAAGACTTTTTCTCTCTAGTATATATAGATAAAATGAATAAAGCTTGGACTTTTTATCCCGATTATATACTACAAGATATTGATGGAAGAACTTGGATAATAGAAACAAAAGGTGGAGAAGATGAACAAGGAAATTCTAAAAACATTGATATAAAAGTAGAAAATAAATATGATGTACTAAAGAATTATGCTCGAAATTATAATTTGCAATGGGGATTTGTAAGAGATATAGGTCAAGAATTATATATGTCGAATTCTGAAGAATATGTAGAAGATATGAAAGATGATTCGTGGAAAAATTTAAAAGAGATATTGTAGTACAAAAGAAAAGTAGAATGAAAAAATCATTCTACTTTTCTGCATTAAAGGAGTTTGAAATGGGAGAAGAAAAAACACAATACGAAATGCTTATACCAAATAAGGCTGTGGAAAATAAAGCAGAGGATGCTTTGAAATTTGCTTTAACTAACAAAGATTTAAATAATATTGCTATAACTGGACAATATTCTTCAGGGAAGTCAAGTGTAATAGAATCATATTTTGGTAAATATATTAAAGAAAAAGAATATCTAAATATATCATTAGCAACTTTTGAAAAGAAAGAAGATTGTAATAATATCAATAAAGAGTCAAATTCTTTAGAAAAAATAATAATAGAGAAAATATATTATTCAACTTTAAAAAAATATGAGAAACAAGAGAATATAAAGAATTCTGTGATTACTGGTTTTATTGTTGCATTTATTAATATGTTAATCTATTTAATTAATGCTGAATTAATAAATAATAGTTTAATTAATAATTTATATTTTACAATATGTTTTATTATATTAGAAATAATTTGTATGACAGGTGCATTAAGTTTCTTGATTTCATATGTTATGGGATTACAAAAGATAAAACTAAAAGTTGGGAATATAGAAGTAGAGGTAAATCAAGGTAATGATAAAGAAACTAATCGTAATTTATTAAATGAAGAAATTGATTTTATTGTAAAAACTATGAATGTTGCAAAATATAAATATATTGTATTTGAAGATCTAGATAGATTTCAAAACCCTAGAATCTTTGAAAGATTAAGAGATTTAAATATTACATTAAATTCAACATTAAAACAAAAAGTTAAATTTATATATGCAATAAAGGATGAGATGTTTATTGCGGATAATAGAACTAAATTTTTTGATTTTATAATTCCGATTGTGCCATATGTATCATACGAAAATTCAGGAGAAGAACTATTGAAAATAATAAAAAAATATGGACTGGACATAGAACTTTCTGAAGATTTTATTTTGGATATTTCTTTATTTATATCGGATATGAGAATATTAAAAAATACTGTTAATGAGTATATAATATATAAGAAAACATTGGATAAAAAGCTACCTGATTATGAAAGCTTATTTTCTATTTTACTTTATAAAAATACTTGTTCTGAAGATTTTGCTAAATTACAAAATAAAGATGGAGAAATATATAATTGCTTTGTAAATAAAAATAAAAAATATATAAAAGATGCGAAAGAAAATCTGAATGAAAAAATTAAAGAATATAATGAAATTGAAAAATATTTAATTTCAAAGAATAGTATAAAAGCATTGGCAATATATAATATACAAAATACAGCTCAAGAAGATTATTCAATAACATTGAAAAATGCAACGACAGGAACTCAATTAAACATTAAACATGGTATAAATGTTGAAGAAATACCTGATGATTTATTATTTTTCCCTGATACAACAATAAAATGTGTGTATCAGGGAAACTGGATAACAGAAAATTTATCACAATTTTTGAAAGAAAAATGTTCTGTTTTTTTTGAAGAATATGAATTATTTAAAGTAGGAGTTAACAATAAAAAAGAAAATATTAGTAATGAAATAGAAATGATAAGGAAAGAATTGGAAAACTCAAAAGAATATACATTAAGTGAATTAAGCCAAAAGTATAAAGAAACAATAAATATTGATTTAGGATGTTATAGTGAATTAATAAAATATTTATTAGCTAATGGATACATTAATGAAAACTACAATATATATATAAATAGATTTCATGAAGGAAGTATAACTGAAAATGATTATAATTTCATAATGAATGTAAAAAACGGTAAAGAAAATGATTATAAAACAAAATTAGATAATAGTATGAAAATTATAAAGAGATTAAGATATGCAGAATTTAAGAAAGAAGAAGTGTTAAACATCAGTATTTTAGACGATTTGTTAGAAAATGATGAGAATATTGAAAAAAGAGATTTATTTTTTAATACTTTAATTAGATCCAGTAAATACATTGAAATTATTAAATATTGTATTTGTGATTTTATAGAAATAAAAAATAAAAATAAAATAATACAAAAAATATGTTTATTAGATAAAGATATATTAAAAAAGGTACGAGAAGCTAAAATTCAAAATAAATACAAAAATATAATATTAGAAAATATAATTATTATAACGGAAGCAAAAGTAGTAAAGGAATTAAATACATTAGAGGATATGATAAAATATGTCGAAGATAATAGCTTATTAAAAGGGTTTAATGTAGAAAATGTAAAGAATACAATAGAGGAATTTAATATTAAGTATAATAATATAACTGAATTTATTAATAATCCTGAATTATATGAATATATAATTAACCATAATAATTTTAAAATTAATTATGATAATATATTTAATATTCTTCAATATAAAGAAAAAGAAAAAAAGAATGAAATAGAATTAAAAAATTATGAAAAAATAGTATGTAGTGAAATATTACAGAAATATATTAATGATAATATACAATATTACGTTGAGAATGTTTACAATATGTTACAACAGAAACAAGAAAATTCATTAGAAATAGTAAAAAGATTAATAAATAATCAAGATATTAAATTTGATAGTAAAAAAGAAATTATAAAAAAAGAAACAACAAAAATTGATGATATATTAAATATAGAAAATGAAAAATTGTGGAAAGATATATTTGAAGCAGACTTGATAGAAATAGAGTGGAATAACATTAACAGTTATTATAATAAATTTGGACTGGACAAGAATTTAATAAATATATTTAACAATATAGAAAAAATTAAAAATATATTAACAAAAGAGAATGATATAATAGATGAAGAAAGTAACTCAAATTTAGTTCAAGATTTATTATTAGCAAATGATCTAAACATAGAAGCATACGATTTTATTATTGAAAAAAGTGAATTAAACTTAGTCGAAGCAAAAATAAATGAATTAAATAAAACTAAATTATTAAGGCTAATTAATAAAAAAAGAATAGAATATAATAATAATATGCTAGAAGAAATAAGATCGTATTCTACAGATACATTAATTGAATATATAAAACATAATTATACATATATTCATAATAAAATTGATAAGGGAGAACTTTTATTTGATTTAGAGGAAATAAATATAATATTACAATCAGGATTAACATGCTCAATAAAAAATAAGTGCATTAAGATGATAACTGACGAAAAAGTGGAAGAAATGTCAGTAGATTTAGCAGATAATATTGCAAAAGTATCTATAAAAAATAAATTTAGTAATATATTAAGTGAGAATGCATTATTAAAAGTAATTTTGGGAGTAAAAGATAATGTTGTAAGAATAAGATTAATTAATCTAAACTTCGATGTAGTAACTAAAGAAAATATATTAGAGATTTTATCTAAACTGGGTACAAATTATAAAAAAATAGTTATAAATAAAAATAGACCTAGATTTAATAAAAATCAAGAAATAATAGAACTTTTGGAAAATATAAAAAAATTGGGATATAACATAAAATATATTGAAAATGATAATTATATTATTTTAAGTAATACAATAAGATGAAAATTAAATATAAAAACTTTTTTGTCGACAGGTTTCGACAGACTATGACAAACTAATTGTGATAAAATGTCAAGGGCTGTCGAAAAAAGATAAAACCACACAAGACTAATGTGCGAAACTTAGCATAGTAAAATGAAAGGATTTTATAAAAAATAATTAATTAAATATAAATATATACATTTAGCCTACTTATACATTAAATAGTATAAGTTAGGCTTTTTTAATACTCAAATCAACACGAGCAAAAACTTTTTTGCATTACCCCTTCAAAAAAGGAAGGAGTTGTTGTTGATGTTGAGTGAAAATGAAATAGTAGAAATTAGAAAAATATTTTCAAAATTTATAGTTAAACTAATAAAAGATTCAAGTATTGACTTCAAAAGAAAAATGTTCTCTGTTGAAAATAAAGAAATAAATATTGATAATTATAATGAAACATCATTGTTCCAAATTGAATGGAATGATGATGTTTTTTCTATGGACAAAATAAAAGCAGAGAATATTGAAAATGTATTTGATAAAGATTCTGCTTATTATTCAATAGTAAAAAAATTATCTAAATTACAAAAGGAAATTTTTTATAAGGAAGCATTTGAAGACAAGAAAATAAATGAAATTGCAAGAGAATTAAATACTTCAGAAAATACAATTAGTTCTATAAAAAGTCAAATAAAAAAGAAATTTAAAAATCTAGGAGGACAGGATTATGAATAACACGGATTTTATCAAAAACTTAAATAAATGTTTTGAAGGAAATCTAGATGCTACATATGCTCTTATAAAACAATATGAAGGAGTAATAGATAAATATTCAAGAATTAATGGTGTAGTAAATGAAGATTTAAAAAGTGAAATAATTATATATTTATTAAGGAAAACAAAGAATTTTGAGAAAATATTAAAAAAATTAAATTTTATTTAAAGATTCATTAAGATTTTAAAAAATAAAAACGGTTATAGATGTAAAGAGTTGTGAAATTCTTTTCAAGTTTGCACATTGAAAAGTTAATAGCGCTAGTTACAAGACTAAATAATGATACTTCGGCTTGGCTTAATATGATGTTGAGGAGTCGCTCGGTTGTTAACGGAGAGGGATGCATAAACCCTATGTAAGAAATTCAAATCTTACTTGTAACTATATAAAAATATAATTATAAGGAGAGATTTAAAATGATATTTAGAAAAGATTTATTTAGATATGAAGAAAAATACAATATAAATGAAGCAATAGGATATATATTATTAGCTTTTGATAATTTAAAAATATCAGATGTAATAAATAAAAAATTGAACAGGGAAATTATAAAAAATCTTATATATGTAATTCAAAAATACAAAAAAGGATATGCAAAATGTAGATTTTATAATTATAAAGAAGAAAAAATAAAATTAGCAGAACTCACATTAGAAGAAATGATGTGTTATTTACTAATAACAATAGAAAGATTAACATTAGAAAAAGCAGAATTTATTGAGGAAAATATAATTAATGCACTAATAAAAACTTTAAATGCTTATTCTCCTGAAGGAGCTGTAAAAAGGGCTGATATTATTTTAGATAAAATTATCAATAGTTAGAATTATTAAAATAATTGGCTCATAAAATCAAATAGGAGGATTGAGGCAATGGAGCAAATAAGAGAAAAATGGGGAATAGATGTGGAATGCGAATTCGATAATGATACAAAAGCAAAAGATATTAATGAAGTTTTTATAGAGGCATTTAAGGCTTTTATAAAATCAGAAATAAATACATAAATAATTCATTTAGGTTTTGAGTTAATAAAGTTAATTGATATAATATGTATATTAATTGTATTTTATTGTTAAAAGTAATTTGGATGGATTAGGAAGGGAAGTGAAACTATTTGTGTATATAAATATAAATAATCCAACAGATTATAAAGTAGCAGGTTATGTAAGATTATCAAAAGAAGATGATGACAGAAAACTGGAAAGTGAAAGTGTAACTAATCAAAGAGCATTAATAAAAACATTTTTAAAAGAAAATAAATTAAATCTAATTGATTTTTATGTTGATGATGGCGTAAGCGGAACGACCTTTGACAGACCAAATTTTAACAGATTAGTAGAAGATATTAATAATAAAAAAATCAATATGGTAATAACAAAAGATTTATCAAGACTTGGAAGAGATTATATTCAAACAGGATTTTACTTAGAAAAATTTTTCCCTGAGAATAAAGTAAGGTATATATCAATATTAGATGGTGTAGATACAGGGGTAGAAAGCTCGGCAAATGATATAACACCATTTAAAGCAATAATGAATGATATGTATGCAAAAGATATATCAAAAAAAATTACAAGTGTAAAAAGAGATAAACAAAGGAAAGGACTTTTTATTGGAGGAAAAGCTTGCTATGGATATAAACTTGATCCCAATGTAAAAAACAAAATAATAATAGACGAAGTGGTTGCACCAAATGTAAAAAGAGCATTTAACATGGCATTGGAAGGATATTCAGGAAGATTGATAGCAAAAACATTTACAGATGAAGGAATACCAACTCCTGCACATTATGCGAATTTGAATATAAGAGGTGGAAAACCTACAACACATTTTTGGAAAACAGAATTTATAAAAGAAATGCTTAGAAATGAAACATACATAGGAAATATGGTTCAAGGTAGAAAAAGAAAGATAAGTTACAAATCCAAAAAAGAAATGAAAATGCCTAAGAATCAATGGGTAGTTGTTGAAAATACACACGAGCCAATTATTGATAAAGAAGTTTTTGATAAAGTTCAACTTATATTAGATAAACAGAAACCCATAAGAGAAAAAAGAAATGATTACTTTCTAAAAGGATTGGTATATTGCCACGAATGTGGATATTTATTAGGAATAGACAGAAGAAATTTAGCAATTGATGGAGAAGTATTTTATTTTAGATGCAGAACACATATACGAGATACACAGCATAGTAAATGTTACAGCCACTCAATGAGAGAAGATAAATTGACTAATATAGTAATGGATGTTGTAAAGGTTGTATGCAAAAAATACTTTGATAAAGAAAAGGTTATAGATATCTATCAAAAAGAGAAAATCAGAATAGAAGAAAGAAAAAGCGATTCAGAAAAGCTTGAGGAAATAAATGCAAAACTAAATAAGTTGGATCTAGCTTTAGATAGAATTTATAATGATAGATTAAGTGGCTTTTTACAAGAAAAAGACTTTGAAAGAATGTATACAGAAAAAAGAGAAGAAAGAAATAGAATAGAAAAAGAAGTAAATATTCTAAAAAGTAGGATTGAAGAAAGTAGTTCAAAGAAGGATTCGAAAGATGAAGAACTAAATAAGTTGCTAAAAAAGTTTTTAAATACAAAAAAACCCAATAGGGCACTTGTTTTTAGTTTAATAGATAAAATAGAACTTACAAAAGATTCTAAAATAATTGTTAAGTTTAAATTTAAAAAATTGAATGACTTAACATAATTTTTAAGTGTATTAGCAAGTGCGATATGTGAGCAGAATTGAATCTAAAGCAATAGAAAAGTTGGCAAAAGAATTTAAAAATTAGCAAATAAATGAAATAAAAGAAAATAGTTACATTTTTTACAAAAAAATGCAACTATTTTCTTGCTATTTTTTCTATCTTATTGTATGATATTATAAGTATTAATAATATAGAAAAAAATGAAAAAATTACTTAAAAAGGAGACAAAATAAATATGAATAGTGTAAGTAAAAAAATTCTAGTTATTGCAGTAATTATCTTTATAATATTAGGAATATTTACAGTTGTTATGGCAAATAATACATTAAAAAGTGAAACTACTAGTGGATTAATAGAAATAAATGAACAAGCAAAAAGTTCATTAGAAGAATATAAAAAAAGTTATGGATCAGATAGCTATGGACTTACTGCATTTATCTTAAATACAGTACGTATATATAGTATTCCATTTTGTTTTATAGGAATTGCACTAGGTGCTATATATCAATATGTAATAGGAATAAGAAAATTAGATGTTAGAGATAGAGGATTTGCAGCAATAATAGCTTTTGTAACTATTTTAGTAATATGCCAAGTGTTACCATTAATATTTGCAATAGTAGTAAAAGGTTGGAGGGGTTAACAAATGAAAGTTTTATTTGCAATAAAGGATGAAAATATTTCAGAATCAATTGTAAGAAAATATCAACAAGAATATAAAGAGATATTATCATATAAAAATGTTTATTACTTTAATGCAATATTAAAAGAAATACAAAAAGATAAAACTTATGATAGAATTGTTATAAGTGAGGATTTAGAGCCATTTGCAAATAATAATTATGATGCAATAGATAAATTTATATTTGAAAAATTAGATGCTATTTCTGATGAAGCTTCTAACAATAGTGGAGAAGATATTCCTATAATATTAATTTGTACAGATAGAAGAACAAAATCAGATGCATTAATAGTAAGATTATTTGGAATTGGAATTTATAGTGCATTAATTGGACAAGAAAGAAGTATTGACGAAGTTTGTAATTTGATAAATAAGCCAAGAACAAAAAAAGAAGCTAAAAGTTATTATAAAGTTGATTCTAAAAATGCAGGATATCAATCAGAAGATGAAGATAATGTTAGTGAAACAGAGCTTAGAAATATAATAACTCATTATAAAAAATTAGGAAAAAATGAAGATAGATTTGTAAATAGTTTTGAAAATATTGCAAGCCAATATACTGACAATCAATTAAAAATAATTATAAAATATTTACCATTAAATGTGAAAGCAGTATTAGAAGCTGATTGCCCTAAATATCAAGAAATAATGACATATGGAATACCAACATGGGAAAGAGAAAAAGCAAGAACGAGTCAAAATAATAATTATGCAGTTAAAAAACAAAACAAAGAAAAATTAAAAAACAAAAATGCTACAAAAGATGATGAAATAAAGTTAAATTTAGTAGAAGAAAATTTGAAAAAACAGGAATTAACTAAACCAGTAATAATACCAGGAATAGTTAGTAAAACTGCAATAAAAAAAGTTGAGCCTATAACTGAAAGTGTAAATTCAATAAAACAAATACCAAGCCAAGCTAATAACATAGATGAATTTGAAGATATTATTTCAGAAGATGAGCAAGATGTAACAACACTGCAAACTGAAAAAAAAGGAAGAGGTAGACCAAGAAAAGTTGTAGTTGAAGATGCAAAAATAAAAAATGAACCATTTACAACAGAAGAACCAATTAAAAAAGGAAGAGGTAGACCAAGAAAAGTTGTAGTTGAAGATGTAAAAATAGAAGAGGAATATGAACAAAATAATATAAATATATTGCCAGGTTTTGATGATGAAGAAGATAATAATGATGATTTTATTCAAGATAATCAATCATATGAGCAAATGAATCAATATTCACAAGATACAAATATATTACCAGGGTTTGATGATGAAGAAGATGAAAATGATGATTTTATTCAAGAAGATAAAAAACAATATCAACCTGAATATACACAAAGTACAAATATCTTGCCAGGATTTGAAGATGATGAGCAAGAGTTTAAAAATTTAAATGATAACATAAATAAAAATGAGATAATAGAAGATAATTATAAAAATAATTATACAAATCAACAAACAAGTTCTTTATTATCAAGTGATAAAAAAATAGTATCATTTATAGGAACATCAAAAAATGGAACATCTTTTATAGTAAATAATATAGCACAAATGCTTTCAACTCAAGGAATAAGAACAGCAATATTAGACTTAACACAAAACAATAATGCATATTATATTTATACAAATAGTGAAGAAGAATTAAGAAAAATAGCAGCAAACTCAATTGAAAATTTAAAAAATGGAATAATAAAGGGAATTGATGTAAATAAAAATTTAGCAGTTTATACTTCACTTCCTGGAAACAATACAGCAAATAGTGATGTTCAAAAGATATTAAATACAATTACAAAAAATTATGATATTATTTTATTAGATTGTGACTTTGACACAAATTATGAATATTTTTCAATTGCACAAGAAATATATTTAATACAAACTATGGATATTTTAACAATTCAACCACTTACAGCATTTTTAAGAGAATTAAAATCTAGAAGAATATTAGATACAAATAAATTAAGAATTGTAATTAATAAAGCACAAAGATTTAAAGGATTAACAGCTAAAATAATAATTGGTGGAATGTCTAAATATAATAATCCTGAAATGACTTGTATGACAGATTTATTTGAGAGAGAAACTATAAAATATTTTACAATACCATTTGATATGCAGACATATTCTAAATATTTAGAAAGATTAGTGGATTGTCAAGTTTCTTTAAATGGATATTCAAAAGAATTATTACAAGCATTAAGAGAACTTTGCAATAATGTATACCCAGTATTAAATTCAAAAGCAGGACATAATAATAAAACATATGGAAATTATGATATAAAACAAAAAAAAGAAAATTTTTCAAGTAGTATGAATAGTACTCTTGAACAGATGAAAAGAAAATACTAAAACAGAAAGCAGTAGAGGTGATAATTTTGATAATAGGTGTAGTAATATTACTAGTAGCAATAATAATATTTTTAATTATATATAATATGTCAATTTATAAAAAAATTGAAAACTACACGAACTTAAATCAAAAGATAACAAGTTTAAATGTTCTTCAAGACTTTATAGATACAATAGGAGAATCTTCAAGCGTAGATGATAAAATCAGAAAAATTAATGATATATTAATAGAAAAATATGATATAAAATATTCTACAATAGTTGTATTTGATGGAGCAGAATATAAATTAAAAGCTTCAAATGTAGACGAAAAGCACTGGGATGCATTAACAACACTTCATACTCAAGATATTTTTAAAGATAGTATACAAACATCAACTCCTAAATATATTACAGTAAGTAATGAAGAAGAAAGATTACCATATCAACAAATGGAGTTTGGAAGAGCAAAATCTGCAATGTTTTTTCCGTTATATATAGATAATGTATATATAGGATATTGGATAATTGAAAGTGAAAAGCCACATGCTTTTGATAAAATAGACACAACATTATTAGCAGTTGTAAAAAATAATATAGTATCAGTATTAAAGACAGTACAAAATCAAAAAACAATAGAAAATATAGCAAGAGATGATTTGTTTTCTGGCTTAAAATCAGCAGAATACTTATATGGAAAAGGAAAAAATGTAATAGATAAATATACAACCTCAACAATATGTATGTTTAAAATAATAAATTTAGTAGAAATTAATGATACTGTGAATAGAAAAACTGGAGATTTAGTAATTCAAAAAGTAAGTGAATTAATAAAAGATACAATTTCTTCAGAATATATATTTGTAAGATATATGGGACCGAAATTTGCAATAGCATTTTCAGGAATTGAAACAGAAGGAGTAGTAGATTTTTTAAAGAGAATAAAACAACAAATTGAAGATTTAGAAATAGAAAAAGTTGTTTTACCAAATGAAAAAAATACAAAAAATAAAGTTATTATTTCACCAAGATTAAATTTTGTTTTGACTACATATTATAAAGGAACAGGAATTGAGACAGTAACTAAAAAGTTAGAAGAATATTTAGATAATGCAGATCAAAAAGAATCAAATATTAATTACATATAAAATAAGGAGGTAAATTATGGCCACAGATGAAACAATGTGTTTTAAAGTAGAAAGAGACCAAAATGTTAAAGCAAGAGAAATTTTAAAAGAAGTTTATGAAGCATTAGTTGAAAAAGGATATAATCCAATAAATCAGATAGTAGGATATATTTTGTCAGGAGATCCAACATATATTACTAGCCATAATGATGCTAGAAATTTAATAAGACTTATTGAAAGAGATGAACTTTTAGAAAAAATGGTAAAAAATTATATAGGATTAGATGAATAATATGAGAACTTTAGCAATAGATTATGGAGATGCAAGAGTTGGAATAGCAATTTCAGATAGTCTAGGAATAACTGCACAAGGTTTAGAAACTATTCATTATGATGGTAATGATAAGAAAATTTTGGCAAGATTAGAAGAATTATTTAAAGAATATGAAGTTGATACAATTGCGATTGGAATGCCAATAAATATGGATGGAACTAAAACTCAAAGAGCAGAAAAAACAGAGCAATTTATTCATAAATTACAATGCAAATTTGGAAAAATAAAAATAGAAAGAATTGATGAAAGGTTAACAACTGTAGCTGCACATAAAACAATGAATTTTTTAGATATAAATAAACATAAAAAGAAAAATATTGTAGATACTATATCTGCAGTATATATTTTAGAAATGTATATGAATAGAAAAAAATAGTTTTTATTATTGCTATTTAGCAATTTAAAATATAAAATACAATTTAAAATTTGAAAGGAGAAAAAATTATAATGAGTGAAGATTTAAACAATGTTCCAGAACAAGGAGAAATAGTATTAAATGATGAAGAAGGAAATGAAGTTCAATTCGAATTTTTAGATTTATTAGAATTAGATGGAGAAGAATATGTAGTATTATTACCAGCTGATGAATCTGAAGAAGAGGGAGAAGTTGTAATACTAAAAGTTGAAGATACAGAATCAGAAGATGAAGAATCTTATGTAAGCGTAGAAGATGAAGAAATTTTAAACAAAGTATTTGAAATGTTTAAAGAAAAATTTAAAGATGAATTTAATTTTATAGATGAAGACTAAAGAATAAATTTAATTGAATAGCAAAATTTTAATTTTACTATTCAAAAAATAAAGAGATTACAAAAAATGTAATCTCTATTATATTTTAACGGTAAAGAGGAGTTCAAATGGAAAAAAATAATGAAAAAATTAAATATAATAGTATAACTGAAGTGGATTTAGAAAGATTAAAAGAAGATGGAATAAAAGGACTATTATTAGATGTAGATGGAACTCTTACAAAATTAGGAAAATTAAGACCTGGTGTAAAAGAATGGGTAGATAGAGCAAAAGAGTTACAATATAAAATAGCACTTATTTCAAATAATCCAGTAATAGATTCAAACGTTTTAAAAGAATTAAATATTGAACATGTAAAATTATTTGCATGTAAACCGCTTATAAGATCATTTGTTTTTTTAGCAAGTCAATTAGAAATAAATCCTGAAACTACAATGGTAATTGGAAATAATTCTGTTATTGATATTCTAGGTGCAAATAGAGCTGGAATGCAATCTTTAAAAGTTCGGATCTTTAGAGGAAGATTTTAAAAAAACAATAACAGGATTTACTCAAAAATTCCAAGGAAAATTTACAGCCCCAAAAAGTAAAGATAAGCAAACAGACAAACGGAGAAGAAAGATAAATAAATTAATAATTATCAAAAATAATACTTGAAAAGTATATATTTTTGATATAGAATTATTATTGTTAATAGATGCTAATGGCATCAATAAAAAGGAGGAAATTTTATGTCAATAAAAATAGGAATCAATGGTTTTGGAAGAATTGGAAATTTAACTTTTCAAGCAGCTTTAGAGAAAGGCGATGTAGAAGTAGTAGCAATAAATGATCCATTTATAACAGCAGATTACATGGCATATATGGTTAAATACGATACAGTTCATGGACAATTTAAAGGCGAAGTTAAAGAAGAAAATGGAAAATTAATTGTTAATGGAAAAGAAATAAAAGTATATAATGAAATGGA
>CAYVYP010000004.1:0-34478 GCA_964455975.1 uncultured Lachnospiraceae bacterium
TTGGTTTTGTCTACATAAAATGTTAAATTTTATCAAATTATGTATGTCTTTCCCTTTTTTATAAGTACTTTGCTTACATCTAACTTTCATTATTTTCATATAATATTAACAATATTATACCTCCCATTATTTCATATACAGTTTCACTTTTAATGTTTTCCTGCATACATATTTTTATTTCTTGAGGCTCATATAGCTTACTATTTAAATTTGTTATTTGTCTTTGTAAACATACTATAATAGTATCATCTTCTATACTAGAGGCTGTTAATGTTGCTTTTGAATTATATCCATATGTTATTATTGTTAAATTCAATTCTTTTAGTAAATTTAAATTATCTTCTATATCAGAATTTATAATTAAATATTTACTTGTAGATATTATTTTTTTTAATGATTCATTATTTATTAATCTATTTACACTTAATATAGTTTCAAATTTTACATTTTTTATATTTTCTATATTTTCCTCGGTTATATAAATAACCTGATTTTCTTTTTTTATTTTTTTTATCAGGTTATTTATATTATTTTCATTTTTATTATCTGAAACTATTCCTATAAAAGCCATTTTTACCCCTCGTAAATTCACATTACATATGTTATTATTTCCATAATTTACTTTGTTATACTTGTATTTTCATTTTTATTTGTATTATTTAAATATGCAGATGCTTGTATCGATTTATTATTAGACATTGTTAGTGCTAATATTAATAATGTAATTACTATTGCTATTAAAACAATATATGCTATTATTTTATTTTTATTAAATATATATAACATTTTTTCCTCCTTTTAATTAATAATTGAATTTTCTTCTATTAATTTATATACTCTTAATTTCATTTTATACTTTGAATTTTCTTTTATTACAATAATCCATAAATATGCTATTATTATTAATATTGATATATTTTTAAAGTATAATATTGCTATACTAGAAATTGCAGTTAACACACTTAATGTTATATTCGAAATTACATTTGTTGCAATAATTGATTTTTTATTTCCTACTATAATATGTAAATATCCTTTTAATATTCTTCCTCCGTCTAATGGATATATTGGAATTAAATTAAATACTCCTATTAAAATATTACTATATATTATATTCATATTTTGATTTTCAAAAATTTTAAAATTACATATGTAAAATATTAAAGCAATTAAAAAATTTGTTAGTGGTCCTGCTAAACTAATTATTATTTTGTTTAATTCTATTTTACTTGCCTTACCTACTTTTTCATTATATTTATCTATTGGTACCTTAAATATCATAGATACTCCAACTGGTAATATGCTTATTTTTTCTACTTTAAATCTAAATATCAATCCACAAATTAAATGTCCTAATTCATGCAATATTGCGAAAAGCATTATCAAACTATATATATTAATTTTATTTATAATTAAAAATATAATTATAAATATAAATATTTTTAAATTTACTTTTATTTGCATTATTCCCTCCAAAATTAAAATTCCATTATATATTCTGGATTTACGTATCTTCCACCTTTTCGTATTTCAAAATGCAAATGTGGTCCGTGTTACGTTTCCGAGTTGCCCCTACTTCTGCTATTTCTTGTCCCTTTTCTATTTTATCTCCTTCTTGTACATATATTTTGCTACAATGCGCATATATAGTCATAATGTCTCCATTTTCTATTCTTATATGATTTCCGATAGTCACCTTGCGATGAATTCATTGTTACTGTTCCTTCCATTGCTGCTATAATTTTTGTTCCTGTGTTTGCTGCTAAATCTATTCCTGTATGATATTTAGGTACAGTTGCCGTTGTTGGATTTCTAATTCCAAACCTTGAACTTACAGTAGCTTGCAACGGTTTTATCATTGTAACTTTTTTCTTTATTTCTATACTATCTATTGTCATTTGATCCATTCCAGTTGTATCTTCTACTGTTTCTTCTGTTTTTATGTCTTCTGTTTGAGTATTTTCTATGTTGTTTGTTCCTTCTTGCTGAATTACATTATTTGCATCTTCTTGAATTTGAGAAATACTTTCTTCTGCTTGCTTATCTGCTGCTCCACCAATATTATTTTCTAATACATTTTGAGTGGAATTATCATTTTTATTAGTTAAACTATTTATGTATGAATTGATATTGTTATATATTTGATTAAAGTTTATATCATATGTTAATATTTCTTTTGTTTTTGAAATTACTTCTTCTGAAAAAAAATAATTTGAATTTTGGACAAGATAAAATATAAAATATATAGTCATACAAATAAAAATTTGTAAAATTAGTTTTTTGAATAAAGATATACTTTTTTTTGAACTATTTACTTTATTAGCTTCAACCCTAACTCCACTTGCTGATTGTTTTCTGTTTAGATATATTTGCTCTGCTCTTCTAATTCTTTCTTCTGTACTTATTACTCGTTCCATAAAAATAACACCTCTTCCTTTGTAATTTGAATTTTGTAATATATATTCAAGGAAAAAGTGTTTTATTCAATTTATTTTTATTTAATGAAAAAACTTAATATTAATAAGAAACCTAAAAATATGCTTAAGCATTTTAGTTTGTCATATTTTTTCTTAAAATTTTTTGGTATTTTTTCTTTTTTAGTTTCTAATTCAGAAATATAATTAGAAACCAACATTTCCGCTTCTTTTATAATATAGTTTTTTTCTGTCTTTTTTGACGTAAATTTTGTATCTTTTTTATAATCTATATATTCTAATTTTTTTATATTTTTATTTTCTTTTAAAACTACTATTGCTTCTTCTACTATATTTGATGGCAAATCTTTTAAAATTACTATATTCCTCATTTTTTCTAAATCCATATATTTTCCTCCTATATAAGAGTTTTATTATATATAGATTTTTTCCATATTTTATTGTTTTATACATATTTTATAACTTCATATATTCCGTCTACTTGTTATATCTGCTAAATTCATAACTCTTCCTAAAGGCGTACTTTGTAAAACTTGAAAATTATTTTTTAATATTTTATAATTTTGAGCAACTACTCCTTTTATACTAATATCTCCTATAGCTATACTTTTTTTATTTAAGCTTTTTCCAATATTCAATTTTTTATCTTGAACGAAAATTTTTCCTATTTCATCTTGATTAGATAGTGCTGCATCTATTGCAATAATACACGGATTTGAATATTGTTCATATACTCTTTTTATTTCATCTTCTATATTATTAAATGATATTTGTTTTTCTAAATTTCCTATTACTTCTATATTATTATATGTTTCTAGTTGACTTAAAAGATATGTTAATTTGTATCCAACAATTGGTCCAAAACTATCTCCTGTTAATCTATCTGTTCCTATGCAAAAAAATATTATATTGGAAAACCTTCCTCTTACTTTATACAATTCATTATTAAAATCCACAACAAATTTTTCATACACTCTATCTTCTACTAGCATAGTTTCCTCCATTTCTTTATACAATTGTATTCAAAAATGCTTGGACATTATTCCTCTTTTTGTTTACTTGGAGTAATAAATATATTTATGTTAGTACTATATGCATATTTTTTTATGATATCTTGTGAAAAACTAGCTACTTCATTTGATACAATTATAGTATCATATCTATGTTTTATTAATTCTTCTATTTTATTATCTGTTTTTTCTAAATCTTTTATTTTAAAAACATCAAATCCTAAATGCTCTGGAATTTTAAAACTATTTTTATCATTCTCATATTTTAAATATGAAATTTTCATTTTCATCACCATTTTTAGTTTTAGTAAATATTGTTATTTTATTCAAAAATTTTAATATACAAATATTATTTTTAATGATATAATTCTTTTACAAGGAGAGTGATTTTATATGGAAAAAATCGCAATAATATCTGATATTCATGGAAATATTACTGCTCTAAATGCAGTTTTAAAAGATGTAAAAAAAAGACAAATAAATAGAATTTTTTGTTTAGGAGATAGTATTACAAAATGTAGTAATCCTGACTTAGTTATAGATAAATTAAAAGAAGTATGTGAAGTAATTATTTTAGGAAATTCTGATTACGCCATATGTAAAGATGAAGCAAAAAATAAAAATTTTTGGACAAGAAATAAAATTGGTGAGCAAAGAGTAAAATTTATAAAAAATTTACCAATATCTTTTGAATTTTATTTAAGTGGTCATCTTATTAGATTATTTCATTCATCACCTTTTAGTTTAGAACACATATATAATCCTATGTTTTCTAATGCTAAAACTAGATATTCAAAATCAGAATTAACTAATGCTGAAGATATGTTTAAAAATACCTCTTTTATAGGTAAAAATAGTAATGATAAAATTCCTGATATTATTGGATATGGACATCTTCATACCTCTTGTATTTTTAGGTTTAAAAATAAAACTTTATTCAACCCTGGAAGTGTAGGAGTTCCTACAGAAATGATGAATAACAATCCATCAGATGATAGTAACAAATTTACAACTCTTGCATCTTATATAATATTAGAAGGAGATTATAATTCTACAAAACTGGCTTCAATTTCATTTAATCTTGTTCGCGTACCATATAATATAGAAAAAGAAATTGAATTTTTGATGTCTTCTGATATTCCTTATAAGGAAGAAGTAATAAGAAATTTGAGAACTGGTATCTCATGCCATTTGTAATAGGAGTAAATTATGGAAAGTAAGTTAAGTAAAACAGAGTCAATTCTAAAAAAATATAATCAAGAACATTTATTGGCTTTTTTTGATTGCCTATCTTATGATGAAAAAGAGAAGTTGCTTAATCAAATATTAAGCATAAATTTTGAATTAATTTTAGATTTATATAGAAATTCTTTTAATGATAATGATAAAAATCAAACGATATCTGCTATTAATCATATAGAAAAAAATAAATTAACATTAGAACAAATTGAGTATTATACGTCTATTGGTGAAATGGAATTAAAAACCGGAAACTTTGCAGTTATTACAATGGCTGGTGGTCAAGGAACTAGACTTGGTTATAAAGGCCCTAAAGGTACATATGAATTAGATACAAAGCCAATTAAAAAATCTTTATTTCAAATAATGTGTGAAGATATAAAAAAGGCTAATAAAAAATATAACATTACTATACCTTGGTGTATTATGACAAGTGAAGAAAATGATATTCCAACTAAAAATTTCTTTGAAAATAATTCTTTTTTTAATTATCCAAGAGAATCTATTTACTTTTTTATTCAAAATAAGCTTCCTGTAATAGATATTGAAGGAAAACTTATTTTACAAGAAATTTATCAAATAAAACAAGCTGCTAATGGAAATGGAAATGTCTTTAATTCTATGAAAAAATCTGGTATATTATCTATATTAGAAAATAAAGGAATTAAATGGATTTCATATGGTGGAATTGATAATGTTTTATTAAAGAATGTTGATCCATTGTTTTTAGGACTTACAATTTCTAGTGGTTTAGAAATTGGTTCTAAATCTATATTTAAAGAATTACCATTAGAAAATGTAGCAGTATATTGCAAAAAAGATAATAAACCTTCTATTTTAGATTATGATGAAATAACAAAAGAATTGTCTAATGAAAAAGATACAGATGGTTGTTATTTATATAGAGAAGCAAATATGCTTTCACATATAATAAGTCTTAATGTAACTAAAAAGGTTTCTGATATAGAGCTTCCTTATCATAGAACTTTTAAGAAAAATACCTATGTCAACTTTGAGGGAATGAAACAGGTTCCAGACAAACCAAATTCTTTTAAATTTGAAAATTTTATATTTGATGCTTTTTCTTATTTTGATGATATGCTTGTTTTAAGAGTAAATAAAAACGAAGAATTTGCACCAATAAAAGATTTTACAGGCATTTACACACCAGAAACTGCACTTAAAAAATATGAGAATTATTATACAGTTTAACTAAATTTTTTTATATAACTAATCCGATTTTTTAAAAATCACATTTGACAAATCTGCGTAATCTGTGTATAATAATTATAGGAAATAGAGAAACCACAAACGTGGTTTGCCGATTTATATGTAAAAAACACATCAACCGTCAAGTTACAGATGTGTTTTTTTTATTGGTTATTCGCTTTTACTCAAAATTACTGCTAACGCTATAATTAAGGCAATTGCGATGATAGTTACTCCAATTAGTGAATACAATAATATGTATATTATTGTAATTAAAGTTTGTTCTACCATACGCCTCACCTCCTTTGTAGGAGGCAAACCACATCTGCTTATTCTCATTTCCTATATTTAATACTATATAGCATCTATTTGTAAAAATCAAGCGAACATTTTTACATTTTTTTACATTTTCTAATTTATAAAAGGACTATTTTTAATATTAGTCCTTTTAATTTTTATATTCGATTATGTCTTCTATATTACAATTTAATAAATTGCAAAAAATTTTCAAATATTCAATATTAATTAGAGTAACATTACCACTACAATAGTTACATATTGTGTCATAACGAATATTTGTAATTCTAGATAATTTATATTTCGTTATATTATTTTTATTTAAAACATCTTGCAATTTAAAAATAATGTTTCCATCAATCTTTATTAAATTATTTCCAACATTATCTAAATCGAATTTACTCATTTTATACCTCAAATCTTTTTATTTTAGTATAAAACATATATTACGTATTGACACTATACGTTCGAGACGGTATAATGATTTATATAAAATTTAAATTGAAAGGAGAAGTAAAATCATAAATATAAATATTAGAAATAAAAGAGGAGAGATATTTTATGAAAAAAACAAATAAAAAAGTAGTTCTAATTACAATTGCGCTAATATTAGTTACAATAATAATTGCAACAGTAATTATTATAATAAATCAAAATAATAATAAAAGAGAACAAGAATATGATAATTTAATAAAGTCTATTGCAATAGATATATATGAACATGAAATAATTGCTGAATTACATTCAAGTTATATAACTTCAATATGGTACAATGCTATTTTTAAAAAACATGATACTTATACAGATAAATATGTTTTTCCTGTAGATGAATATGGATATGGCGTAAATACATGGGTTAGCTTTCAAACTGCAATAAATAATTACAAATCTGCTAATAGAGAATCACTTAATGAACTACAAAATATAAAAAACGAACTAGGAATTAGATTAAACAATTTGCAAAATATACCAAATGATAAATATAAGAAACAAATAGACTTATTAACAGAAATGTACAGTAAATTTAGTACATTGATATCACTTGCAAATACCCCAACAGGTACATATAAAGAATATGGAGAAAAATGTAATAAGTATAAAGAAGAATTTAGGACAGAATATGAAAAGTTATTGATTTTAGTTCCAAATATAAGAACAGATACTACTAATTTTAAAAATGTACTATAAAAATCACAAAAGCAAAATATAAATATTTAATCAGTTCTACAAAGATAATATAAAATATATAAACAAAAAAACTTTAAAAATTATAATAAGTTTATGTAAAAATATAATCTCTTTTTATTATAAAAAACACATTGTATTTATTAATTTTTTAATCAATAAATACAATGTGTTTAAGCATTACTATCTTATGCACTTTTTAATTCCAAGCGAAGCTTATCTGCTATCATTGCTATAAATTCGCTATTTGTAGGCTTTCCTTTTGCTGCTGATACTGTATATCCGAAGATATTTTCTACTGCATCTTGTTGTCCACGTCCCCATGCCACTTCTATTGCATGACGGATCGCTCTTTCTACCCTTGATGGTGTTGTATGGAATTTTTCTGCTATATCTGGGTATAGCTGTTTTGTTATTTGATTTATAATATCTATATCTCCAACTACCATCATTATAGCTTCTCTTAAATATTGATATCCTTTAATATGTGCTGGGACTCCAACTTCATGAATTATATTTGTAACTAATGCTTCTAAATTTTCTTCATTTTTCTTTTTACCTGGATCTAACTCTATGTATGTTTGCTTTACTTCTTTATTTAAAAAATTCCCTTTTATTTGAGTTGGTTTATAATTTTTTAACTCTTTTATTCTTTTTATTAATAATTCAATGTCAAAAGGTTTTACAACATAATATTCTGCTCCTAATGATATTGCTTTTTGTGTTATTTTGTCTTGTCCTACTGCTGATAGCATAATGCATAGTGGTTCTTTTTCCATATTAGCATTTGCTATTTTTTCTAATACTCCTATTCCATCTAAATGTGGCATTATTACATCAAGTATTGCAATATCTGGTTGTGTAGTTTTTATCATTTCAAATGCTTCATTTCCATCTTTTGCCATACCTATTACTTCCATATCATCTTCTTTTTCTAAATAACTTGCAAGTGTTGTTGCAAACTCCCTGTTATCGTCTGCTAATAAAACTGTAATTTTTTCTTTCAATTTTACTCCCCCTAATAAATATTATTTGTAAATATTTTACATTTATAGATTATAATATCTTTTGTGCATTATTGCAATACTTTTCGAGAAAGTTTTTTCCTTTTATTGGAAATTCTATCGATATTTATTTACTTTTTCTTATGTTTTTACTTTTTATTATACGGTAATTAATAATTTTAGACTTTATATTCTCTTTTTCGAGTATTTTATTTTTCTCTTCTTGCTCTGATAATTCTATAGTTACTTTTATTATTTTCTCATATTCGATATTAACTATGTTTATATTTTGTTTATTACAAAAATATTTGAAGTTTTCTAGATTAGTATATTCTAATTCTACATCTATTTCATAACCATTTTCTTCTACGACAATTTGAGCACTTTTAATTGCTTTTAAAGTAGCTTCTGAATATGCTTTTACAAGTCCACCTGTTCCTAATAAAATTCCTCCAAAATATCTTGTAACTACTACTAATATATTTGATAAATTATTTTTTGTAAGTATATTTAACATAGGTGCTCCGGCTGTTCCACTTGGCTCGCCATCATCTGAAAATCTTTCTTCTCCATCTGATAAAGAGTATGCAAAACAATTATGTCTTGCATCATAATATTTCTTTTTTATAATATTTAATTTTTCTTCTACTTCTTTTCTAGATGTTACATAAAAAATATTACAAATGAATTTTGATTTTTTTTCTATTATTTGTTCTTCTATGCTTTCTTTTATTGTATTAAACAATTCTTTCTCCTTTAATAATTTTTTCCTGCTGCTACTCCTGTAGAATATGCTATTTGTAAATTAAATCCTCCTGTATAACTATCTACATCTATTATTTCTCCTGCAAAAAATAGTCCTTCTACTATTTTAGATTCCATTGTTTTTGGATTTATTTCTTTTATATTTATTCCACCTGCTGTTATTATTGCTTCTTCTATTGGTCTAAATCCTGAAATTATTATTTCTAGATTTTTTAATAATTTTACTAGATTTTTTCTTTCTTCTTTTGTAATTTCATTTACTTTTTTATTTTCTGATATTTTAGATGAATCAATTATTACATTAATTAACTTTTTAGGTAATAATTTGTCTAAACTATTTTTAAATTCTTTATTTTTTAGTTCTTCGAAATCTCTTCTTATTCTTAAATCTAATTGTTCTTCTGATAATGCTGGTTTTAAATCTATTTTTAATACTATTTTTTCTTCTTTTAATAAATTTTCTACATTTTTATACCTTAAAAGATGTGCTGAAGAACTTAATATTGTTGGTCCAGATACTCCAAAATGTGTAAATAACATTTCTCCGAAATCTTCATATATTGTTTTATTCTTTTGCTTATCTAATAATTCTATTTTTACATTTTTTAAACTCAAGCCTTGCAATTCTTTACACATTTTTAAATATTTTGCTTTTGTAATTAGTGGTACTAATGAGCCTTGAAGTTTTGTTATAGTATGTCCTAATTTTTTTGCTAAATCATAACCATCACCTGTTGATCCTGTATTTGGATAGCTTTTCCCTCCTGTTGCAAGAATTACTTTGTCTGCTAACATTTCTTGTTTTACTCCATTTTTATCAGTTACTATTACTTTTTCTACTCTTTTTACATCATTTATATTTTTAACTACTATTTCTTCTACTTTTGTATTTGACATCATTTCTATTTTTAATTCTCTTATTTTTTTAATAAAGCAATCTAATACATCTACAGATTTGTCTGTTACAGGAAAGATTCTATTTCCTCTTTCTTCTTTAACTTCTAATCCTTGCTCTTTTAAAAATTTTATAATATCTTTGTTTGTATAGCTTTGAAATGCACTATACAAAAATCTACCATTTCCTGGAGTATTTTTAATAAATTCATTTATATCTAAAGAACTTGTTATATTACATCTGCCTTTTCCAGTAATTAATAGTTTTCTACCAAGACTGTTCATTTTTTCAATTATAGTTACATCATTATTTCCTGCTTCTTTAGCTGTTATTGCAGCCATCATTCCTGCAGGTCCTCCGCCAATTACTATTACTTTCATATTTTCTCCATTTTTATTTTATTATATTTTGAACTGCCTTTGCTAATCCCAATTTTCCATATTCATATGTTAGCCCACCTTGCTGAAATGCTACATATGGTGCTCGTATTGGTGCATCACAACTAAGTTCTATTGAAGATCCTTGTGTAAATGCTCCTGCTGCCATTATTACTTTATCTTGATAACCCGGCATGTCCCATGGTTCTGGAATAGAGTTAGAATCTATTGGAGATCCCATTTGTATTCCTTGACAATATTTTATTAAATCTTTATCATTTCCAAATTCTATTGTTTGAACTATATCTGCTCTTTTTTCATTCCATTTAGGATCTACTTTATAATTTAACTTTTCTAATACTTTACTTGTAAGTATTGCTGTTTTTAAACTGCTTGCTACAACACTTGGTGCCATAAATATTCCTTGTAAAATACTTTTGTTTATTCCTAATGTTGGACCTACTTCTTTACCTAGCCCTGGTGCTGTTAGTCGTTGTGCTGCTAAATCTACTAAGTCTTTTTTGCCTGCAATATATCCTCCATTTGGCGCTAATCCACCACCTAAGTTTTTTATTAATGAGCCTACTATAACATCTGCTCCAACTTCTAGTGGTTCTATTTTTCCAACAAATTCACAATAGCAATTATCTATCATTATAATTACATCTTTATCTATTTTTCTTATTTGTTTTATAACTTCTTCTACTTTTTCTATAGATATACTTTTTCTTAATGCATATCCTCTTGAACGTTGTATTTCTATAAGTTTTACTTTTTTAGAAATATCTTCTTTTCCTTGTTTTAATCTTGTTATAATTTTATTTGTATTAAATTCATCTTCTATCAAATCTATTTGCTCATATTTTACGTTATATGCCATTAATGAGCTATTATTTTTAGTTATACCTATAACTTCATCTAATGTGTCATATGGCTTTCCATTTATGCTAAGCATTGTATCTCCTGGTCTTAAAAATGCAAATAATGCAACAGTTAAAGCATGTGTTCCAGATATTATTTGACTACGAACTAAACTATCTTCTGCTCCTAATACCTCTGCAAATACTTTTTCTATTGTATCTCTCCCTATATCTCCATATCCATATCCTGATGTTTGTCCAAAATGCATATCTGATATATTATTATTTCTAAATGAATTTAACACTTTTAAGCTGTTATATGTGCATATTTCATCTACTTTTTTAAATTGTTCTTGTAATTCTTCTTCAGATTGTTTTATTAATTCCATTACTTTACTATTTATTTCTAATTCTTTGTACATTTTATTTTCCCCTTTATTTACTTGTATAATAATCTCCATATTCTGTATATTCTTTATAATATTTTGATAAAAATTCTGGATTTTTTTCATCTATTTCATATGTAGGCTCTATTATTATTTGTCCATTTTTATTTATAACTCCCCATTTACCATCTTTTTTAATTCCTGCAAATCCATATGAGTTAATTCTTGTTACTTGGTCATATTCTTCTTTTACTTTTACATTTCCATCTTTATCAATAAAACCGTATTTTCCATTTTTCAACACTACATATAAATAGATGTCTGGATATGCTTCTTTTTCTGTTACTTCTTGTCCATTTTTATTAAAATAATATATTCCTTCTTCTGTATAAATTTCTACTACGTTTTCGCATTCATTGCATAAATACATATTTTTTAATTCTTTTATTTTTTCTATATTATTATTATATATCTCTACATTATTATTTTGAGCATTTTGAATAATAACAATATTATAATTATTTAAATTGTATATATCTTTTGTATCTAATTTAGTTAATTCTTCTCCAGTTGCTGAAATTATACATTTTTTCTCATCTTTATAGGCTATATAATATTTATCATATAAATTTTCTAAATAATCATATGTATTTTTTGTTATTTTGTTTTCACTTTCATCTATAATTCCATATTTAAAATCTTCCAAATATTGTACTATATAATAATTTGTATTTTCTATTTTTATTTTATCTGCAAATTTAGCCATTTCTAATTTATTTCCTTTTAAATCTACAACAATATTTTCATCGTTTTTTGTTAATATTGCTCTTGTTTTTCCTAATATAATATTGTCATATTCAGTGGGTACTATTATTTCACCTTTTATATTAGCTAAACCAATTTTAGAATTTTTATTTATTGTAAATAAATTACTTGTAGATTCATAACTTATTTGTTGATACTCAAATTTTATTAATTCTTTTTTATTTTTTATAATTCCGCTTCTTCCGTTTTTAATTGCAGTAAAATATTTATCATTTTCTATTTCATATATTCTATACAATTCATTATACTCTGGTTTTAAAAACTCATTTCCATATATATCTGTATATCCATATCTATATCCCTCAGTTGTTTTAATTTTTACTATAAAACCACTATCTTTTATTTCTTTTCTATATCCATCAAAATATATTTCTTCATATTTAGGTTTAATTATCTCTTTTCCTTTTGCTGTTAATATCCCTTGTTTTCCTTCTTTTGTAATTATTAAATAACCTTCTTTTCCACTGTTACTTGTAATATCATCATATATTGCTTCTGTAAGTTTTTTTCCTTCTATATTTGCTAATCCATATTTTGAATTTTCTTTATATTTTACAATTTCCTTTTCATATACCCAGTCAGCTCCATCGTATTCAATTTGAACTGCATTTACATTACTATATTGTTTTAATATTTCTTCATTTTTTTCATTTAATACTTTTGATTTATATTCTCCTGTCTCTTGGTTATATTCATACAAACATATAAATACTCCCTTTTCTGGATTTGGAATATTTATATTATCATAATTTGGCTCTATTATAATATTTCCATCGCTATCTATTATTCCTACTTTATAGTCTTGATTAAGTAAAAAATATTTTTGATTTGACATTTTTAAAGGCTCGTATATTGAGCTTTTATTCATAAATATAAAAATTGTAATTGTAATTATTATGGCTAAAAATAGAATTACTAATATTTTTTTGTTTTTTATTTTTTCTAATATTTTTTTCATTTAATTAAGACCCCTTTACAATTTTATTATATCTTATAGGAGCATTAAATTCAATAAAAACAGCAACTTTTATTTTAAAAGTTACTGTTTTTTTAATGTTAATTTTACATTCCTGTTTTAGGAAGTTTTACTTTTCCATTTAAATTGCTAAAATTTAAATTATGATTATATTTCTTTATAATTAATTTTATCTTGAAAAGATTCTAATTCTTTTATTCCCTTATAATTTTCTAATAATTTTACTTGCCTTATTGCTGATTGATTTAAACTTATTAACCTTTCACTTTGTATTACTCCAGCATTTATGAGTTCTGCATTTATATTTTCTAAATTATTTAAAATAACTAAATGTAATAAATCTGTATAATCTCTTATATTACCTTTTGCAGCTAATTTTGGATTTTTTATTCTCCATTGCTTAGCTGTTATTCCAAATAATGCTACATTTAAAACATCTGCTTCTTCCGCATATACATATCGTTTTTGTTCTTCTGTTAATTCTGGAACTATATTGGTCTTAATTGCATTCGTTTGCATTAAATAATTTATTTTTGATAGTATTCTATTAGCTTGCCACTCTACTTGATATTTATATGCCTCTTTTTTCTTTAATCTTTCAAATTCTTGAATTAAATATAATTTAAATTCTGGAGATAACCAACTTGCAAATTCAAAGGCTATATCAGCATGCGCAAAAGTTCCACCATTATTACCAGATTTTGATATTATGCCGATAGCTTCAGTCTCTTTTATCCATTTTTGTGGAGACATATAAAAACTATGTTTACCAGCATCATTCTCAAAGGTCGTAAATTTGTAACCTTTGAATTTTTCATTATGTATTTTTTCCCATAGCCCTAAGTATGCTATGACATCTTTATTTCTCATCCAAGTCTGTATCGGAATTTTAGGTTCACTTGAATTTGCATATCTGGCTAAATCTGTCAAAGATATGTATTCTACATTATTTACTCTCATTACATTTACTTTATTATTTTCAACATTTATTTCTATATTTACATTATTTTTACTCATTAATAACTTCTTTTTATTTATTATTTTTAATTTTACATTCCTGTTTTAGGAAGTTTTACTTGTCCATTTAAATTGCTAATATTAGTATTTTGATTATTGTTATTTACATTTGTATTTTGGTTATTATTATTAATATTTGCATTTTGATTATTATCATTTATATTTGTATTTTGGTTATTATTATTAATATTTGTATTCTGGTTATTATTATTAATATTTGCATTTTGATTATTATTATTTATATTAGTATTTTGATTATTGCTATTTATATTTGTATTACTATTTGAAGTATCTATTTCTATACTTGAATTTTGATTACCTACTGTTATATTTCCTGTATTTGTTGTTATTACTACTTTATTATCTTTATAATTACTAATATTTATAGTCATTTCTTCATTTAAAGTTAAATTTACAGGAATTAATTTATCATATTTTGTATATCCTTCTTTTGTTTTTATTTCTTCTAAATAATATTTTCCAGGAATTAAATTTTCTATTTTGCATATTCCTTCACTGTTTGTTTTTAAGTCTGTATAAACTGTATTCTTATTTTCATCTAATAGTTTGAATTCTACTCCTTCTAGTTTTTCTAATGTTGTACCATCTTGTTTTACTATTTTAATATTTGTTACATTTTTAGTTTAATTTAATGTAGTTGTTCCTACACCTTCTTCAACCATTGTTGCTGTTATTGCATAGTCTTGTAATGAAGTAGATGGTGCTTTACCATAAAATACTGGTTTTGTTTTTACTGCTGCTTTTACACTAATTCCAAAATTTCCTACTGAATCTAAATTTTGAATTGGAATTAATATTTTAAATTTTTCACCTTGTTTAAACTCATTTTTTGAATTATTATTTACATCTGTAACTAAAGTATTTTGTGGAATTTTTCCTGTTAATTCTACATTATAACTTCCTTGTATTTCATATGAAGAAACATTATATGTAATAGATAAATAGTTTTTATTAATATTATCTATTTCTAATTTGTTTGCATTTGGTGTTATATTTATATTTGATGATTGTTTCGTTTCATTTGAATTTCTAGCTGCTGTTACTATTTGCTTTAAAGCATTTAATGTTCTTTGTCCTGCTGCTCCTACTGCTGTATATCCTGAAAAATTATTTGCATCATTTCCATATAAAATACAATATACTGCTTGTTTAGTTGCTGTAAACGCTTCTTCTCTATTTGCTACTCCTAACTCTTGTGGAGTTTTATATGGATATCCATTTACAATTACTCTCCATATAGCTTGGTTAGTAAGTAAATTATTTGTTGTTACTGTATATGGTCCACTTTCCATTACTCCTGGCAAGTTTGCATTTAAGCAATATGCTGGATATTCTACTCCGTCTTTTTGATAAACTACAAATGAACTATATAATAATGCTCCTTTATATTTTAATAAATCTCCACAGTCTCCTTTATTATATAAACTTGCTTCTGTAATATTAAAGCTAGCATATGCTGAACCTTGTATTAACATTAATATCATTAGTGTAATAATTGATACTATTTTTATTGTTTTTTTCATATTTTTATTCTCCTTTATTTTATTTCTATTCCTTGAATACATCTTCTTTGTTCTGGTTTATTCTCCACACAAGTAATTAATGTTATTCTATTGTCTTTGGTTGTTTCTAAATATGTCCAATTTGTATCTTTTACTATTTGAATTATTTCTACTTTATACTTTCTTGTTCCATATTTTGTTTTGTATATTATTAAATCTCCTTTTTCTAATGTTTTTATATTTTGAAAATAATTAACTTTATACCCTCTATTATGTGCAGCAAGTGCTACATTTCCATCCCAAATATCACTAATATCAAAGTGTCCAACATATTTATCCATTACTTCTTTAGTTGTACCATTACTTATTTGTGCTGTAAGATTTATTTTAGGAATTGATATTTCCCATATATTTTCATATGTTTTTGGAGTTTCTTTCAATTTTGCACTTTGTGTATTATTGGTTTTTGCTATAGTATTACTTACAATATTAATTTTATTAGTTACTACATTTGTTTTAATTATATTTTTTGTGTTATTATTGGTAAGTACATTATTTAAAACTGCATTATTGTTAACTACATTATTGCTTACTATTTGATTATTTTGAATTTTATTTTCTGCACTACCATTAATATTTATTATTAAATTTTGCATACTAAAAAAAGTAACAATAGTTAAAACTAGAGTAATAAAGTTTACATTTCTACTTGTAAAACTAAACATACATGCTTATTTCTCACCTGCCTTAATATTAAATTTTCTAATTTGGAAATTTTTTAAGAATTAAATTCTTGTGAATTAAAATTTTAAAGATTAAAAATTGCAATTTTTAAATGTTGTTATTATACTATTACATTTTTTGGAAATTGTAAAGAACTTTTCATTGACATTTTTCGACAAAATTTGAAAAGCCTAAAATTTTTTTACGATTTTAGGCTTTATTTATCTCATTTATTTTAAGGGTAATTATTTCTAAGACTTTTTATGTTTTTCATTTTATTTACTTATAAGCACCACTCTCCTTTAATTAATTTTTTATGAACATCGTTCACTATTTATATATAATTTAGTTGCTTTTATTTTTATTAATATCAAACCTCCTTTTTAATAAAGTTTTACTTTGTTGCAATTTTGTTTTTCATTTTCTATATCTTCCTCCTTCCTTTCTATGATGTTATTTTATACAAATGTTATGTCCTTTTTGTGAACTGTTCTTGCAAATTTAGTAAACAAAAAAAGCATATAAAAATATGCTTTTTTGTAGATTTCATTGATATATTAGTTTTTTATTATAATTCAAAGTAAAATTCTACTCCATCTTTTTGGTTTTCTACTCCATAATCATTTCCATAATTATTCATTATAGCTTTTACTAATGCTAATCCTATTCCTGTTCCACCTTTTTCTCTGTTTCTTGATGTATCTACTTTGTAGAATCTTTTCCAAATTCTATTTAAATTTTCTGCATCTATATTTTTTCCTGTATTAAATACACTAATTCTTACTTTATCTTTTTTATTAATAATATTTATTTTTATTAGTTTTTTTCCATTAACTTCTTCTGCATGTTTTATTGCATTTGTAAAATAATTAGTAACTACTTGTTCTATGTAAAATTCATCTGCATATACTAATACTTGTTTTTTATTATTAAATATTACTTTTATATTTTGTTCTTCTAACATTACTTTTGATCTTTTAATAACTTCCATAATTAATTCAGAAATATCAAATTTTTCATTATTAAATTCTCTTTTTCCATATTCTAGTTTCATTAATTCTAAAAGTTGTTTTACTAATTTATCCATTTTATTAGATTCATCTAATATAACTTCTGCATAAAACTTTTTAGATTCTTCATCTTTATTTACATTTTCTACTAATCCTTCTGCATAACCTTGTATTAATGCTATTGGTGTTTTAAGTTCGTGAGATACATCTGAAATAAATTGTTTTCTCATTTCGTCTATTTTAGATTTTTCTTCAACGTCTTTCTCAAGTTCCATATTATTTTGTTTTAATTGTTCTATTGTATTTTCTAATTTATCAGACATTGTATTAATACTTTTTCCTAAATCATTTATTTCATTATCTGCATCTGTTATTCTATATTTTTTACTAAAATCTAATTTACACATATTTTTTGCTATATCATTTAATTCTAATATTGGCTCAGTAAATTTTTTAGATATAAATGAGGCTACTATTGCAGAAACCAAAATAGTAAATCCTCCCATTAATATTAGAAAATTATTAGATATTTTTACGCTTTCTACTATTGATGCAACTGGCATTCTTATGTATAACAAATATCCATTATCTAATATTGCAGATAGTAAAATATATGTAATTCCACTTTCTTTTTCTTCAAATTTTCTAATTACTACTTTTTCTTGTGAATATATAATGTTATCTTGTTCAGTATTATTATTCATAAGTGATTGAATTTCATCTAAAGTTGTTAAAAAGTCTTTATTAGAAGTATAAATATTAGTGTTTCTACTTGTTTTAATTAAAATATCGAAATTATTATTTACTGCAATTTTTTCTAGTTCTGATGATATATCTATGCTAAGTGATGGATTATTGTAATAGTTATTAATTCTACTACATACTGTTTTTAATGTATTTTCTTTAGAATACATATAATAAGATTCTAATACTATATTGTTTATTAAAATCAAAAATAATATTATAACAACCACAACAAAGCAAAGTGTTAAAAACAGCCTAACTCTGACAGATTTTAATTTTTCTTTTAATTTATTCATTTTTTTCACCTATTTTAATCTTTATTTTATTTGAAACTTGTATCCTACACCTCTCATTGTTTCTATATATTTTCCTTTTTTACCTAGTTTATGTCTTATTTTTTTTATATGACTATCTATTGTTCTAGAATCTCCATAATAATCATAATTCCATACATTATTTAATATTTTATCTCTTGATAATGCTATATTTTCATTATCTACTAAATATTTTAAAAGTTCATATTCTCTTAAACTCATATCTACTTGTTTTCCATCTACTTTTACGGTTCTTCCAGCTGTATCTATTACAATTCCACCATAATCTTTGGTTTCTTCTGTTTTTTTAGTTGACCTTTTTAAAATTGCCTCTACTCTTGCGACCAATATTTTTGGGCTAAATGGTTTTGATATATATTCATCAACTCCAAGTTCAAATCCAAATAATTCATCATTTTCTTCCCCTCTTGCTGTTAACATTACAATTGGTACTTTTGAAGTTTGTCTTATTTGTCTTAAAACAGACCATCCATCTAATTTTGGCATCATTACATCTAACAAAATTAAATTAATTTCATTTTGTTTTTCTTCAAATACTTGTATAGCTTTTTCTCCATCTTCTGCTTCTATTACAGTATATCCTTTTTGAGTTAAAAAATCTTTTATTAATTTTCTCATTCTAGTTTCATCATCAACTACTAGTATACTTGAATTATTCATTTTACTATTCCTTTCATAATTTCATAATTATTTTATATTATATCTAGCTTTTATGACTATTTTGTGAACATAATAAGAAAAATAAAGCAGTTTTTTTGTTTTTTCTAGAATATTACTTCCAAGCATCTGGTATTGATTGTGTTTTAGTTCCACAATCTTTAAAGCAGCCTGTACTAATAATATCTGGTGTTGTTCTTGTCCATAATTCAGGCACCTTTGTAACCTTTTCACAGCCTCTAAATGTAGATGAAAAATCAATTACATTTTGATTATTTTCAAATATTTTATCTGGAATTTGTTCTAAACTTGTACATCTTTTAAATGCTTCCTTAAATGATGTTGCATTTGGATTACTTATAAATAAATTTTCTGGAACTTGAGTTATTTTTGAACATCCCGAAAATAAATATGAAAATGACTTATATGCACCACTACTACTTTTACTATTATCTATATATGAAAATGTATCTATTTCTGGTTCTGGTATTACTCCTTCTAAATTTACTGCATCTCCAAAATCACATCTTACTAATTCTGTTGATCCCCAAGAAACTAATTTTATTAATTTTTCTATCTCATATTTTTTATTCTCATCTAAACTTGATAATGTAAAATATCTACATATTCCATAAATTTTTATATCATATTCTCCTGCAACTTCATACACATGACTAGGTCTTTCAGCTAATATCTGCTTCTTTTCATTAATTCTTTGTGTTTGAGTTCCATCTCCCCAATCAACTATAAAATTATTATCATCTGTATATCCATATGCTATTGGTAAATGAATTGTATCATTCGCATTTACTTTCCACCTTGTAATAAATGGAACATTTGCATATAATGTTTCTAATAAATCAATTTCATTGTTTTTATTTGTTGTTAATATACATTTGTCTCTATCAAACTCTCCATATTGTTCTAATATTTCTAACTTTTTTTCAAATGATGGCTCTTCTAAATTTTCTCCTACTCTTTCATCATTAATTTTTAATGTTATTTGCTCTTTAGTATTTTCTATATCTGCTTTTTGACTTGCTTGTTTTGCCTTTTCTATTAATCCGTTTGGATTAAATAACATACTTAAACTTACTCCTGCTAATATTAATAATACTATTATTGTAATTACTAGTGCTACTAAAGTTATACCTTCTTTCTTTCTCATTTGTTTTTCCCCCTTTATAATATAAGTTTTTTACATAACATACAATAATATGCATAAGAAGTGTAGGAAACTTCCTGCTAATATGCATAAATGAAATATTGAGTGCATATATTTATGTTTTCTTCCTAGTCCATATAATATTGCTCCTATTGTATAAATAATTCCTCCTGCTAATAGATATATAAATCCTGTTGTTCCTAACAATTCTGGTAATACTGATATTTTAAATATAATACACCATCCCATTACTAAATAGCATATCATAGAAAATACTTTATATTTTTTTAAATCTATCGAATTTAATATTATTCCAAGTATTGCCATAAACCATATTATTCCAAATATGACCCATCCGGTAACTGTATTATACTGTCTTAAAGTACATAATGTAAATGGTGTATATGTTCCTGCTATAAGTAAAAATATTGAGCAGTGGTCTATTACTTGTAATACTTTTTTACCTTTTAACTTTGGACTTAAACCATGGTATACGCTTGACATTGTATATAGTACAACCATTGTAATTCCAAATATTATTCCACTTATAATTCCATAAACATTATTATGTATTGCTGCTGTTATCGTACAAAGAACTATTACAACTACTCCTAAAACAGCACCTAATATATGTGAAACCATATTAAATATTTCTTCACCTTTTGTATAAGTTGGTAATTGTCTATCATCTAATTTTGTTCTTTTCATTATATTTTCTCCTCTACAATATTTATAACACAAATATATTATTTTTTCAAATTTTTTCCATATTTTCTAAATTTATTTTGTCTGAAATTACACTAATATATAACATTAAATATGAAATTGATATACAAAATCCGCCTACTACATCGCTTGCATAATGTACTCCTAAATATATTCTACTTATTCCAATTAATATTATTAAAATTCCTAAAGATAGAACTAGACTCCATTTTAATTTTTTACTTTTCACATTTTTATATATTAAATACATTATAAAACCGTAAAATGCCATGCTTACCATTGAATGTCCAGATGGAAAACTATAACCGTGATTCATCTATAATTCTGTAAATATCTGGTCTTGGTCTATTAAATAATTGTTTTAAAATTTGATTTAATACAAATACTGCTACTAAATTTATTGACATATATTTACCATATTTTTTATCTTTTATAAATATAAATGCTAATATGCAAATTAATATAACTGCTGGAGCACTTGCAATATTTGTTATAACTTTAAATATTGCAGTAAATGAATCTGAAATTAATTTTGAAACATAAAAATAAACTTCATTATCAAATTTATATATATCATTTTCAAATATATTTTCCACAATTTCTATAAAAATTACTAAAGCAACAATACATATTATCCATTTTAAATTTTTCTTTAAAAATTTAAATATTTTTTCTAACATTAATTTTCTCCTTTATTTTTCACTATTATATTTTATTTTTAATATAAATTCAATATTATTAAATGTTTTAATTAAATTTATTTAAATTACTTTTTCTAGCCAATGTTTTATTTTTATGTTATAATATTTTTGATTTAGGAGGAGATAATTTTGAAAGAAACACTTAATAAAACAATGATGCAATATTTTGAATGGTATTTAAAGCCAGATTCTACTTTATGGAAAAATATAGCTAGTCAAGCTCGGTTATTTAGAAAGTATTGGTATTACTTCAGTATGGCTTCCACCTGCATATAAAGCTGCTGGTGGTGTTCTTGATTGTGGTTATGCTGTTTATGATTTATATGATTTAGGAGAATTTCCACAAAAAAATACTGTTATTACAAAATATGGTTCTAAAGATGAATATTTAAATGCAATAAAAGTATTAAAAGGAAATAATATAAAAGTTTTAGCAGATGTTGTTTTTAATCAAAAAATGGGTGCTGATGAATTAGAAGATGTTTTAGCTATTGAAGATAACCCTAATAATAGAAATGAATCTATTTCAGAACCTAGAATGATTTCTGCTTGGACTAAATATAATTTTCCTGGTAGAAATAATGTATATTCAGATTTTAAGTGGAATTGGACACATTTCCATGGTGTTGACTGGGATGATAAAGAGCGTAAATCTTCTATATATAAGTTTTATGGTAAGAATTGGGATAAAGAAGTAGATTCTGAAAATGGTAATTATGATTATTTAATGGGTTGTGATGTAGACCTAAATAATGTTGATGTTGTAAATGAATTAAAATCTTGGGCTAACTGGTACTTAAATTTTACTAATGTAGATGGTTTTAGATTAGATGCTGTTAAACATATTAGAGCAGATTTTTATTTAGATTTTCTTAATTATTTGCGTGTAGAAAAAGGGCAAGAACTATTTGCAGTTGGTGAATATTGGTCACCTAATTTAGAGGCTTTAACTAATTATTTAAATGAAGTAAAAAATTCGATGTCTCTTTTTGATGTTCCTCTTCATTATAATTTTTTTAATGCAGCAAATTGTGGAATAAATTATGATATGAGGACTATTTTAGATAATACTTTAGTAAAGTCTCATCCTGAAAATGCAGTTACTTTTATAGATAACCATGATACTCAGCCACGGACAAGCTTTAGAGTCTTTTATACCAGATTGGTTTAAACCTCTAGCATATGGTCTTATTTTACTTAGAAAAGATGGATATCCTTGTATATTTTATGGAGATTACTATGGTATTCCAGAAAATAATATACCTGCAAAATCTGAAATTTTAACACATTTAATAAAAGCTAGAAAATATTTTGCATATGGTACTCAAACTGATTATTTCGATAATCAAAACATTATTGCTTGGGTAAGAGAAGGTGATATTATTCATCCAAATTCTGGTTTAGTTGCAATTATGAGTAATGGTGAAGGCGGTTCAAAGCAAATAAATGTTGGTCCTATTCTTAAAAATTCACTTTTTTATGATTGTACTGGTAATTGCTCTGAAACTGTATATGTAGATGAATTTGGAAACGGGATTTTTTATTGTAATGGACGGAAGTATTTCTGTTTGGATTAGAAAAGGTAATATTTATGATAAATAGTAAAAAGAGAGAAATCAAATTTCTCTCTTTTTTATAAATTATTTTACATATTCATTTAATGGTTTAATTTTAAATTGTAATTCTCCAAATTCATTTGTTGGAATATAACCTGGTTTACTATTAATTACATCTGGAATTCTATTTACAACACTTGCACATGTAAGTTCTACTGTTGCTGGTCTTGCTACAACTATTGTAGTATCCGGCTCTCCTTGTATTGTCCACTCATTTTTATCATATTCATCTGGAGCATATACTTTTCCTATACATTCTGTTTCTAAAATAATTCCTTCTTTTGTTTTTGTTGTTACAACAGCACTCATTCCTGTACTATCTCCTGCTTTTACAGTTTGACCTAAAGTAGAAGAATATATATCTTCTTTATTTGTTTTAGGAACAGTTACTTGTGTTTGAGACTCTACTGTTAAACCAAGTTTTGCACAAAGCCAACCATTTACATTCCACATATATGATGGCAAATATTCTCCACTATTTATTAATTTTTGTCTTTCTTCATCACTTATTCTATCTACAGAAGCTATCTCTTTATCAAATTCTTCTAAAGTTAATCCTGCTCCATGTGCTTTAGCTAATGCTATTCCATAATCTTCAACATTATAGCTTGAGCTTCCTTTTATTTTAGTAATTTTTTGAGTTGAGCCAGCTATACTTGATATTAATTGTCCCCAATAAATATCTTGATAACCACTTCCTGTTAATGTACAATTATTCTTTATTGCTAAATCATTTATTTTTTTAGTTGCTTCTGGATTTGAATTCCATGGAAAGAAAGCTTCCTCACATGTACTAATTGCGTTAATTCCAAGCTTTGCACATAACATATATATTTCTTCTATATCTTTAAATAAGCTCATAGTTTCTACTATTACTATATCTGGTTTTACTTGTTTTAGCATTTCTTCTGCATTTTCAGCTGATGTTACTTTTACTCCTTTAGGCTCTACTCCTAAAATTTCTCCAATATCTTTACCTATAACTGCTGGATTTACATCTACTGCTCCAACTACTTCTGCACCTTTTTCAAATACATAACGCATTGTATAAATTGCCATTTTTCCGAGTACCATATTGTACTACTCTAATTTTTCTATCCATAATTTTACACACTCCTTCTATAGGAATTATATACCAAAAATTATTTTTTATACAAGCTATTTATGTTGTAATATTGTAAATTTTATGTGTCTTTTTTTAAATTCAAAATTCAAAAAATAAAGTCAATGTATAAAAATACATTGGCTTCATTTTTATTATTTTTAGTCTTGTGCTGAGAATGGTAACATAGCAATTGTTCTTGCTCTTTTAACTGCTATTGTAATATCTCTTTGATGTTTAGCACATGCTCCAGTTGCTCTTCTTGGTAATATCTTACCTTTATCATTGATAAATTTCTTTAATTGATCTGGATTTTTATAATCTAATACTAAATTTTTATCAGAACATAAAGCACATACTTTTTTTCTCATTTTTCTAAATTTAGGATTAAAATCATCATCATTATTTCTGTTGTTATTTCTTCTATTATTATTTTGTTTTCTTTCTGCCATTTTATTTTCCCCCTTCTTTAAATTTTTTTAGAATGGTAGGTCATCATTTGAAGATACTTCAAAATCAGAACCAGAATTTGCTCCTGGCATATTTCCAAATGTAGAATCAAAGCTTCCTGCTCCTTCTTCTCTTTTGCTATCTGCAAAATATGCTTCTTCAGCAACAACTTCTGTTATGTAACGTTTATTTCCTTGTTCATCATCCCAAGTTCTTGTTTGAATTCTTCCTATTACTCCTACTTGTTGACCTTTTTTAAAGTATTTGCTAAAGAATTCCCCTAATTTGCTCCATGCAACTATGTTAATGAAATCTGCTTGTCTTTCTTGTCCTTGAGCTACAAATCTTCTATTTACAGCTAAAGAGAAAGATGCTACTAATGTGTTATTTGTTTGAGTATATCTTACTTCTGGGTCTTTTGTTAATCTACCCATTAAAATTACTTTATTCATATATTACACCTTACCTTTCAAAATAAAGGCCCCCATAAATTTATTCTTATTCTTCTACTTTAATAACTATAAATTTTATAACTTCGTCCATTATTCTATAGTTTCTTTCAAGTTCAGCAATAGCTGCTGGATTAGAATCAAAGTTTAATACTACATAGTATCCTTCTTTGTTCTTTTTAACTTCATAAGCTAGTTTTCTTTTTCCAAGTTCTTCAACTTTTTCTAGCTTTCCGTCTTTATTAATTAAGTCAGTAAATTTTTGAACTAATGTTTTAATTCCTTCTTCATCTACTGCTGGATTAATAATGACAACGCTTTCATATTTATTCATTATTTCCACCTCCTTTTGGCTATATAACCCACTTATTATAAAGTGAGTAAGGTATGTAGAAAATTTAATTATCTACAAACTTTTTATATTTTAACATATTTTTAAGTAATTGACAAGAGAAAAGCAAAGAAATGTGAAAAATTCACATTTCTTAATCATATATTTCAATTGCTTTTACTACAATTCTTTTAATTGCTCCTAATGTACATGTTATTAATGTTACTTCTTTTTCTTGTTTTGTGTCTTGGCTTAAACAAGTCGTATCTTTTGGACTTACTTTATAAATTTCATAAATTTTATAATCTATACTTCTATCATATGTGTCTGTTAATGTTATTTCATCTCCTACTTCTAATTCTTTTAACTTTCCAAACATTTTATTATTTAGATAATTATGTCCTGTTATGCAAAAATTTCCGTATATTATTTATTTCTGGTCCTTCTAGTTTAGTTACAGATATATTAAGATTTTCGTCTGTTGTTTTATCTAAAATATATGTTTCTAATTTTATTTTTTCTATTTTTAATTTTCCTATAACTTTATGTCCTTTTATGTCTTTTGGCATATTTTTATATTCTTCTAATTTATTTGAATTTTCAATTTTTTTGATACTATTATTTACTACATTATTTATTATATTTTGAGATTGCTTATTTTGAATTATTTGAACATTTTTTATATTTTCTATTTCTTCTTTTTGTATATTTTGTTTATTATCATCAATTGTTTCAATTACTACTAATATCATAAAAATTAATATTATTATACTAAACCCTAAAATTATATTTAGAAAATAATTTTTTATTATAAATACTTTATTTTTTAGCATTTCTTATTTTTACATATCCAAAGCTAATTATAACTGCTAATACTACCACATATATTACATATTCCCATACACTTATTCCTGTTTTTGGAATTTCTTCTACAGTATTATTTATAACATTGTTAATTGCTCCATTTTGTGGAGTTACATCTACTATAAAATCTCTTGACACTATTACATTTTCAGCATTTTTTACGTCTACTAGACTAAGCTTTATTGTATATGTTCCTCCTTCTGGAAATGTAGCTACAAATTTAGTTGTATTTGTAAAACTTCCGTGCTACTGCAAATCCTTCTGGTGGTCCCCAATATTTTGTTTGTGCAACATCTATGTCATTCCCCTCTGAATCTTTTGCTATAAGTTTTGGTGTTGCTGGTCCTGTAATATCTACTTTTATTCTAACATTTGAATATGTAGGTCCATTTATCCCTGTTAATAATACTACTGCGTCTTTAGGTTCATCTTGTATTATTTCTCCTACATATTTTAAATCAAATGAATATTCATCTGCTGCATATATATTATTTGTAATAGAAAATAAAACTAACATTACTAATAATAATGATATTATTTTTTTCATAGTTTCCCCTTCCTTTTAATTAATTTATATTCTATTTATATTATTTAAAATATCTTTTATTACAATTTCTATTCTTCTTTCACTTTTTGACTCTTTTCAACATAATATGTATTAGACTTAAATAGTCAAATTATTAAGAAAAGGAGTAAATATTATGGAATATGAAAAAACAATGTGTCCTATTCTTGATGTAGAAGGAGTTATAGAATGTGGTAAACAATTTGATTTAGATATAACTCTTCCTCAAGATAATAGAGGAGTAATTTATGGAATAATCAGAGACTGCTATAAAGATCCAGTTTGTGACGCTGTTGTAAAACTTATAGAAATTTGTTATGAACATGGAATGGAAGAAAGAAAACCAGTTTCTCATACTTTTACAGATAAAGATGGAGAATTTGTATTTGGACCACTTTGTCCAGAAAAAAATTATGCAGTTGAAATTTGGGTAAACAGAGTAAAACATGCTAAAATATGCACTGTATGTGACCATAAAGGTTCTTGTTTAAAAGGTGTAGACATAGACTGTAAGCCAGAATGTAAGCCTGATTGTAAGCCAGAATGTAAACCTGAGTGCAAGCCAGAATGCAAACCATGTATGCCATTTAGAGGATAATTCTTTTAAAAAATAAAGGACGGAACATTTTAGTAACTTATCAATTTAAGTTTTCTAAAATATACCGCCCTTTATAGCAATTTTTATATTAATCCCATTTTTCTTACAAATTGTTTTCCTTTTTTCATCATTTTCTTTCTATTTGAATTCATTCCTACAGCATCTGTATACATCATTACAATTCCAGCTGATACTAAAGTTCCCACTAACATTCCTTTTACAAATTTCATTTATCTTCCTCCTATCTATTTTTATTCATTTTTATTTTTACCTTTTTTGTTTAAAATATACTCTTTCGTAAAATTATATATTTCATAAATAGCTATAATTCCTAAAAAAATACCAAAATATTTTTTTAGATTTTTTGTATTTGTAGTTGCTGAAAATACTGCTCCTATTATTGTTCCTATTATTCCACTTGATATTGTTGTAATTGCTAAATTTAAGTTTACTTTTTTATTTTTTAAATTAATTAAACTAGCACATACCGCAGTTGGTACAAAAAATACTATATTTGATGCTTGTGCTATATGCTGATCTAAATTACAAATCATTGTAAGTAACATTATTAAAACTGTTCCGCCACCCATGCCTAAACTTGTGACCACTCCTGAAATAATTCCTATAAAAATTTCTACCATTTTAATTCCTTTAAGTTCTCAATAATTTAAAAGACATATATATTAAAAATATTATAAATATGATTTTTAAATATTTATTTGATAATTTTTTTAATAATCTTGTTCCAATTAAAGCTCCTATTATACCACCAATTGCACAATATATTCCTATTTTCCAATTTATAAAATTTGCTTTAGAATAAAAAATTCCTGCTACCATTACCATTGGTAATATAGAAAATAGAGCTGTTGCTCTTGATGTTTTTTCATCTATTTTTAATATATAAATATATGCTGGAACTAATATAAGTCCTCCTCCGAGATGCAAAAAAACCACTAATCATTCCAGCTAAAAAACCTATTAATAATTTTTTAACCATGATATTAGTAGTTTGCCTTTTAAATTTAATTTTATACTTTTTTTGCTTCTTCTCTTCCTTTAATATAATACATATTAAACATTTCTTTAGAAATATTTGTTAATATTTCATCACATTTAAGCATTTGATATATTAAACTTTGTTTTAATTCTTCATCTTCTATATTTTCTACTTTATCTAAAAATTTTTGTATTTCTACTAAATATTTTTCATTTTTTTCTTTCCAAGAGTCATCTTTAATATTTAATTCTTTAATTTTTAAATTTACTTTAGTTTTCATTTTTTACCACCTTTTTAATCTTATGGTTAATATTATACAAAAACACTAGCAAAAAAGCTAGTGTTTTTATATATTTTTTTAAATTTATTTCACTTATAGTGTATATTTTTATACTACCAGTATATTTATTCCTCCTCATTATTTATGTGATTACATGAACTGCAACTTGAAGCATACTTTTCTTCTAAAGCAGTTGTATCTTTTCCTATTTTTTTATAATAATCTATTATTGCTAATTTCACAGCTTGTTCTGCTAAAAGTGAACAATGAATTTTTACTGGTGGAAGTCCATCTAATGCTTCTACTACTGCTTTATTTGTAAGCTTTAAAGCATCATCTACGGATTTTCCTTTTATCATTTGCGTTGCAATACTACTTGTTGCTATTGCTGCCCCACATCCAAATGTTTTAAATTTAACATCTATTATTATATTATTCTCTATTTTAAGATATATTTTCATTATATCTCCACAAACAGGGTTACCAACTTGGCCTATTCCATCTGCATTTTCTATTTCTCCAACATTTCTTGGGTTTGTAAAATGATCTACTACTTTTTCTGAATACATATTTTTCTCCTTCTATTTTTATTTATTTTCTTTTATAAAATCTTCATACAATGGTGACATATTTCTTAATCTTTCTACTATTTCCTTTAATGAATCAACTAAAAAATCTATTTGCTCTATTGTATTTTCTCTTCCTATAGAAATTCTAAGTGAACCATGTGCTATTTCATGCTTAAGTCCTATTGCTAAAAGAACATGTGATGGGTCAAGTGACCCTGATGTGCACGCAGAACCACTTGATGCACATATTCCTTTCATATCTAAATTTAATAGTAATGATTCTCCTTCTATAAATCTGAAAGATATATTTGCATTTCCTGGTAACCTTAATTTTCTATCTCCATTTAATTTAACATACGGAATTTCCTTTTCAACTCTTTGTATATAATGATCCCTTAATTTAATTAACTTTTCATTATATTCATCTAATTCTTGATATGCAAGTTCTATTGCCTTTCCCATTCCAACTATTCCAGCAACATTTTCTGTTCCTGCTCTTTTATTTCTTTCTTGATGCCCACCATCCATAAATTTTTCAAATTTCACTCCAGTTCTTACATATAAAGCTCCTACACCTTTTGGTCCATAAAATTTATGTGCAGACATTGAAAGTAAATCTATGTTTAATTCATTTACATCTATTTTTAAGTTTCCTATTGCTTGAACAGCGTCTGTATGAAAATATATTTTATGTTTTTTAGCAATTTCTCCTATTTGCTTTATAGGCTCAATTGTACCAATTTCATTATTTGCAAACATTATACTAATTAATATTGTTTTATCTGTAATTGCATTTTCTAATTCTTCTAAATTAATTAGTCCTTCGCTATCCACATTTAAATATGTTACATTAAAGCCTTGTTTTTCTAATGCTTTACAAGTATTTAATATTGCTGGATGTTCAATTTTTGTAGTTATTATATGATTTCCTTTATCTTTATTTGCAATTGCAACTCCTTTTAATGCTGTATTATCACTTTCGCTTCCACATCCAGTAAAATATATTTCTTTTGGATTTGCTCCTATTACTTTTGCTACCTTATCTCTTGAATCTTCTAATGCTTTTTTTGCTGTTCTTCCTACACTATATATAGATGATGGATTTCCATAATTTAAACTAAAATATGGTATCATTTCTTTTAGTACTTCTTCTCTTACAGCTGTTGTAGCTGCATGGTCAAAATATTTAATATTCATAAAATTGTCCTTTCTTTATATTATTAATAAATTTCTATTTACTATTCATTATATTAATAAAAATAATTTTGTTTACTTTTATTTTGTTAGATTAGACTAACATTTTATCATAAAAATAAAAAAAGTCAATAGATTTTAATTAAATCTTTGACTCTTTTAATTTTATTTATATAATGAAACACGATATGAAATAGTATCATTAGAACTACTTGTTATAACACTCCCTCTTGAAGATGCGTTTCCATTTAATGCACAGCAGCTTCCTCTTGCAACACTTGGACTTGTTGAACTTCCTTTTTCTAATGTCCATTCCCATTCATTTCCTGCTATATCATAAATATTTAATACCTTATTTCTTTGTGTTGCCCCTGTTGTTAAGATTACACTTGTATTTATTGGTTTTTCGTATGTATTTGTTATTTTAGTAAAAATTTGCCCACTATCTGTTGAATATGATGCTGTTGTTCTTGCTATATTAAATGTAGAATTTTTATAATTTCCCCAATTTGTGCTATCTGTAGTTATAGCTTGTTTATCTACATTTCCATTTAATTCAATATATTTTAATACTAAATCCCATTGAACTCCAAACATTAAGCTTGTAAAATATGACTTTCCTTCTGACACTTTAATTGCTTGTTCTTGTGCTTGTGCTACTGTTACATAATTATATGGGTACATATCTTTTTTTATTTCTAATAATGTTAATGTATCTGATGCTGATTTTCTTTGTGTTTGCGTTCCAGCTTCATATTTACTTATCCAAAATCCTCCATAGTTTTTTATACTATTTAGCATACTATTTTTTAATGTAGTATACTGACCTTGGGTAACTCCGCATCCTTCATACCATGTATCTGTATAATTTGTTAATCTATAATCTGAAGTATATTCCTTTAATGCATCTTCAATAGCTGATATTGTTGTAGCCCCTTTAGTTATTTTTTTAGGAACTACAATCCATACATATTCGTTACCATACTCATCTTGTATTACAATTCCATTTTTCAAATTTTCTTCAATAACAGTAAAATTAGTATTAGGTAAATATGGCGCTGTTTCTTCTGTTTCTTCTGGTAATTTTTTTTCTACTATATTTCCTTTTTCTATTACTGCTTCATATATGTTATCTACATTATTAACATCTTCTTCATATATTTCTTTTATTCTTTGAGTTTCTTTTAATTGAGATACTCTAGCATTTGAAACTGCTATATATGCGCTTGTCATTATTATTGCAAAAAAAACCATTGTTACTAATACAATTACTGCTACAGATCCCTTTTCATTTTTAATATTTTTCATTTTAGCCTCCAACAATATATATACTTTATTTTATCATATATTTTAAAATTTTTTCAATAATTTAAGTTTATGTAATATAAATGTAATATAAAAAGATGCTATTTAAATAAAATAACATCTTTTCTTATATTTTAATTTGAATTCCATCTTAATATTTTTAAATCTCTATACGCGTTTAAAACTTGTGTATACTTTTGATATTCATCTTCCCAAAGTATATTCGGTACTTTGTCAAATGCACTAAAAACTTTTTCTGATTCTAATAAAAATATTACTTGTTCTTGTGGGCTCATTCTTTCATATTTTTTTGAAAACCTATATAATTTATCTAATAAATCATTTGCTTGTATAAAGCTCCAGAAATCTTTAATTTTTAATCCAGCTAATCTTATTTGCATAACTGAAAATGCTACTAATGCAAATATAATAATTAATAATATATATATTATTGCTAATATTGGCATAAAACCACCTCTTTTGTAAATATATTACTATTATACTACTTTTTTACAAATTTGGCAAATTAACTTTATTTTTAGAAAATTTATGGTATAATTTCTTTTAATTATATTTTAAAAGGAGATTTAATTTATGGATGAAGAAAGATTTGAATCCACTAAAAAAGCTGGAATAATTGGTATTTTAGGAAACATATTTTTATTATTAATAAAAGGTACTGTTGGTCTTTTAACTCATAGCCAGGCTATGATTGCAGATAGTGCTAATAGTGCTGGTGATATTTTTGCCTCTTTAATGACTTTTATAGGTAATAAGATTGCAAATGTACCAGGTGATGAAGATCATAATTTTGGACATGGAAAAGCTGAATATATATTTGCTTTATTTATTGGAATTTCTATGATAATAGTTGCTTTTAAGCTTTTATTTGATTCAATTACATCTCTTATGTATGGAAGTAATTTAACTTTTTCTTGGCTATTAATTGTTGTTTGTATTATTACTATTATTACTAAATTTTGTTTGTTTTTATATACTAATAAATTAGCTAAAAAATATAGTAATATTTTATTAGAAGCAAACAAAAAAGATCATAGGAATGACTGTGTAGTTACTACTTTTACACTTATTTCAATTATTGCTTCTTTGTATGGTGTTTTTTGGTTAGATGGGTTTGTTGGTATGGGAATTTCTATTTGGATTTTCTTTACAGGTGTTAAAATTTTTATTGAAAGTTACAATGTTTTAATGGACCTTTCAATAGACACTACTAATAAAGATATAATTTTAGATTTAGCTCATAATTATAAAGATATAAAAAAAGTAGATAATTTTTCATCTACTCCTGTTGGATATAAATATTTTATTGTACTTACAATATATGTTGATGGTAATATGTCTACTTTTGATAGTCATAAATTAGCTGATTCATTAGAAAAAGATATTAATTGTTTAGATTTAGTTTATGGTACTACAATTCATGTAAATCCAATTTAACAATAAATTTGTTAATTTACAAATATTTCAATAATTAGTAAGTATATATAGTATTTTTTGTATATACTTACTAATTAATAATTTTTATTTTTTAATTTCAATTTTGTCTTCATTGGCTATTATTGTAGCTGTTTGACCTTGTTTTAAGTTTCCATCTAATATATTTTCTGCTAAACTATCTTCTATTAAATTTTGTATTGTCCTACGTAATGGTCTTGCTCCATAGTTTGTATCTATTCCTTTTTTTGATATTAATTCTTTAACAGATTTATCTATTATAATGTTTATATTTTGTTCTTTTAGTCTATTTTCTACTTCTTTTAACATAATATCAATTATAGAATCTATTTCTTCTTTATTCAATTTATGGAATACTATTATTTCATCAATACGATTAATAAATTCTGGTCTAAAATTTTTCTTTAATTCTCCCATAACATCTTTTTTTATAGTTTCATACTCTTTTTGAGTTTGATTTTTTTCTTCTTTTTGCTCTGAAAATCCTAATTGTTTTGTATCTGTAATTAATCTTGCTCCTATGTTAGATGTCATTATTATTATTGTATTTTTAAAATTTACTGTTCTTCCTTGGCTATCTGTTAATCTTCCATCTTCTAATATTTGAAGTAACAT
>CAYVYP010000004.1:34488-36087 GCA_964455975.1 uncultured Lachnospiraceae bacterium
ATTTCATCAAATAATACTACAGAATATGGTTTTCTTCTAATCTTTTCAGTTAATTGGCCCCCTTCATCAAATCCTACATATCCTGGAGGTGAACCTATTAATTTAGATACAGAATGTTGTTCCATATATTCAGACATATCTATTCTTATCATTGCATTTTCATCACCAAATAGTGCTGTAGCTAACGCTTTTGAAAGTTCTGTTTTTCCTACTCCTGTTGGTCCTAAAAACATAAATGAACCTATTGGTCTTTTAGGGTCTTTTAATCCTACTCTTCCTCTTCTTATTGCTTTAGAAACCGCTTCTACTGCTTCACTTTGTCCAATTACTCTTTCATGAAGACTTTTTTCTAAGTTTTTTAATTTTTCATTTTCATCTTCATTTATTTTTTTTACTGGAATTTTAGTCCAATTTGCAATTACTTCTGCAATATCTTCCTCTGTTACACTTACTACTGTTTTTGTTTTTTTATTTTTCCATTTTTGTTCTTCTTTTTCTAATTTTTCTTTTTCCTCTTTTTCTTTATCTCTTAATTTTGCCGCTTCTTCAAATTTTTGATTTCTTATTGCTTCTTCTTTTTGTCTTTTTATATCTTCTATTTCTTCTTGCAATCCTTTTATATTTTCTGGTTCTGTATATGATTTCATCTTTACTTTTGATGCTGCTTCATCTATTAAATCAATTGCTTTGTCTGGAAGAAACCTATCATTTATATATCTTACAGATAATTTAACAGCTGATTGTATTGCTTCATCTGTTATTTTTACATTATGATGTGCTTCGTATTTATCTCTTATACCTTTTAATATTAATACTGTATCTTCATTTGTCGGTTCTCCTACTGTTACTGGGCTAAACCTTCTTTCTAAAGCAGTATCTTTTTCTATATATTTTCTATATTCATTTAATGTAGTTGCACCAATTACTTGAACTTCTCCTCTAGCTAAAAGTGGTTTTAAAATATTTGCTGCATCTATTGCTCCTTCTGCTGCTCCAGCTCCAACTATTGTATGAATTTCATCTATAAATAAAATTACATCTCCTGCTTTTTTTACTTCATTTAATGATTTTTTTATTCTTTCTTCAAACTCTCCTCTATATTTTGCACCAGCTACCATACTTGAAATATCAATACTTACTAATCTTTTATTTTTTAATACCTCTGGAACATCTCCAGAGATTATTAGTTCAGCTAATCCTTCTACAACAGCTGTTTTTCCAACTCCTGGCTCTCCTATTAAACATGGATTGTTTTTTGTTCTTCTTGATAATATTTCTATTACTCTTTCAATTTCAGATTTTCTTCCTATTACAGGGTCAAGTTTTCCTTCTTTTGCTTGTTTTGTTAAATCACTTCCAAATTGATTTAATGTTGATGTTTGATTAAAACTTCCTGTATTATCATTTTTATTTTCATTATTTGTACTATCTTGATTATCATTTATTACTTTTATAATTTCATTATATAATTTTTGTGGGTCTACTCCTAAATCTAGCATTATTCTTACTGCTACACTATCTGCTTCCCTCATAATTCCAATTAATATGCTTTCAGTTCCTATATACTGTGAACCCATTTTTTTAGATTCTCTAAAAGCA
>CAYVYP010000004.1:36152-45750 GCA_964455975.1 uncultured Lachnospiraceae bacterium
GTTTCTATTTGTTCTAGAGTTTCTTCTCTACCAATTAATTCTTCTATTTTAGAGCAAACCGCTTCTTTTGTTATATTTTGGTTTTCTAATACTTTGCTTGCAATTCCTGTTTTTTCTGCTATTAACCCATATAATAAATGTTCTGTTCCTATATAATTATGTCCTAATTCTATTGCTTTTTCATTGGCTAGTTCTATTGCTTTTTCAGCTCTTGAAGTAAATTTATACATCATATTTATCACACTCCTTTATTTATCATTTATAATTTGCTTTATTACTTCTGCTCTTTTTATATCTCTTTGATATTCATCTAATCTTTCTCCTACAAACTTTTGAAGGTTTGAAGGTTTTGTATATAATTCTAATTTATTTATTTTTAAATCATTCATATTATCTATTATTCCCAAAGTTGTACCTAACCTAACATCTGATAATAATTTTAAACATTCTTTACTTGAAATTTTTTTACAATTTGATAATATTCCAAAACTTCTATATAAACTATCTTCTAAATCTATTTGATTTTTTTCTAGTATTTTTCTTGCGGCTTTTTCTTGTTCAACAATTTTAATTGTAATAATATTTAAATTTTTAATTATTTCTTTTTCAGATATTCCTAAAGATTGTTTATTTGAAATTTGGTATACATCTTCTTGTACATTTGACCCTTCTCCATAAACACCTCTTATATTCATTCCAAAATTATTTATTACATCTAATATTTTTTCTATATTTCCTGTTTTAGTAAGTGCTGGTAAATGAACCATTGTTGATGCTCTTAAACCTGTTCCTACATTTGTTGGGCATACTGTTAAAAATCCATATTTTTCATTAAAACTATATCCTAACAACTTTCCTATTTTTTCATCTATCTCTATTGCTAAATTCATACTGTTTTCTAAATTCAATCCTGCACTAAATATTTGAATTCTTAAATGGTCTTCTTCATTTATCATTATACAAATATTTTCTTCTTCATTTATAAGTATTGCTTTTTGATTTTTTGATGAAAGTACAAAATCTGGACTTACTAAATGTTTTTCAACTAAACACATTTTAGTAATATCATCCATATCATTTAATTTTAATAACTTTAAATTATAACCTATACTAGGTAAATTTTCTTCTATTTTTTGTATTACTAAATTACTATCTTCTTTAGATAATTTTTCTTCAAAATTAAATCCTGCTATGTTTCTTGCAAGTCTTATTCTTGTGCTTATTACTACATCACTTTGATTCCCTGTTTGTAAATACCAATTCATAATTTCTCCCTTCTTTACATATTATAATTTGTTAATTTCATCTCTTAATTTTGCTGCATCTTCATATCTTTCTTCTTTTATTGCTTCTTCTAATTGTTTTTTTAATATATCTTTTTTATCTTCTTTTACTTCTTTTTTATTTTCCTTATTTTCCACTTTTTGCTCATCTATTTTATTAGTTGATAACAATTTTCCTCTTCTTCCAACATGCATATTTGCTCCATGTATATTCTTTAAAATTGGATCTATTCTACTTGAAAACACGTCATAACAATTACTACATCCAAATTTTCCTGAATCTAAAAATTCGTCATATGTTGTATTACAATTTTTACATTTTAACTCTTTTACATTTTCAAACTCTGGAAATAAACCCAAAGTTTCATTAGAATAATCTTCAAAAAAATCACCTAAAAAACTTGAAAAGTTTATTGGTATGTTAAAATCCATATTTTCTATTCCAAGCTCTTTACTACATTTTTCACATAGCATTAATTCTCTTTTTTCTCCGTTTATATTTTCACTATATCTTACTGTTGCTTCATTTTGGTTACAATTTTGACATAACATAAAAATCACTCCTTTTTAATCTTCTACTAAATTTATTAACATATTTTTAAATATGTTAGCTCGTAAAGTATCTTTTATTTCTTGTGGTACTAAAAGTACATTGTCACTTGTTGCTACTTTTAAAAGTTTTGCTTCTTTTTCATCTATAATGTCATATGATAAAAAATTACTTATAAAAATGTCTATTTCATTTGAAGTAATTGTATTTCCTATTCCTGTTACTATATTCATTAAATAATTATTAGCTTTTGGATTTACTTTTTTTATTTTAATATGTCCTCCGCCCGCCTCGCCTACTTTCTACATAATATCCTTGAGATGGTTTAAATCTTGTTGATATTACATAATTTATTTGAGATGGTACACAATTAAATTGTTGTGCTAAATCGTTTCTTTGTATTTCTATATAATCATCTTCATCTTTTAATAGTTCTTTTATAAATTCTTCTATTACATCTGACATTCTCATATTTATTTCTCCTTTTGACTTTGACTTTCTTTGACCTACATATATATTATACAATCTTTTAAGAAAATGTCAATATATTTTTGAGAATTTTTTAAGGGCGTATACCATACGCCCTTACATTTTATTTTGTTTCTATCCATAATAGGAAATCTGCATATGAAGATATGTTTTGTGTTGTTTTTTCTGTTTTACCTGCAACATCATTGGCTGGGGTTATAACTGTTGTATCATCTGACTTACTTCCTATTGCTTTTATATTTTCTGCTGTATAATAATATGTTTTTTCTACAATTCCTGCTAATTTTTGTTGTCCTATTACTCCTCCTATTGCTTCTCCTCCTATTAATGTACCTTTATTATATGCTTTACTTATTGTTCCACCTGTTTGATATCCTACTATTCCTCCTATTGCATCGATTCCAGTATCAAAATTTCCTATTTCTACTTGTCCCATATTATATACATTTGTAATTGTTCCTCCTAATTGATATCCTACTATTCCTCCTGAAAATCCTCCTACACCTTGTGACTTTGCTATTACTTTTCCACTATTATCACAATTTTCTACAGTTCCTAAATCTTGCCTTCCTACTATTCCTCCTGAAGCTGCCTTTTCAGCTATTATTTCTCCACTATTACTACAATTGGTTATTTCTCCTCCTTTTTGCCACCCTACTATTCCTCCTGAAAAAATTCCTGAATTAGCAACCCCATCAATAAATTTTGCTATTATATTCCCCGTATTACTGCAATTTATTATTGTCCCTGCATTTTGCTTTCCTACTATTCCTCCTACTTGTTGCCTTTCTGCTACTATTTCTCCACTATTACTACAATTGGTTATTGTTCCTTCTCCACTTGATATCCAACCTACTATTCCTCCTGAAACACTACCTAAAGATGAACTTGTTGTAAATTCATGATATTCTGCTACTATTTTTCCTGTATTTATACAATTTTCTATTGTAAATGTTCCTCCATTATAGTCTATTGCACCTGCTATTCCTCCTACTAATTGGTACATACACCTTATTTCTCCATAATTTGTGCAACCTTTTATTAATACATTCGTTGTTCCACCTATTGCTCCTACTATTCCTCCTGCACGTTTTCCTCTTGATACTTGAAGGCTATCATCTCTTGTTATTACACTTCCATAATTTACGCAGTTTTCAATTGTTCCTCTTTCTATCCAGCCTACTATTCCTCCTGCCACTTCTCCACTATTTGAATCTTCATTATCTTGTGCTACTATATTTGCACTATTATAACAATCTTTTACTGTTCCTTTATTTGCTCCTACTATTCCTGCTACACATGTTTTTCCTATTATAGTTCCTTTACTTACTTTTATATTTTGTACTACTGCACCTTCTTCTAGTACTCCTATTAATCCTACTCCATGTATATTTGGTTCATTTACATTTATATTTGCTATTACATTTCCTTCTCCATTTAAGTTTCCTTTAAATGCTTTTGTTATAATCCATTCTGTTCTTGCTCCACTAATTCCTATTCCTATTGGAGTCCATTTTTGATTACCTAAATTTATTGATTTTGTTATTTTTAAATATTTTCCTTCATATGCTTGCCCATTATTTACTTGATTTGCTAAATATGCTAGTTGCTCTGCATTTTCTATTATATATGGGTCTTGCTCTGTTCCAGTTCCACCTGCAAAACCAGTTGCTACTGTGCTTCCATCCCAAGGGCTTATATTTTCTGCTATATATTTTTCCATATCCTCTAATATTTTTTGTTCATCTTTTGCTGCTGATTCTGTTTGATTTGCTGCTTGTTTTGCTTTTGCTATTAATCCATTATTTGAATCTAATACTATGCTTAATGTTACTCCGGCTAGTATCAATAAGACAATTATTGTAATTACTAATGCTATTAATGTTATTCCTTTTTCTTGATTTGTTTTTTTCATTTTCTTTTGTTTCCTCCTAAATTTTTTTCTTATATTATTTTTTTAAGAACCCTCAGTCGCTTCGCGCCAGCTCCCTTATTAAAGGAGCTTTAAATTGGTTCTTTTAATCTACTATTTATATTCTATCTAATTTTTTTATTTTTGGCAATGCTTTTTACTTATTTATTTATTTTAAATTTTTTTAGTCATTTTTTCCATTTCTTTTGTTTTACTTTTTTGTTTTGGTAAGCTTAACCATGCAAAATAAGAAGATACAAATTCCCCATATTTTGTTGTATCTTCTTTCATTTCATTTTCATTATCTTTCATTTTTTATTCCCCCATATTAAAATTTATTTTAATATAGTTTGCTTATTTTTTGTTATTTTTATTCTTCTAATAAAAAATCTATTATATTTTTATGAATAATTCCATTTTTGCTGTAGTCCATTTTATCCATTGTTATTACATATTTAGGATAGTTATCCGCTACTCTCTTATATGCTCCAAATTCTCTTTCTACCACTTCTTCACTTGATAAATAATCTGCAACTTGAATATATGTTCTTTCTCCAAAATTATCAACAACAAAATCTATTTCTCCTTTATCAGTTTTACCGATATATACGTCATATCCTCTGGCTATTAATTCATTATACACTATATTTTCTAATCTTCCTCCAATCTTTTTTTCTATTGGAGATTTTTTTAATTGTAGTATTCCTAAATCTGTTAAATAGTATTTTTCTAATGTTGCCATAACATTTTTTCCTCTGATGTCATATCTATTTACTTTATTTATTATAAGTGAATTATTGATGTATTCAATATAATTTAGAATTGTATCTACTGTTGTGTTAATTTTTTCATTTTTTAGATATCCTGTTATAGAATTTGCTGAAATTATTCCTCCTATATTTTCCATTACAAATTGCATTATTCTATTCAATAAATTTATATCTTTTATTTTACTTCTTTCTACTATATCAACTAAAATAATAGTGTTATATAAATCTTTTAAATATAATTTTCTTTCTTGGTTACTGTTTGTATTAAATATTTGTGGCATTCCACCCCATTGAATATATTCTAGAAAACATTTTTCAATATTAATTTTTTCATTTTTTTGTTTTTTTAATTCTATAAATTCTTTAAATGTAAATGGCATCATTTTTATGCTTATATATCTTCCAGATAAATGTGTTGCAAGTTCTCCTGATAATAATTTACTATTTGAGCCTGTTATAAAAATACTTACATTTAATGTTGCTCTGAATGAATTTATTACTTTTTCAAATTCATTTACATTTTGAATTTCGTCAAAAAATAAATAATATTTTTTATCATCTTTTATAAATGATTTAACATATTTATTAAATTTTTTAGGTTCTGTATAGTCTACGTAATCATAATCTTCAAAATTAATATATATTATATGTTCTTCGTCAATTCCTTTTTGTTTTAATTCTTCAATTATTTGATTTAATAAAACTGATTTACCAGAACGCCTTACTCCAACAATTACTTTTATTAATTCACTATCATATGAAGATCTTATCTTTTTTAGATATAATTCTCTTTTTATCATGACTATTCATCTCCTTAATAATAATATTATCATATTTTTATTAAAATGTCAAAAGTTTTTCAGTTTGTACTCGAAAAACTTTTATATTTTTTTATTTTTTCTAGTTTGAACTGATAAACTTTTTTTGTTATTTTTATTCTTTAATTACTAACTTTTTCAATGCTTGTGCTACTCCGCTATTATTATTATCTAATACTATTAAATCTGCTTGTTTTTTTACTGTTGGATTACTGTTTCCCATTGCTACTCCACATCCTGCATTTGTGATCATTGTTATATCATTTATATTATCTCCTATTGCAATAATTTCTTCTTTTTTGATATTTAATTTTTCTGCTAAATAGGTTATAGCGTTCCATTTATCTACACCTTTATTTGTAATTTCAGTATAAAAATATTCTATTTGGTTTTCTTTAGTTCCTATTTTTATTATTTTTCTAGACATATGTGCTACTTCTAATATATCTATATCTTTTATTGTTTTTAATTTTCTTAAAATTCCTCCAAAAATAATTTTATGATTATCACAAATTGTTATTTTTAAGAAATTCATATTATTTGAATTTTCTATATATGAATACAAATTTTCTACAATATTTATTTTAGTTTTTTTATCTTCTGGCTTACTTTTATTTTCTTCATTATAAAATAATACATTATATGCTAAGGCTGTTGTTATTATTGTATCTTGTGTGAATACATTGCAATATATACTATTTTCTTCACATATTTTTATTATTTTCAATATTTTTTCTTTTTCTAAATATTTTGAATATATATCTTTTTGCTCTTTTATATCAAGAACATTTGCACCATTTCCACAAATCGCATATTTATTGGCACCGTAATTCTTCTGCTAAATTTAATACAGATTTATTTCCTCTACCAGAAGCTAATACTATTTCAATATTTTTTTCTATTACTTTTTTTATTGTATCTTTATTTTCAATTGTTATTTCTCCATATGAATTTAATAATGTTCCATCTAAATCTATTGCTATTAATTTGTACATTTTTTAAACCTTCCTTTACCCGTGTTTACTTGAATTATAACATTAAACTTCTTTTTTTCAAGTAATTGCCAAAATTTTCTAGTTTAAAATTTTTAAAACTACACAATCTAATAGTGAAAAAGCAAGTAAGTTTTTTCGAAATATATAAAAATATATATTAAAGATTCCTAGGAGGTGAAATAACAAATGGCAAATTCAAACAGTAATTACAAAGTAGTTCCAGAAGCTAAAGCAGCTTTAGATAAATTCAAATATGAAGTAGCTAATGAAGTTGGAGTTAACTTAAAACAAGGATACAACGGAGATTTATCTTCAAGAGATGCAGGTAAAATAGGTGGACAAATGGTAAGAAAATTAATCCAACAAGCTGAAAACAACATGAAATAGTTTTTTATAAACTTTTACTTTGGCAGAAAATTAAGTTTTGTTTTTATATATTTTATTTTAAAATACATAAAGGCAGGATTTGATTTCCTGCCTTTATTATTTCATTTTTTATATTTTTTTATTCTTCTGGTTATTTTATATATACGTTGTATTTAGCAATAAAATTTCACTTCACTTACATCAAAGTATTTTTTCCATTCTGAAATTATATAAAAATAATTATGTGATATTATTTCAAGTAATTCTCGTACTTCAAATATACTAGGCAATCTGTATTCCTCCTTCTCTAGCCCATCTGTAAAATGATGATGCTCCACGTTCTACAACTGATTTAAACATTGATAATTCCTTATCTGTATAATTACCTTCTTTTTTTATAATTTTGTAGCTAGGTAACTCAATTATTATTGTATCAAACCCTTCTTCAGTAGGTCTTTCAAAAGAAACCCATACAGTTTCTTCTCCTTTTTCATTTTTTCTAATATCAGAAAAAACAACTTCTGTTTCATCTTCATATTTACAAAATGGATGCATCATTATTACCACTCTCCTTATATATATTGCCTTATTCTTCTGGTTCTATTAATCCATAATTTTTTGTATCTTTTAATTTATAAATTACATTTACTTTTCCTGTTTCTAAATTAATAAATGTAAAAAATTGATTTGTTGGTTTTTCTAACATTTTTAATTTAGCGTCTTCTATTGTCATTGGTTTTACTGTATAGTATCTTTCTTTTATAATTTCGCCTTCTATTTCAGATACTGTTTTTAATTCTTCTTTTTGTCTTATACTATCTGTTTTATTTTGTTTGTCTTTTTTTGTTTTCGCTTTTCTTATTTGTCCTTCTATAATGTCTATGTCTTTATCTATAGATGCATATAAGTCTTTATGCTCTGTTACTGCTCTAAAAGCTTCTCCTTTTACAACTACTGACATTTCTGCAATTTGCATACTTCTTTCTGCTCTAATTGTAACTGTTACATCAAATTCCTCGTCAAAATATTTTTGTATCCTTTGGGCTTTTTCTGCTATGTAATCTTTAATAGATTCTGTAGCTTTAATTTCTTTTCCTGTTATTTTTATGTTCATAAAAATCTCTCCTTCCAATCTTTTGTTAAATATTTAATTAGTATATTTATATTATATAACGTTTATGTGTTTTTTTCAAACCCTTTTTGTAATTTTTTCAAAATATGCTATTTTTTGCATTTTTCTCTTATTTTATTTTCTTGATTTTGTCAACATTTTATGGTAGAATTTAAAAAGTTATTATTATAAGGAGGTTTTATTATGGAGCAAGTTAAAATTGGAAAAGTTTACAGACATTTTAAAGGAAATTACTATTTTGTTGAAAATATTGCTTTAGATTCTGAAACTAAAGAAAGAATGGTTGTATATAAACCAATTTATGATAGATCGGATAGCCAAATATGGGTAAGACCTGAAAAAATGTTTTTAGAAGAAATTGCGAAAAGACCTGATAATATTACTGGTCAAAAATATAGATTTGAATTATGTGCTGAATTAGACAAAAATTACTTAGGCAAAGAATAGGAGAAAAGTTATTATGATAGATATTAAATTACTTAGGGAAAATCCAGAAATGGTAAAAGAAAATATAAAGAAGAAATTTCAAGACCATAAACTTATTTTAGTTGATGAGGTTTTAGATTTAGATAAAAAAAATAGAGAAGCTATGTTACATGGTGATGAATTAAGAAATAAGCGTAAAACATTAAGTTCAGAAATTGGAAACCTTATGAAACAAGGTAAGAAAGATGAAGCTGAAAAAATTAAAGAAGAAGTTTCAAAAATAAATGAAGATCTTATAAAAAATGAAGAATTAGAAGCAAAATATTCTGATGAAATAAAATCTAGAATGATGAAAATACCAAATATAATAGACCCATCTGTTCCAATTGGTGAAGATGATAGTAAAAATGTAGAAGTTCAAAAATTTGGAGAGCCAACTGTTCCTAGTTATGAGATTCCTTATCATGCTGATATTATAGAAAAATTAAATGGTATGGATAAACTAGCAGCAGGTCGTACTAGTGGCCTTGGGTTTTATTATTTACTTGGTAATATAGCAAGATTACATGAAGCAATGCTTGCTTATGCTAGAGATTATATGATTAATAATGGTTTTACCTATGCTATACCTCCATTTATGATTCGTAGTGATGTTGTTACAGGTGTTATGAGTTTTGAAGAAATGGATGCAATGATGTATAAAGTAGAGGGTGAAGATTTATATTTAATTGGTACTTCTGAACATTCTATGATTGGTAAATTTAAAGATCAAATAATAAAAAAAGATGAACTTCCTATTTGTATGACTTCTTATTCTCCATGTTTTAGAAAAGAAATTGGTTCTCACGGCTTAGAAG
>CAYVYP010000005.1:0-44066 GCA_964455975.1 uncultured Lachnospiraceae bacterium
AAATAAATATTTCGGGGCGTAGCGCAGTTGGTAGCGCGCGTGGTTTGGGACCATGAGGTCGCAGGTTCGATTCCTGTCGCCCCGACCAATTTTATACACTACATTGGATATACAAATCAATGTAGTGTTTTTTTATAATAAGGCAGGGAAACTAATTATGAGTATAATAAATTTTATTTTAAATAATAAAGATTACTTAGAAGATTTAATTACAAGAAGTACTTATCATTCAAATGCTATTGAAGGAAGTACGCTTACTTATGCTGAAACTTATGCTATCCTTTACAATGACAATAGCTTTAAAATACAAGGAAAAGAGCCAAGAGAGATATATGAAGCTATTAATCATAAAGTGGCTTTAGAGTTAGTTTTCAAAAATATAAGTGAGAATGGAAGTTTTGATGAAAGATTTATAAAAGAGATTAATGAAACAATAAATAAAAATATTAAAGATACAGAAGGATATAGGAAAATACAGGTATTTATTCAAGGTAGTGAACATATACCACCAGCACCAGAAAAAGTACCGAATTTAATGAACTATTATGTATATAATTATAATCACGATGAAGAAAATATTTTTACTAAAATTGCTAAATATCATATTGAATTTGAGAAAATACATCCTTTTGAAGATGGAAATGGAAGAACAGGTAGATTACTTTTAAACTATGAGTTATTAAAAAATAACTTACCGCCAATTGTTATTTCAAAAGATTATAGAGTTAAGTACTTTGAATTTATTAAAAATAATGATAGCAAAGCTTTGACTGAGTGGTTGAAAGAATTATCTAATATAGAAGAAGAAAGAATGAAAAAATTTAGATATAAAGAATAGAAAAAAAGAGTGGTAAGAATTAAGTTAATTTCTTACTACTCTTTTTTATATGTTCTCATAAATTTATCAAATTAGTTTATTCTATTATTTTTGCATTTTTATAATGGCTAGACAATAATAAGATAAGAGCACCACTGGCAAGTATTCCATCTATAATTCCACCAGGAAGATAAAAAGTCATTAATAATAAAGTTAGAAATGAATTTAGTATTCCTAAAATCAATCCCCATTTTAAATTTTTAATTACAGCTATACCAGATACAATTCTGAGAAATCCTAAAATAAATCCTAAACAAGAAATGATTAAAATGTTTTCTTGTAGGTAAGGATATAAAAACATTGTTCCAAGTTCACCTCTTGCTGAAAGCATTAATACCATTGGTAAAGTTCCAATTTCTATTGCAGCATGTATAAATATAAATAAAGCTACTAATTTTAATTTTTTCATATAAAATCCTCCTTTTATTTTGTACCTCTTGCTATTATTTTTTCCATTGCGTTATATGTATCTCTTGAAAGAAGAGTAGTAGAAACTAAATTTCCATTTAAATATAAAGATTTATAAGCTTCTACCTTTGAACCATATGATCCACCTTGAACTACTTTTGTCTTACCTTTAGCTAAAGTAGAATCATTTATGTAAGTTGTTTTAAATGGTGTAGATGCAATTTTTTTCGTGGTAATTTTTACATCATATTCTACATCTTGCTTTTTTCCGTAAATCTTAAATGTAGCAACACCGACCTGAAACAGTTCCAGTTATTTTTATAGGATATTGTCTATTGTTTTTAAATTTAAAATCTATAGAGCCATATACAACTGTTGCATCTCTCCCTGCTCCTAAATAAGAAGTAACAAAACCATGATTTGACCTATCAACTATTTCTAAATTAGAAAGTAAAACAGCATTATATAATGTTGAAGATATTTGACAAATTCCACCACCTAAACCATCTACTACTTTACCATTTTGAAATATAGCAGCATCTTTAAAACCAGCGGCTATTGTTCTTTTTCCTACAACTTTATTATATGAAAATGTTTCTCCTGGAAGTAAGACAGTTCCAGTTATTTTATTTGTAGCTAAACGTAAATTTGTAGTCCTATTTACATTACTAGCAGCATATTTAGTTGAAAATTCTGCTAATAAATCTGGAAAAGCTTCTGTACCAATTTGATTTGTTGTTTTATCTGGAGCTACTATTTTTAAAGGTATAGTATATTCTTCTTGAGTTTGTTCTATTAATTGTTTTGCTTCATCTAATGAAATATTAAAATCAATACCATTTACATGTGGATGAATAACAAATGGGTTTTGTGTATAATAAGCATCTTGAGGGGCTTTTTTTACTTCTGAATATATTGAATCAATATTAATTTTTTCACATTGTTTTTCATAAACTGGTATTTCAATAGCAGAGTAACTAAGGTTTGTTATATTTTCAATAAATAAATTTTTTAAGATATCTTGATTAACAACAACACCATCTTTTCCAGGAGTTATAATTAAATTGCTATCTTCAATATAATATGCAGGTTCAGTTGTTTTACCAGGGATTTTATCTGCAATGTCTGATACTATTTGATTTAGAGCATCACTATTATATGTAAAAGTAGGTTCAATATTTATATTATTAAATAAAGTAGCTAATATAGAATAATTATTTTTTAATATATTATCTTCTCTTCCAACTCTATAGGCAATTTCAACAGCAGAATTAATATCAAAACTACCTTCTAATTGTTCTGGTAAAATAGTTATTTCATAATCATTATATTTTACAACAATATTTTCTGTAATTTTTGGGTTTATAGTATTTTCTACTAACTTAATAGCATCTTCTTTAGTTAAATTAGATACATTTATATTTTTTATATATATACCAGAAATTATCTTATCATTATTAATATTTAATATAGCAAATATTGTAGAAAAAACAGCTAAAAATATTAATACTATAAAAACACCTAAAAAAGATAATCCAGCTATAACTCTATGATTTGAATTATCTTTTTTAACAGGGGTAAAAGTTATTTCATCTAATTTTTCATTTTCCAATACATCTGGAATTTCTTTTGTTTCTTGTAATTCTTCTAATTTGTTCAATGTTAATTTCTCCTTTAAATATTATATTACAAATATAACATTATTTATATAAATTATCAATAAAAATTACAAATTTTAACATATAATGACAAGAAATATATAAACAAAATTTAGTATATAATATATAAATATTCATAAAATAAAAAATAATTAATTGGATTAAAATTTTTTTTATAGAGTATAATAATTTTAGTGGAAAAAAATAAAATTAAATGATATACTAGTAAAAACATAAAACGAAAGGAGAAAAATAAATGTCAAACGGAGAGGAACTAAAAGAAAAGTTATTTAATATAAAACAAAGTGGGTGGACTAATTTAGAGGATTCTAAAAAGCAAGATATTTTCAATTATTGTGAAGGTTATATGAAATTTTTAACTAAAGCAAAAACAGAAAGAGAATTTATAAAAGAAGCTAAAATAATAGCAGATTATAATGGATTTAAAGATATAAATGAATATCAAAATTTAAAACAAGGAGATAAAATATACTATATAAACAGAGATAAAAGTATGTATTTAGCTATAGTGGGAAAAGATATTCAAAAAGATGGAATGAATATTTTGGGAGCACATGTTGATTCACCAAGATTGGATTTAAAACCAAATCCAATATATGAAGATTCTGGTTTTGCGTATTTTAAAACACATTATTATGGTGGAATAAAAAAATATCAATGGACAACAATTCCACTTTCAATACATGGAACTATTGTTAAAACTAATGGAGAAAAAATTGATATAAATATTGGAGAAGATGAAACTGATCCTATTTTTACAATAACAGATTTATTACCACATTTAGCACAAGATCAAATGGAGAAAAAATTAAAAGATGGAATATCTGGAGAAGACTTAAATCTTCTTATTGGAAGTATTCCATATGCTGATGAAAAAGTAGCAGAAAAAGTAAAATTAAATATTCTAAATATATTAAATCAAAAATATGGAATAACAGAAGTAGATTTTTTAAGTTCAGAAATAGAACTTGTACCAGCATTTAAATGTAGAAGTTTAGGCTTTGATTCTAGCATGATTGCAGGATATGGGCAAGATGATAAGATTTGTGCATATACTTCATTAACTGCTATTCTAGATATGAAAGAAGTTCCAAATACAACAGCAGTATGCATATTATCAGATAAAGAAGAAATAGGAAGTATGGGAAATACAGGAATGGAATCTCATACATTTGATACTTTTATATCTGAAATATTAAATAAACTTGGAATAAATACACCAAATTTATTAGATAAAGTATTTTGCAATTCAAGAATGTTATCAGCAGATGTTGATGCAGGATTAGATCCTATATATGCACAAGTATCAGAAAAAAATAATAGCTCATTTTTAGGATATGGAATAGGACTAAATAAATATACAGGTGCAAGAGGAAAATCTGGAGCATCTGATGCAAATGCAGAATATGTAGCACAAATAAGAAAAATATTTGAAGAAAATGAAATAAAATACCAAATAGCTGAACTTGGAAAAGTAGATGTTGGCGGTGGAGGAACAATAGCATATATTTTAGCTAACAAAGGCGTAGATGTTATAGATTGCGGCGTTCCAGTATTATCAATGCATGCACCATACGAAGTAACAAGTAAATATGATGTTCATACGGCATATAGAGCATATAAAACATTTATTGAAAGATAAAATAATTAAAAACTCCAGTTTAGAAGCTGGAGTTTTTACATATATAACTATATTTTATTAAATTTCAATTATAACTTTTTTTCCATCTAATTTAACATTTGATATTTCCAAATTTAAAAGTTCTGATGGAGAATCTTCTACTTTTCCTTCAAAAATAGTAGTATCATCTTTTTTTATTAAAACATCTAATAATTTAAGTTCTTTAATTTTCATAATATACCTCCATAGGTTTTTTATATTAAATAAAAAAACACTTAAATTAAATTCAAGTGTTTTTTGGTGATCCGGAAGGGATTCGAACCCCCGACCCACGGATTAGAAATCCGTTGCTCTATCCAGCTGAGCTACCGAACCATATAAACTAGCATAAAATATAATAGCATAATATTTATACAAAGTCAATGAAAAATTATCAAAAATTATATTAAAATCAATAAAATGTTGCTTTTAATGTAAAAATGCTGTAAAATAAGTATTAGAAAAAAGAAAGAGGTAAATTAAATGACAAGTAAACAAAGAGCATATTTAAGAGGTTTAGCTAATAAATTAACTGCAATATTTCAAGTTGGAAAAGCAGGAATATCTGAAAATTTAATAAAACAAATAGATGAAGCATTAGAAGCAAGAGAATTAATTAAAATATCAGTTTTAGAAACAGCACCAGAAGCTACAAAGCAAATAGGAGAAGAAATATCTGAAAAAACAAATTCATGTTTTGTACAAGCAGTTGGAAATAAAATAACATTATATAGGGCTAAAAAGAAAGATTCAAAAATAGTATTACCAGAATAATAAAGAAAAAAGCAATTATTAAATTAATTGCTTTTTATTATGTCTTTTATAAAAACTTCTTTGCCATCATTTAAAATAACTCTTAAATTAGGAAAAATATTAATCATTATATTATTAGAAAATACAGCTTCTTCTATGTTATACTTAACTTTTTGGAAGATATTAAAATTAGAAGTATTTTTTATTATATTGTAATATGAATTCTGCACTCTATTTTCAAAAGTGGTAATTGCCCAAACTGTTATTATAGAATCTATACATAAAAAGATAAAAATACAAATGTTAATAATTTTAATATATTTACATTTAATTTTAAAAATTACTTTATCAATTATTGGTTTTATAAGTTTAAGTAAAGCTACTGCCAAGAATCCCCAATAAATTGAATATTGAACACAAATTCTACCGTTTAGATTATATTGTAAATATGAATAATCCCAAAATCTTATACCATATATTGCTTCTAATATAAAACTTAAAAAATATTCTACAAAAGCCCCTAAAAGCTCACCATATATAAATAATTTAAATATGTTATTTTTATATTTATTTAAAAGAATAATTAAAATAACAGCACCGAACTCCATAAATAGGACAAAATGGGCCTAAAATAAGTCCTTTTCTGCTTTCTAAAACACCAGTTGTAAAATAACAAAAAAGAGTTTCTATAATTAATCCTGCAATACTAAAAAATATAAAATACCATAAAATTTGATGAAATGTTATTTTTTCTTTACTATTTTCCATTAAAAACCTCTTTACTTTAATAATATATACTATTTTACAATATTTAGAATAAAAAATCCAGCTTTAAGTTTATTTTAAGATTAATAATATTATTATATAAATTATAGAATTTATTTAAATGTGAAAATCTTGTGAATTGTATGTAATAAATACAAGACTTTATTGAAATTAACATTTATAAATGGTAATATTTAGAAATTATAAAATTGCTTAATTATGAAATGGAGGAGATTTAATTGATAGAAGTAAAGAATGTTACAAAAAAATACGGTAGTTTTATTGCTGTAGATAACATTAACTTTAAAATTGAAAAAGGAGAAGTGCTTGGATTTTTAGGACCTAATGGAGCTCGGGAAAAGTACTACAATGAATATGATAACAGGTTTTATTGAACCAACGCAAGGAACTATTTTAGTAGATGACATTGATATTTCTAAAAAACCAAGTAAAGCAAAAAAGCAAATAGGATATATGCCGGAAAATGTTCCATTATATTTAGACTTGACTCCAAAAGAATTTGTAACATATATGGCAGAACTAAAAGGAATAGATAAAAAAGAAAAAAAGCAGCAAGTTGAAAAAGTGCTAAAAGAAGCGGGATTAGATGAAGTTAAAAATAAATTAATAAGAAATCTATCAAGAGGGTATAAGCAAAGAGTAAGTTTAGCAGGAGCACTAGTTCGGAAATCCTAAAATATTAATTTTAGATGAACCAACAGTAGGATTAGATCCAAAACAGATAACAGAAATAAGAAGTTTAATAAAAGAACTTGGAAAAGAACATACTGTAATTTTAAGCTCACATATATTATCTGAAATAAGTCAAATATGTAAAAAAGTAATAATAATAAATAATGGAAAAATAATTGCACAAGATACCCCTGAAAACCTAGAAAATAAGGTAAATAAATCTAATAATTTAATAATAACAATAGAAGATGATAATAATAATATTTTAAAAATTAAAAATGAAATTATAGAAATAGAAGAAATTAAATTATTAAAAGAAAATGAAGATAACACAAAAACATATAGTATTGCATTTAAAAAAGATACAGATATAAGAAAAAAATTAACTATTGCTTTAGCAAAAAAAGAAATAGTTTTGTTAGAAATGAAAAAAGATGAAACAACACTAGAAGATGCATTTATGGAATTAATTACAGATAAAAAGGAGGAAGAATAATGTTTGCAATAATAAAAAAAGAAGTCAAATCTTACTTTTTATCACCTATTGGATACGTATTTATAGGACTATTTTTAGCAATGTGTAGTATTTTCTTTTACATAGATATTGTTAGTTATGGAAGTACAAATTTTGGATATATGTTCTTTTCCGGTGCAACAATTATAACATTTATTGTACCAATATTAACAATGAGAATGTTTTCAGAAGAAAGAAAAAATGGAACAGAACAACTACTTCTTACTTCTCCAAGAAGTATAACAAGTATAGTACTAGGAAAATTCATATCAGCAGTTATTATATTTTTAATTGCTGAAATTTGTACATTTATATATTTTGGAATTTTAATGTATTTTGGAACACCTCAAATAGAAGTAACATTAGTTAGTTTACTTGGATTTTTACTATTAGGAATGTCATATATAGCTTTTGGTATGTTTGCTTCAAGCCTTACAGAAAACCAAATAATAGCAAGTGTTGTAACAGTTGGATTTTTTATAATAACATGGTTTATGCCACAATTAAGTAGTAGCTTAACATCATTTTCTTTAATAAATATGTTTGATAAATTCCCACTTGGAATGATTTCTTGGGAAGGATTAACATTATTTTTAAGTTTCACTGTACTATTTGTATTACTTACAATAATTGTAATGCAGAGAAGAAAAAGTGTTAAATAAAGAAAGGGTGAGAAAAGTGAAAAAAGATAAATTAGAAAAAAGTGAGAAAAATAACATATTTAAAAAATTCATAGAAATAATAAAGAAAAAAGCTTTAAGACAAACAAGTCTTACAATAATTTTAGTATTAGCATTAATATTTTGTTTCATAGCAATAAATTTAATTGTTCAAAATTTAAAATTAGCTCAGATTGATGTAACAACAGAAAAACTATATTCAATATCAGATGAATCTAAAAAACAAATACAAGACATATCAGATGAAATAACAATATATTTATTTGGATATACACAAGATTCTTCTTTATATAGTTTAGCAAAACAATATGAAAGTGCAAATAATAAAATTAAAGTAGAAGCAGTTACTATAACAGATAGACCAGATTTAGCGACAAAATATGGAATTGATTCTGAAGATGGAACTGCAACAGGAATTATAATACAATCATCACAAAGATATAAAGTTCTAGCAGAAAGTGATTTATATACATATGACACATCAACATATGAAACTATAGATATAACAGAACAGAAATTAACAAATGGAATAATAGAAACAACAATAAATAAAAAACCGAAAGTATATTTTTTAACAGGGCATGGAGAATATTCTATTAGTTCATATATGTATAACATAAAAACATACTTGGAAAATGAAGTTAATGAAGTTGCTGAGGTAGATTTGTTAACACAAAGTATTCCAGAAGATTGTGATTGTTTAGTAGTACCATCACCAACAAAAGACGTAACAGAATATGAAGCTAATTTAATTATAAATTATATAAACAATGGTGGAAATATTTTATGGTTAAGTGATGCAAATTATAATGGTACAGATTTTACAAATTTACAAAAAGTGCTTGATTTATATGGAGTAAGCGTTGGAAAAGGGATTATAATGGAACAGGATTCTTCAAAAATGATACTAAATAATCCAGAATTTATAAAAACCAATGTATCTTATCATGAAGTTACTAAAGATATTTATACAGCATTAGGAGTAATGTTTATAGATTCAGGAAGATTAAATATTGTAGATACCGATAAACAAGAAGAATTAAATGTAACAGCAACACCATTTATATCTTCCTCAGATAAATCATTTTATAGAGAAGATTTGAGTAACTATTCAGATTATGCAACATCAAAAGATGAAGAAGGAAGCCAAGTAGTAGGAGCAGAATTTTCTAAAAAGGTAAATGATGAAAAAGAATCAAAATTAATAATCTACGCCAATGCTACATTTGCAACAAATGCACAAACAACATCAGGAAATTCTACAATAACATTTGTAGAGTTATATAATAATAAAGATTTAGTATTAAACTCTGTTTCTTATTTAACAGGAAAAGAAGATGCAATAACAATTAGAAAAAGCACAGGAACAGTAACATATACAGCTACAGAGGCAGAAGATACAATTATAAGAATTATAATATTTACAATACCTGTTGTGATTATTTTAATTGGAATTATTATATGGCAAATTAGAAGAAGAAAAAAATAAATAATAAAAGTGTATGAATAAACGTATAAGTTCATACACTTTTATTAGGTGATAATATAAATGAAAAATATATTTAAAATTGTTTTTGTAATAATAGGAACTACAATAGGAGCTGGTTTTGCATCTCGGTAAAGAAATATATTTATTTTTTGGAAGCTACGGAATAAAAGGAATTGCAGGGCTTATTATTTCTTGTATTATTACAGGAATAATTATTTATAAAGTGTTTTTACTAATTATAAATAGACCAATATATACTTATAATGAATTTCTAGGAATTATTTCTAAAAATAAGATAATAAATTATATTGTTAATATAGTAATTAATATTTTTTTGTTAATTTCTTTCTTTATAATGGTAGCAGGATTTAGTGCATATTTTAAGCAAGAATTTAAGATGATGGAAATAATCCGGAAGCGCAATTATTTGTATATTTTGCTATATTACATTTACTAATAATATAAAAGGAATTATTAAAGCAAGTACTTTAATAACTCCAATTTTAATAATTTGCATTTTAATATTGGGAATAAAAAATATAGAAATAATTAAATATGTAAAAACACTTATGGTTCAAACCAATTATTCAAACTGGATAATTAGTGCAATTATTTATAGCAGTTACAATAGTATTTTATTAATACCAATATTAATAGGATTAAATAAATATATAAAAACAAAAAAAGAAATTTACTTAATATCTGTTATATCTTCAGTAATATTAATAATACTTGGAATTTGCATATTATTTTTACTTTTAAAAGTAAATGGAAATATAGAACAAATAGAAATACCAGTATTATATGCAATTCAAATTTTTGGAAATATATTTAAGGTAATTTACAGTATGGTAATATTGTTATCAATATTTACAACAGCAATTTCAGCTGGATATGGATTTTTAGAAAATATTAGTAAAAATAAAAAAGCATATAGGAATTTAGCAATAATAATCTGCGTACTAGGAATTCCTATTTCAAAAATTGGATTTTCAAATCTAGTAAATTTAATGTATCCGATATTTGGATATTTAGGAATAGCTCAATTATTTATGATTTTAAATAAAAAAGCTTGAAAAAAACATATAAAACTGGTATAAATTAATTACGAAAGAAGAGGTAATTTATGAAGTATATTATAGATGATAACTATAAAATAAATAATAAAAAAGCGATAAACAAGAAAAAAATGATAATTACAATAGGAGTATTAATCCTAATTATAGCAATTATAGTTATAGCTTCTTTATATATAGCAAATAGAAATTTTAGAGAATTTTTTGATGTTTATATTTTTAGAAAAAGCATTACAGAAAATACTAGTTCATATATAGAATTAAATACAGAATCTAATATATATACATATGCATATGATAAATACATAGCAATTTTGGATAAAAATGTACTTGGGTTATATTCTTCAAATGGAAACAAAGAACATGAAATAAAAACTGAAATTAGTACGCCACTTTTTAAGTCAAATAATAAATATTTAGCAATAGCAGAAAAAGACAAGCAAAAAATATATTTTATATCAGGACAAAATATAGTGTGGCAAAAAGACCTAGAGGGAAATATTTCTAGAATATATGTAAATCAAAATGGGTACACATCTGTTGTACTTACAGGAACAATACATAAAACAGTAGTAATGACTTTTAATCCAGAAGGAAAAGAACTGTTTAAAACTTTCTTAGCAGCAACAAGAGCAGTAGATATTGCAATATCAAATGATAATAAATATCTAGCAATAGCAGAAATAGATACATCTGGAACACTTATACAATCAAATATTAAAATAATATCATTTGAAACAGCTCAAAAAACACCATCAGATGCAATTATATATACATATAAAGCAGATGCAGATGAGTTAATTATAAGTTTAAAATATCAAGACAACAATAAATTGATATGTATGTATAATGATAGTATACATTCAATATCAGAGCAAAAAGATGAGGTACTCTTGAAATTTTCAGAAAACAAAGTAAATATGGCTGATATAAAATTAAAAGAAAACTTTGTTAAAATTGTGGAAAAAACAACGGGACTTTTCAGTACAGAAACTACTGCACAAATAGTAAATACAAGTAATAAATCTGAAAAAACATATATATTGGATTCTTCTGTAAAAAACTTATATACAAATGAAAATGTAATAGCAATAAATTTAGGATCAGAAGTACATTTTATAGATACAAATGGATGGTTAATAAAAAAATATGTGTCATCACAAGAAATAAAAGATATTGTTATTTGTGACAATTTGGCAGGAATTATATATAAAGATAAAGTAGAATTTATTAGTTTTTAGAAGGAGGAAAATAAATATGAATTTAATTGTTGATGGAATTATTTTATTAATATTTGCACTTTGCATTTTTTTAGGGTATAAACGAGGTTTAGTAGGAGTCGCTTTTAAGATTTTATCTTTTATAGCAGCAATAATCATTGCATTTTTACTATATAAGCCAGTGGCAAATTTTGTTATAAAAAATACAACTTTTGATGAGCAAATAGAAGCGGTTATAATTAACACAGCTAAAGGAAATAGTAATGCAGAAAATGTGACAGCAGGAAATGAAGTAGATACAAATTCAATAAAAGAAAGTGGAACATCACAAATAATAAGTGATTATATAGATAAACAAATCGAAAATGCAGCTCAAAGTGCAAAAGAGGGAATAGCAAATAGTGTAGCAAGAACAGTAGCAGTAAATATAATAAATGGAGCTTGTTTAATAGCATTATTTATTCTTTCAAAAATAATATTATTATTAGCAAAATTTATTTTTAATGGAATTGCAAGTCTTCCAATTATAAAACAATTTAATAAAGCAGGAGGATTAATATATGGTATATTAGAGGGAATAATTATAGTATATATATTACTTGCAATATTATCATTTATAGCACCAATGACAACGAATTTAGGAATTATAGAAGCGGTTAACAAGTCAATTTTAGGAAGCATAATGTACAATAATAATTTACTTTTAAAAATAATATTTTAAAGTAAAAATAGTATCCATAGTAAAGTGCACCTCAAATGTTAGAAAAAAAGTTTAACATTTAGAGGTGTATTTTTATTTGCAAAATTATTGATATTTTAAATCTAATTTGGTATACTAAAAAAAGATTAATTATAGGAGTGAAAAAAATTGAACGATGACGAAATATATGTAAATTTGAGAACTAACAATCAACCAAGTAGAAAACCAACTAAAAAGAACATGAAAAAGAAGAAAAAGAAAAAAACAAAAGCCGGAAAAATAATAAAATGGATATTATTAATATTACTGTTAGCTATATTAATTTGGGCAGGAGTATTTGTATATAAAATGGCTAAAAACGGTTGGGGACTTCAAGGCTTTTTAGCAACAGCAGTTGGTCATGATGAAAATACATTAAAAAATATGGAAAAAATATATTGCCTAGTTGTAGGAGTAAGTGGAGCTGAAGAAAATTACAAGCTTGCAGATACAATAATGGTAGTTTCGTATGATCCAAAAATTCAAAAAGCATCAATATTATCAATTCCGAGGGACACATATGTAGGTCCAAATGTGGAAAAAGCATCATCAAGTTATAAAATAAATGCAACATATAAAAATGGAAAAAATATAGATGGATTTCTTGGATATGTAAATCAAATAACAGGGCTTGGAATTAAAAACTATCTTATTATAGATACAGAAGCACTAGTACAATTAGTAGATGCAATTGGAGGAGTAACATTTAATGTACCAATAGATATGGATTATGATGATTCAACACAAAATTTACACATACATTTAACAGCAGGAGAACAATTATTAAATGGAAGTCAATCAGAACAATTGGTACGTTTTAGACATAATAATGATGATTCCACATATCCTGCTTCATACGGAATTCAAGATTTTGGTAGAACAAGAACACAAAGAGAATTTATAACAGCAACACTAAAACAAACATTAAAGCCAGAAAATATATTTAAAATAGGAGAAATTTTAGATATAGCATTTAAAAATGTAAATACAAATATGAATTTTGATACAGTAAAAGATTATATTCCATATGCAGTAAACTTTAATGCAGATAATTTAAATACAGCATTGCTTCCTTCAGAATCAGTAAAGAAAAACGGAGTTTGGATAGTTACTTATGATAAAGAAAAAACTAAAAAATTAGTTGATGAATTATTTTCTGATCCAGTAATAACAGAGGGAGAAGAAAAAGAAGGAACAAATACAGTAAGTGGTACAACAACTAATTCTAGTGAAATAAAAATAGAATTACTAAATGGATCTGGAACAAAATCATATTTAGCAAAAGCAACTGAAGCTTTAGAAAAATTAGGATATAAAGTAACAAAATCTGGAACAACATCTTCTACAGCAAAAACAAACATTATAAATAGAACATTAAAATCTACAACAATTCAAGATAAAATAAAGGAAGCATTAGGGACAGGCTCTGTATCTGATGGAGCAGAAACATCAAATGTAGACTTTACAATAGTACTTGGAAAAGATTATAAACCAGTTGAAACAACAACTAAATAATTAAATTAGCAGAAATATAAATTAAAGAGGCTGCTAAAATAGCAGTCTCTTTAATAATTTTTATCTATAAATTTTATTTCTTTATTATTCCCAATAAATTTTAAATACTAATATTTATAAGTTTTTTTAGAATTATATTTTTTACGCATTTTACTATGCTTTTTTGAGTTAACTACTTTAATTCTAAATAATATAAATAATACAATAATAATCACAATTGAAAAAATAAGCCAGAAGTGAGACTCTTTAACATCATTTTCTGCAAGCAAATTTGAATTATATTCAATATCATTAATATTATAAGAAATAGTTCCAATAATATCTCCTTTTTTTATAGGTGCTTTTAAATCACTGTTAAATGTAATAGTAGGAGTATATGAAACTTCACTATCTGCTGTTTTTAAAAGAGCAGTTATATCATTTTCAACAATAACATTTAAATTTTTAGTATCTTTAGTTGCATTTTTAATTTCTATTTGCTGTAAAACAGAGCTTTTTTGATTTAAATTAGAAAGAAAATAATCATCATAACCGTAATTTATAAGACTAATGCTATCTGCAAATCTTTCATCTAAATTTCCAGAAATTACTCTTCCACCAAGAACAACTCCAATAAAATTCATTCCATCTTTAGAAGAGGAAAAAATTAAGCAACCGCCAGCTGGAGAAGTAAATCCAGTTTTAACTCCTATAGCTAAATTAGAAAAATATTTACTAGAATTAATTAAAAGACTATTTGTTGTTTTAAAACTTCTATCACTTTTTGCATATTTATTTGAAGCGGGTAAAGTACAAGAAGTTTTTGAAACAATAGATGCAAATGTATCATTTTGCATAGCATATTTTGCAATTAATCCTAAATCGTAAGCTGTAGAATAATGACTCTCGTTATGCACTCCATTAGGATTAACAAAATTAGTATCCTTACATCCTAATTCTTTAGCTTTAGAGTTCATCATATTTGCAAAATTCTCAACAGAACCAGCAACATGTTCAGCAAGAGCAACAGCAGCATCGTTAGCTGATGGAATTAGTAAAATATTTAAAAGATCTTCCACACTTAACTGTTCACCTAGTTCTAAATTTGCAGTTGAATAACCAGCAGGAATAGAAAAAACAGCATTATAACCAACCGTTACAACATCAGTAAGATTGCAATTTTCTAAAACTAAAATAGCTGTCATAATTTTTGTGGTACTTGCAGGATATAGTCTTTCATTCATATTTTTATCATATAAAATTTTAGAAGTAGAAGTTTCCATCAAAAAACACGCTTTAGAATTTGTATTAGGTTCTGCAGCAAAAGTGGATAATGAAAAACAAAATACAATTAAAAAGCAAATTACAGCAAAAATACATTTATTAGCACGATTTTTAATATTAATTAAATTCATTTAAATTCTCCTTATAAATTTCATACTAATAATATATATGAAACTATAAAAAAATTCAAGTAAAGGAGGTGAGAAACATGGGAGAAATTACAAATTCACAAAAAATAATTTTCGGAATTATTGCAATTATAGTAATAGGAGTAGTAATTTTATTTATAATTAAAACAGGACAAAATTCAGGATTTATTGAAATTAATAGTAATGAAGTAGGAAGTAATTCAAGTGAAATAAAAAAATCAGAAAATGAAATAACGATACATATAGCAGGCTATGTTGTAAATCCTGGAATAGTTAAATTAGAAGAAGGAGCACGAATACAAGACGCGATAGAAAAAGCAGGAGGAGAACTTTTAGATGCAGATTTAAGTAATGTAAATTTAGCATATAAATTAGAAGACGGACAAAAAATATACATACCAGGAATAAATGAAGAAGATGAAGAAAAAGTGGAAAACAATTCGTATATTACAAAAGAAAGTGGAAATAATGTAATTGTAAATAATAGCCCAAAGGAGGAAAATGGAACCGTGAATATAAATACAGCCACACAAGTACAATTAGAACAAATACCAGGAGTAGGACCATCAATAGCAGCTAAAATAGTGCAATATAGAAAGGAAAATGGTAAGTTCAAAACAAAAGAAGACATAAAAAATGTAAGTGGGATAGGAGACTCAAAATATGAAACAATGAAAAATAATATAACTGTATAAAATAATATTAAATAAGTAATAATTATGGGGAAAGTTGCATAATATAAATAGGGAGCAAGTAGAAATTAAAAATAATATTTAAATTTAAAATATTTTAATATTTTTTTAAGCAACTTATGTTGACAAATAGATAAAATGGAGTTATACTAATAAAGCACTTAAGAAAAGTGCAAAATGAATATCGCGGGGTGGAGCAGTTGGCAGCTCGTCGGGCTCATAACCCGAAGGTCGCAGGTTCGAGTCCTGCCCCCGCAACCACAATAAAATGAAGCATTTGCTAGATTTTAGCAAGTGCTTTTTTCTTGCATTTTTAGGGGAAAATGTCACACTTTGGTCACAATTAGGGCGAGACTTGGCTCAGCTAGACAAGTTTTAACAGGAAATGTATTTAAATAATTCACAGGAAGTGGTATAATTGGGGAAAATGAGAGTAATTTGTAGGAGTGATTTTAATGAATCATAATAATATTGAAAAGAAATATGTAGTATTAGATGTAGAAACAAATGGTTTATCTTCTTTAAATGATGATTTATTATCCATCTCTATTTATAAACCAGATGAGAATAAAATGTATAATAGGTTTTTACCATTAGAGTTAAATGGAGATGTTTATACTACATATATAAATGGAATTACTAAAAAAGATTTAAAGGGAAAACAGCCATTAAGTCAAGAAGAAATGAATAATATAATTGATGAATTTGAATTACAAAATAGAATAATATTAACTTATGGTAATATTGATGAAAAGTTTATAAAAAATTATCTAAAGAGAAAGAAATTAAAGGGTTATGAAGTAATGAACTTCTATAATTTTAAACACGATATTATTTCTTCTAAATTTTCTGGAGGAGTAATAACAAAAGATAACTTATGCAAGATTTATGGAATTGATAATGTATTAGAAGTGCATTCTGGGTCAAATGACTGTATTCTTGAATGGGAACTTTTTAAGAAGATGAATGGAAAAAAATTATTTATTACAGGGAGAAATGTTTTTGAATTTAACAATGATTATATAATACCAGTAAGTTATTTGAGTACATATCCTAATTTTAAATATTGTGTAGGTAATCTACCTAAAATTGAGTATAAAAGCAGAGTAGTAAAAAAGTTTGAAGTTAGTAGTAGAAAAATTAAGAAATTTTCTACCAATATAAGTGGTATGACAATAGAGCATTTAATAAATACTATGCTTGATGTCGAAAAGATACATTCGGAATTAGTTTTACTAGAAAACAAAAGAAAATTAAAATTTATTGGTAGATTACCATCTCCGTATGATGATATAATGGTTAATTTTAATACAGATGGAACTATTACTGCTACAAATGAAAAAGACGAAAAGTTTGTAAATGAAGTTAATAAGGTTATAAATATTTTAAAGAAAGAAATACAACCATTAGTAGAATATATTTCTAATAATATATTCAATAATCAAAAAATATTTTCGCAAGAACTTGTTATACATAAAGAAAAAAATATTTTAGCACTTTGTGATTTATCTAATGACAATACTGTTTTGGAAATAAAAACTAACTATAACCTTAATATAGATCAGTTTAAAGAACAATTATATTATGAATCCAATGGTAGAACTTGTTATATATTACAAATAGATTGGTTTAATATAAAAAAAGGAATAACCTTTATAATTTCAAAAGTTGAACTGTTTGAATCAGAAAAAAGTTCTAACAATTTATTAGAGAGAAAAAACAATTTTCAAAACAAGATAAATAATGATAATATTGTTGTTATAGAATATAAAAATTATGATAGTGATGTAAAAGTTAAGTGTTCTAAATGTAATAAAGAATGGTACTCTTCTTATCGTTCTATAATAAGCAAACCATATTGTCCTAACTGTGATGAAAATCAATTTATAGTTAAAAGGAAAGAAAGAAAAATAAAAGAAGTATTAACAGCTGAAGAAAAACAAAAGATTAAATATAATACCTATGCAAAAAAAGTATTGGAAAAATCAAATGGTAAAATAAAAGCACTATCTTATACTAATTCAAAAGAAAAAGTTAAAGCATTGTGTTTGGAATGTGGGCATAAATGGGATTTAAGAGCAGATCATTTATTAGAAAGATGTAAATGTCCTATTTGTAAAAGTAGTAAATAAAAAATATCTTGTGAAATTGATAATGTTAAAAAGTTGCTTGTTTATTACAGCACATAGTATTTGATAAATTACAATTTATAGATTAGTTTGAAATATAACTAATCTATTTTTTAGTGTGATAATCGGTAGATATTATCTATAAGTATTGAAATATAAATAAAAAATGCATACCGAAAAATATAAAGACCACCCCCGCCTCTAATCTCCACAAGGTAAAGAAGGGGAACGGCGAGGGGAGTCCTTTAAAAACTTTCGGGAAATAGGAGGGGGAGGGGGTACATTAATTTCTTGAAATCGCTTCCAGCAGTAAAGACACAGCCAAAGAAAAACCTTCTGTAAATACTTCTTCCATTTCAATAGCAGATAATTCACTTTGATATTCTAAAACTTTTTCTATTAACGAAAAAGTCTCTTTATCCACTAATTGAGCTAATTTCTCTTGCAAATTAGTACATTTAGACAATGCTTTAGCATATTTGGAATCTTTAGGTATAGGTCTTTCAATACAAGAATAATCTCCATTATATAGAGATAGAATGGTCTTTGAATTCATATTATCACCTCCAGTTGGTTGTGTATTTAAGCTTAGATTATTATTAATTGCAAGATATATAGAAAATAATGTTAGATTTTGTTGTTACTTTAAATTATGTATGATATAAAAATATAAAATGGAGGTAAAAAATGGATAAAGAATTAGAAGAAAAATTAGATGAACATATAAGAGAAAAAAAGAAAGAAAAATATATAACGGATGAAGAAATTTGCGAATTAATATTAAGATATATAAGAAAAGAAAATACGGAATATGCCATATTAATTGATGGCAAATGGGGTGTAGGAAAAACATTTTTTATAAAAAATAGTTTAAAAGTAAAGTTACAGAAAGAAATAAAGGAAACTTGCAGATATAAAGGAATAATATATATGTCATTGTATGGAATAAAAGATATAACTCAGCTAGAAAATAAAATAATTTATTCTATAATAGAAAACGGTATATTAAGTAATAATGAAAGAAAAACTTCGAAAATGTTGATAAATGGAGCCAAAACTTATATTAATTCTTTAGAAAAAAAGATTCTATAATGGATTTAATTAAAATGTTCCAAGAAATTTCTAAATATATTATTATTTTTGATGATTTAGAAAGATGTATGATTTCTATTACAGAGTTATTAGGGTATATAAATGAATTGGTAGAGCATAAAAATGTAAAGACTATATTAATTGCCAATGAAGACAAGATGGCAGAAGTGGAAAGTTCATATCAAAACAAAGTATATTATGAAATAAAAGAAAAATTAATAGGCGAAGTTATATATTATAATCCAAATATAGAAATAATCTTAGATTATATATGTGATGAAGAAAAAGAACAGTTAATTTCAAGAATAATAAAAGATAATAAATATAAAATAATTGAAATAATGCAAAAGTTTAATTATAAGAATATAAGAACACTTAAAATTTGTATTTCTAAATTTAAGACAATAATAGAAAAAATAGAAGAAGTAAAATCTACATATAAAAATTATGATGAAGATATCTATAATAAATTACTAGATAATATATTAATATATTTATTACATGTAACTATTATGTATAAAGAAAACATAAAATTATATGATTGGAGTACTTTATTAGGCTCATTTGGACTGATAAACTTAACTATAAGAGATGATAAAATAGAAATATTAGGATTTAAATTTGTTGATAAGCTAGTACAATATTCAATTATAGATTTAGAAGATATAGAGAAAGTATTAGATATATATAATAAAAAAGACCAAAATGATATATATGGAAAAGGAAGTCCATATGAAGTTGTAACAAATTTTTTTGGAAAAAAAGATAATGAAGTTGAAGAAGCACTTAAAGAAATGAAAAATGAAATAAAAGATGATATGTATATGATAGATTTATATAGTAAAATTTTGTGTTATCTACTAGAAATTAGATATGCTAAATATGATGAAAAAATAATAAAAGATATTATTAATTTAATGGAACATAATATAAAAAAAATAAAAACAACTGTATTACCGAATTTATACCATGCACTCTGGGATATAATACAGAAAAACCAGGATATTATGATACACTTAAAGAATGGGAGACATATGATAGAGAAAGAGTTATTAAAAATCGAAAAGAAAAATCAAAAGAAATTTTAAATCAAACTAATTGGGGAAGAAAATTTAAAGAATATTGTGAGAATGATAAAAATGAATTTGAGAGAAATAAAAGCTTCTTCTCAAGTATAGATGATAAAGAATTATTAAATAATATTAAATATAGTGATTCTCAAAATATATTAGAGTTTATAAGGGGAATAAATATAGTACATAATTTTAAATATATTCCAAAAGAACAGAAAGAATTAAGAAATTATTATAAAGGTGATATTGATAGTATATTAAGAATAAAGAAAGAAATTGAAAAGATAAAAGATATAAATATGGAAAAAGGCAAAAAATATCTTATAAATGAGTTGCTAGAAATATTAGAAAATTGGATAAATGATTTAAAATAAATATTATTGTATAAAATGTAGATAAATTATAACAAATGTGATAAAATTACAAAAAATACAATAAAGAGGTACGAAAATGTCAGAAAAAATAAGACCATTTGTAAAGTGGGCTGGAGGAAAAGGAAGTTTAATACCACAGCTAAATAATTTCTACCCATATGAACTAAAAAATGGAATAATAGAAAGATATATAGAACCATTTGTAGGTGGAGGAGCGGTATTAATAGATATATTGCAAAAATATGATGTACAAGAAGCATATGCATTTGATATAAATATAGATTTAATAAATTCATACAATGTCATAAAAAACAATGTAGAAGATTTGATAACAAATCTAAAACAAATGGAAACAGAATATTTACAATTAGAACAAGAAGAAAGAAAAAATTACTTTTATAATAAAAGAGAAGAATATAATAATTACACATTAGAAGAAAATGAACACAATATTCAAAGAGCAGCACAATTTATATATTTAAATAGGACATGCTTTAATGGGTTATATAGAGTTAATAAAGCAGGAAAATTCAATGTTCCTATGGGAAGTCATAAAAATCCTACAATATGTGATGAAGAAAATTTAAGAAATTTATCAAAATTAATACAAAATGTACAATTTCAATATGGTGATTATAAAAGAAGTATGGAATATGTAACAGAAAATACATTTGTATATTTTGATCCACCATACAGACCTTTAAATGTAACATCAGGATTTACATCATATACAAAAGAAGATTTTAACGATGATAATCAAAGAGAATTAGCAGAATTTTATAGAGAATTAAATGAACAAAATGTAAAACTAATGCTAAGCAATTCAAATCCGAAAAACACAAATAAAGAAGATACTTTCTTTGACAATATATATCAAGGATTCAACATAGATGAAATATATGCAAGTAGAATGATAAATGCAAATTCAAAAGGAAGAGGAAAAATATCAGAGATATTAGTAACGAACTATAATACTTAATGGAGTGTAATAATGTATACAGGAAAATATTATTATGAGGATGAACATTTCAAATTAATAAAAGGTGACACATTTAAGGTATTGAAAAAGTTTGAAGATAAAACAATAGATACGATATTTGCAGATCCACCATATTTCCTATCAAATGATGGGATAACATGTAGTCGGTGGAAAAATGGTAACAGTAAATAAAGGAGAATGGGATTCATCGGATTCATTAAAATATAAACATAGATTTAATAAAAAGTGGATAAAAGAATGTTATAGAATACTAAAAGATAATGGAACTATATGGATAAGTGGAACACTACACAATATCTATTCCATAGGTATGGCACTTGAAGAAGAAGGGTTTAAAATAATTAATAATATAACATGGCAGAAAACAAATCCACCACCCAATTTAGCTTGTAAAACATTTACACATTCAACAGAAACAATTTTATGGGCAAGAAAAGATATTAAGAAATGTAAATATAAATTTAATTATGAATTAATGAAAGAAATGAATAATGGAAAGCAAATGAAAGATGTTTGGATAACAAGTTTAACTAAACCATTAGAAAAGAAATGTGGTAAACATCCTACACAAAAACCATTAGAAATATTAGAAAGAATAATATTAGCATCTACAGAAGAAAATGATATAATTTTAGATCCATTTAGTGGGAGCGGAACAACTGGAATTGCAGCATATAAGTTGGGAAGAAATTATATTGGAATAGAAAAAGAAAAACAATATCTAGATTTATCAATAAAAAGATATGTAGAAATAAAGGAGGCAATAAATGAGTAGAAATTTTGAAGAATGGTTATCAGAGTTTGATGACAGTATAGCTAGTTGGAAGTATTATACAGATTTTGATAAAGTTTATGTCAATGTAAATAAAATAAAAAATGAACTTAATTTATTAAATGGATTAATTGGCAGTAAGAATATAGAAAATGATTTTAAAAAGCTAATTAATGAATATCCAAAAGTTTTACAAGTAATACCAATATTAATTGCTAAGAGAGAAAATATAATTATCATAAAAGATGCTGAACAAGACTATTATTACAATTTTAAAAATATGAATTATTCAATAGATGATTATATTGTATTTATGAGAAAAACTGGGATATTCAATTTATTAGAGAACCATTTAATAGGAAATGTATTTGACTATGTTACAGGTGTAGAAGTTGGAATGGACACAAATGGAAGAAAAGGAAGAACAGGAGATGCGATGGAAGATTTGGTAGAAAGCTATCTTCTTAAAGCAGGGTTTGTAAGAGATTTTAATTATTTTAAAGAATACACTAAAACAGATATAATGAATAAATGGGAAATTGATTTATCACATATAGATCAAAAATTAAAAGGAAATTCTAAGAATAAAAATGCAGAGAAAAGATTTGATTTTGTAGTAAAAACGAACGAAATGCTATATGTTATAGAAACAAACTTTTATGCTACTCAAGGTTCAAAATTAAATGAAACTGCTAGAAGCTACAAAATGATAGAATCAGAATTTAAAAACATGAAAGATGTTACTTTTGTATGGTTTACTGACGGAAAAGGATGGAAGAGTGCAAGGCATAATTTAGAAGAAACTTTTAATGAAATGGAACATATTTATAATATCTCAGATATGAAAAATGGCATAATGACTAAAATATTTAAATAGAAAAGGAAAAATGAATGGAATTATTAGAGGGTAGAAAATATAGAAAAAGAAGAACAGAAAAATCTATTATGGATATAAAAGTAAATGATGGTTACACAATATATGTATTTAAGGGTTCTTTATCTCCAAACGATATAGTAGTTCAATATAGTAAGAATGGCGGAAGAGCAAGAACACCAAAACATATACATTGGGTAATAGATATGCTTTTAAAAGAACAAAAGAATCATAATGATGTTATTACTTTTATTAAATGTATGCAAAAAACATGGGATGAAATTGTGGGACTAGAAAGTAATGATTATACAACATTAAGAGATACATTATTAAAATACAAAAATAGAGTGGATAGAGAAATATCAAAATTAACGCTCGAAGGGCGGAGAATATCCAATTGATTTTGTTTTAATTTTATTATTACTACTTATGATTCAAGAAAAGACAAATAGAGCAGATGCTTATATGTTTAAGCAGATATTGGATGAATTGTTAAAAGATAATATGGATATTTTTTCAATTGTAAGCACTTCTACTTTTAGAGGAAAATAAGAATAAAATATATAAGAAAGATTGTGGGGGCAACTTTTATTAGTTGTCCCTTTATGCATTTTAGAAGGAGGAATGAATTTGAAATATAAACCAGAACAATTTGAATTAGAAGAGACAACTATATGGTCTTTTAAAGAAAGAGGAAATTGGGTAACACATAGAGGAGACTACAGGGGGAATTGTCCACCACAAGTTCCTAGAAATTTGATTTTGAAATATACAAATGAAGGAGATATAGTATTAGATACATTTTGTGGAAGCGGTACTACAATGATAGAAACAAAGTTACTTAATAGAAAAGGAGTACGGAATAGATGTGAATGTAGAAACTCTTAAAATGGCAAAAGAAAGAATTAGTTTTAAAAGCAACAACTTATATGAACCAAAATTAATAAGAGCAGATTCGACCAATTTGAAAGGAATCGTGCCGGATAATTGTATAGATTTCATATTTGCACATCCACCGTATGCTAATATTATTAAATATAGCAAAGATATTAAAGAAGATTTATCAAGATTAGAATTAAATGAATTTTTAGATCAAATAAAACTATTTTCAAAAGAATGTTTTAGAATCTTAAAGAAAAATAAATTCTGTGCAGTTTTAATTGGAGACATTAGGAAAAATAAAAATGTTATTCCATTAGGGTTTTATATCATGAGTATTTTTATCGAAACAGGATTCACATTAAAAGAAATAATTATAAAACAGCAGCATAATTGCAAAAGAACTAATTATTGGAGCCAAAATTCAAATAGAGATTTTTATTTGTTGGCACATGAATACATATTTATACTAAAAAAGACATGATTTGACAAAAGTAAATAAATGTGTTAATATCTATCTTAGATTCGGTATAGCACCTTGTCTGAAAAGTTGAAATATTTTAATATTGGGTATAAAACCTTTTATTTAAGCAAAGTTATAATAGTATTATTTTCTTTGTTTATTTTGACTTGAAGTTTAAGGTCTATCTAAATCTAGATAGATTATTTTTTTGTTTTAAAAGGAGGAAAAATTATGGAAAAAACAAGCAAAGAAAATAATATTATTAGAAAAGAGGTGAAATATGATTCTAAAAATATGCCTAATGCAAAAATACTAATATCAGCGTTACAACATATCGGATATGAGAACACAGTAGCAATATGTGATATTATCGATAATAGCATAGATGCAGATTCTACAAGGATACAAGTATTTATAGAAGAAGATAATGAAAAGCAATTAAGAATAATTATAGCAGATAATGGAAATGGTATGGAGTATGAAGTATTAGATGAAGCATTAAAATTAGGTTCTAACAGTGAACATTCTGAAAGTGCAGATTTAGGTAAATTCGGAATGGGATTGAGCACAGCAGGATTATCACTAGCTAATAGAACAACTGTATTGACAAAAGAAATAAATGCACCATTTCTATTAAAAAGTGTGACAGATGTTGATGTAATAAAAGAGTCTAATGATTTTGTTAAGTATATAGGAAATGCAAATCAAGCAGAAGAAGTATTTTTTAATAGTATTGTTAATAATGAAACAGGAACTGTTATAATATTTGAGAAATGTTTAGGAATAACTAATAAGAATATAAAACAGTTTTCTAATAAGTTAATCAAAGAGATATCTAGAATATATAGAAAGTATATGAATAGAATTACTTTTGAAGTAAATGGGGAAAAAATTATTCCTTACGATCCTTTAATGTTAGATGATGCAGAATTTAAATCTGAGTTGTTTAGCGATGAAGACTATGAAGTTAAATGGAAAGATAATGAAACAGGTGAAATAAAAAAAGGAATAGTTCATGTTAAATTAGCTTTACTACAAGTATATAATGAAGAACTTCAAAAAAATACAGATATTAATATGAAAAATCAAGGATTTTCTGTTTTGAGAAATAATAGAGAAATAGCATTTGGATTTGTACCGAAGGACTGGTTTACTAAACATCCAAACTTCAACAGAGTTAGAGGAGAATTGTCATTTGATTCAGAATTAGATGAGCCAATGGGGGTTAACTTTACTAAAAATGGTATAGATATGGTAGATTCAATAGATAATTCATTAAGGAACGATTTATTACCTCAAATGCGAGCTATGAGTAATAAAACAAAGAAAAATGCTAAAATATCTAAAGAAGAAATAGATAGTCATAAAGAGGCGGAAAAGGTAATTAATAATAAATCTAAATTGTTAATTACTCCAGTTGTTAAGAAAGAGAAAAGAGATACGAATAAAGAGAAAACACAAACAGAGATAGCTGAACAAAATAGTAAAGAGAATTTACAAGAAAGAGAAAGAAAACCAAAGAAAACACAAGATAGTAATGCTAATGTAGAATTTAGAACTGCAAAAAATGGTAGACTTGCTTCAATTTTTGAAGCTTGGCAAGAAGGAAAAAAAATAATAATAGAGTGGAATACAGAGCATCCATTTTATGATAGATTTGTAATTGAAAATAAAGATAATCAACACTTGGTTACATCTGTAGACTTTTTAATATATTCTTTAGCAGCAGCACAAATTCAAGCTATGGGGGATGATGAAAATAAAGCTATTATGGTAGAAAATATAATTTCTACTATGAGTACAAATATGAGAGCTTTGTTATCATAGATGGAAAGGGGAAATATAATGTCAGATTTAAAAGCAATAGATATTGAAGAATTTATGGGATTTATAGAAAAAACCACTAAAAAAGGCAAAGGATATGTGTGGGATTTCTCGGATTATAAGTTTAAAAGTTTTGTAGAAGAGTGTACAGGTAGTAATATAGATGATGAAAAATACAAAGATGATGAAGAAGGAAATTCAAAGGCTAAAAGACCAAGAAGGTATATTAAAAATGAAGAAAATATAAAAGATAAACAATTGATAAATGGTCTTTTAGATTATGGAACTAAAAAAGGTTTTTTACTTAAGTCATACATACCAAAGATAAAGAAAATAATAAAAGAATTAGAAAAAAATGAAAAGACATTAGAAATTAATTCAAATACAGTAAAAAACAAAAAGGAAGAAGAAGTATTACTAAAGCATATCAAAGAAAGACTATCAAAAGGTGAATATGAATTTGCTATAGATAGATTACATACATTATTGAAATATAAATTTGAAGCTATATTTAAAGAAATAGGAAAGCCAATACAGGGAGAAACATTAGATTCTATAACAGGTGAATTAAATAATATATTGAGAGAAAATGGAACATTTAAAGAGAGTACAACTTTTAGTATCTTAAATGCTACTAAGAAAATAATGAAAAGTTTTGATGATGCAAGAAACCATAAGACATATGCTCATGCTAATAGTATAATGAAAAAGAATGAAGCGGAATTTTTATGTACTTATATTGTAGATTATTATAATTTTATTAATAAAATTGAATATAAGAAGATAAAAATTGGCAAATAGAGAAAGAGTCAATAGGCTCTTTTTCTATACCATATTAATATCTTTGATTAAAACATCTTCCAGTAATTCAGCACTTGCCCTATCAGTAGATTCAAAATCATGAACATAATAAGTATAAGTTGTTCCAGTACTTGCATGACCTAATTTATGGGAAACAGTTTTAATATCAACATTTTCAGCAACAAGTATAGAAGCAAAAGTATGTCTCAGGTCATGAAATCGAATATGTGGAAAATTATTTTTTTTCAAAAATTTAGAAAACCATTTTGGACCTGTAGCAGGATTCATAATATTACCATCATCTGTAGTAAAAATATTTTTTACACCATGCCACCTATCACCAAGAGCTAATCTCATTTTTCCTTGTTCAGCTCTCCATCTTTTTAATAATGAAATACAAGTATCAGAAATTGCAATAGTTCTATTACTAGAGTCAGTTTTAGGTGGCTTTTCTTTGATTCCCTGCCTTCCTAAATAATAAGCACTTCTATTAATAGTTACAGTTTTATTTTTAAAATCAATATCATCCCAATGCAATCCAACAATTTCACCTCTTCTAAAACCACCTAATGTAGCTAAAGTTACAAAACATTGATATTTTAAAGGAGCTGTTTCAAATAGTTTATTTAACATTTTAGATGCTGTCTCTTTATCATAACAAGACATTTTAATTCTCTTATATTTAGGTGTATTAACTTTGGTACAAGGATTATAAGGAACCATATCCCATTTTATAGCAGTATTAAACATTACAGACAATATTTCATGAACTTTATGTATGGTTGATGGAGATAATGTTTTAATATTACCATCTTTATCTTTTCTGTTAGTAGGCTTTGTAGCTAAAAAGTTATATAAATTATCAATATCCAATGTCTTAATTTTATCTAATCTTTTACTGCCTAAGTAAGGCAATATATGTAGTCTTAATTTTTCATCATAACTCTGATAAGTATTAGGGGAAAGACTAGGTTTTGCATATGTTTTTAGCCACATTGGACTATATTCATTTAAAGTAATTTTACTAGCAGAATAAGTGCAACCACCTTCTATTGAAGCAATAAATTTTGAAAGTTCTTTTTCAGCTTCTCTTCTAGAAGAACAAGAAACAGTTTTATTATAATATTTTCTTTTACCATTTAAATCAAATCCATTACTAACACGAAGTCTATACTTACCATTACCCATATCAATAATATTACCTGCCATAAGAATAACCTCCTTTATGAATTTCTAACCAATCTAAAAATTCATCATTTGTATAAAGTCCTTTCTTAATATCATCTTTAAACTTTTGGGCTTCTTTTTTCCAAATCTCGAAATTCAATTTATAACTTTCGATGTCAGGATATCTTTTAACAAGCATGCACCAATTAGAATAAGTAGAACGATATTTTCTTTGAACATCATCTTTTTTTAACTTATTATTATAAGCTATTGCAGCACCGACTTGTTTACAAGTTTTATTAGTAGTTCCATATAAGTTATCACAAAATACTTCATTTGATTTAGAAATAGGAATAAAAAACTTACCACAATTATTACATCTTTTAATAACTTTTTTATTATTTTGAAGTATCTGATTAAAAGAAAGTATCACTAAAGAAAACATATCATTTGATTGATAACTAATACTTGGAATAATTTCAAGTTCTTTATTTTTAATATCTTTAATCAGATTTTCTTCAGATTGAAAAGCAACTAATAATTTTTTGTATTGATTGTTAGAATGTAAAATAGTGTCATATTGTGTTTGCATGCTAACATCAATAGAATAATCAAAACTATATTTTTTTGCAGCTAAATAATTTCTTTCTAAAGGTTTTAAACTAGATATAGTTTTATTATTATCTAAATTGTAAGTATAAGATATTATATTTATTAATTTTGATTGGAACTTTATAAAATCGCTGTTATGTTTTAAATAGAATTTATGTATAATTTGTTTAAACTCTATATATGTCATATCTTCTACTAAAATACTATCAATAAACTTTTTAAAAGAATTCTTAAAAAAGTTTTTATATCCGAAAGGTCCATATTTCATAAAAAAGATTAGAAAGTTATCAAAATTTTCAAAATTTGTATTTAAAAAGTCTAGTAGTAAAGTTCCAACAGGTTTTATAGAAAAAGAATCATCTATAAACACGATATTATCTCTTTCATAAAAATTATTAAAATCTAATAATTCATTATCATTTGTATCAAATCTTAAATTTAAATTTATCATATAAAAATCTCCTTTAACAATTTTAAAACAAACATCAAATAAACAATGTTAACGAAATTAAGTAAATTCAATAAAAACTATTGTAAATGTTAGTGATGTTGTTGTAATATATAAATGTTTTAACAATACAATATTTTAAAATAAGTTGTTAACAGTATAACATCAAAAAATGTTATTGTCAACAACAACAGCAAAAGGAGGTGAGAAAATGAAGAATTTAGACATAAGGAAAGCCATAGAAAGAAATAATATTAAATATTGGCAAATAGCAGATAAGCTCGGTATGACAGATGGAAATTTTAGTAGATTATTAAGAAAAGAACTTGAAATATCAGATAAAGAAGTAATTTTCAATATAATAAAAGAACTAAAGGAGGATAAAGAAAAATGGACAATGAAGAAATCATCTATACTAAAAAAGACATCATAGAAAAATACAAGCCAATGTTTACAGAATGGTCAATTTCAAAATTGTTAAGAGAAAAAAGAATTAAATGCATAAGAGTTGGAAGAAGAATATTTATTAGTAAAAAGGCTATAGATGATTTTATAAAGCAGCAAGAAGAAAATAGTATTGAGAATGTAGAAAGGAGTTTTCATATTGTATAAAATAAAAAATTGCGCTTTCAACTGGTACTTGAAAGCGCAATAAATTGAATATTAAGCTAAGCCATATATTCGAACTATAACTATATTATATATGTTTTAGCAACAGTATTCAATATTTTAAAGAAAATATGTATAGCACTAATCTATTCAAAGAAGTAAAAGAATATTTGAAGCCAGAACAGGTGGCAGAATATTATATAGCCGAAAAAGGAAAAAGGTCTGGATCTAACATGTTTTATAAATCAGCATTTAGAAATGAAAAAACAGCATCTTTTTGTGTAAGTGATTCAAAAGGTTTTCATGACTTTGGCACAGGATGGCATGGAGATATTATCAGTTTTGTATCAAAATTATATAATGTTACACCATTAGATGCGGTTAAAATACTTATAAAAGATTTTTCTTTACCAATTGAGTTAAATCAAAAAATTGATTATAAAGAAGTACGTAAAACAAAGGAAAGACATACTACAAATAAAAATGTTACTAAAGGACTGGATAAATGGTACAATAGTACATTTATAAAAATATGTGATGAATATAAAACAAATGAAAAGATAATTGAAATAATGCAAAAACAATTGCAAGAAGGAAATAACTTTGAAAACGATAATTTACTACAGGGTTTACAATATTTATATCTTAAAGATAATCTTCTAGAATTGTGGTTTGAAAATTTTAACAATGTAAGAACAGAAGAAGATAAATTAAAATTATTTAGAAATCGAAAGGAGGTTGAAAAATGTGTTAATAGATGATTTAACTCCTGAAGAAATTAAAGAATTGCAGGGAACAATAGATATAACAGAAGAACAAGATGAATATTCAGAATATAATAATAAATTGGAAGGAACGTCCTATAAATTTGGATATGCAGGATTACAAAGAATACTTTCCAAAGGCAATAAAGAAGAAATAAAAAACATATCTAATTTTCTACCATTACCAATTAAAAAAATTTATGTTGATGATGGAAGAGAGGAAGAAGGCTATTTGCAGCTTAAGGCAGTTTTAACAAATAAAAAAATTCTTCCAACTATTAAAGTAGGTTATGGAGATATAGACAATGCAAAGTGGATAAGCAATCCTAAATGGGATTTAAAAGTTAGAATATTATCACCTAAAAATCGAAATAAAGAATTGTTATGTGATGCAACATTAAGTATGGCAGATGAAATACCAAAAGAAACAATATTTGAGCATACAGGATTTAGAAAAATAGATGGAAAACTCGTATATTTGCATCAGGGTGGAGCAATAGGGACATCTAAAAGTATTAGTGTAGACATATCTGAAATAAGTTTGGAAAGATACAAATTTACAGAGAATGAATATGATTTAAAAGAATGCATAGAATTATCATTGTCAATATTGGATGTAGCAAAAAAACAGATAACAATACCATTGATTGCTCTTACATATTTATCTCCGTTAAGGAGTATGTTTTTAGAACAAAATATACCATTAGGATTCGTTACATGGGTATCGGGTGAAAGTGGATCACAAAAAAGTTCATTATCAGCTCTTATATTATCTCATTTTGGAGATTTTGAAAGAGACAATTTACCAGGTGGATTTAAGGATACTGTAAATAGTATAGAGAAAAAAGCATTTACATTAAAAGATACTTTATTTGCAATAGATGATTATTATCCAAGTAAAACACAAACAGAAAGCAAGAAGATGGATGCAGTTGCTGAAAGTTTATTTGGACTTTATGGAGATAGACAAGCAAGAAGTAGAATGAGGCAAGATGGTCAGACTGTGAAGATGGGATTTTGTGCAAGAGGCATGTGCATAGTGACAGGAGAATCATTTCCATCATTTGCAGAAAGTAGGACAGCTAGAGCATTAATTATAGAAACGGCAAGAGGAGATATAGATTTACAGTTATTATCAAGAATACAAAGTGAAAAGGATAAGTTATCATATTGCATGAAAGGTTATATTCAATATCTAATTGATAACCAAGATAAAATACAGAAGAATTGCAAGGCTAAATTTATAGAATACAGAAATAAAGCTAATCAAAATTTAGCACATGGAAGAATTCCAGAAATTATAGCATCAGAATATATTGGAATTGAATTATTTTATGAATATGCAAAGGAAAAAGGAGTTATTACAGACGAAAGAATGAAAAAGCTGAAAGAAGATGCTTGGAGAATATTAATGGAATTAGCTATAAAACAAAGTTCGAAGACAGAAGATAATAGAACAGATAATATGTTCTTTTCGGCTGTTCAAGAATTACTAGCTAGTAACAAGATATATTTAAAAAGTTATAAAAATTATATGAGAGAACCAGATGAATCTCTATCGACATTTGTTGGATATTATGATGAAAATAAGGAAAGGTGTTATTTGATACCTAATGTTATTTTCAATGAAGTTGTAAAATTTTATGGAGTACAAGGAGTAAAGTTTCCCGGAAATGCAGTATCAACATGGAAATATTTAAAGGAAGCAGGCAGATTATTTCCAGGAGAAAAGGATAGAAATACAACTAGAAAATCAATAAATGGAAAATTGAAAACAATGATTGAAGTTAATGCAAAAGATATATTTGGAGAAATAGAAATACAGCCAGGTGATTATCTAAATAGATTTTCTAATTACCCCGAAAATCACAGTGAAAATATATCAATGTATGAAGATTGCGAATTACCATTTTAAATAAAAATTACACATGTTTTTATAATATGTGTAATTTTTTCGATTTTTTACACATATTTAAAAAAGTGTTATAATTATGAAAAAAAGGAGTTGTTATGGAAGAAATATATATTATATGTAAAAAGATAAATGAAATTATAATAGATAAATTAAAAGAAGATATAAATAAGTTTACCAATAAAGTGAATTTGGATGAAGATATTATAAGTTTAATTAATCATATTGGAGATGAATTAGAAAATGCTTATGATTTATGCTTTGAAGGTAATATAGTTTCATCGATGATTTTATTAAGATCAACTTTTGAAAACATGTTATTTTCAATGAATATATTATATAATCCAGAATTATTAGAAGAATATAAAAAAATAAAAAATAACATTCAACCTAAAAGATTAAAAAATGAGATAATAGAAAATTGGGATAAATATTTTACTGAAATAATGGAAAGCAAAGAACAAACTGAAATAGAAATAAAGAACATATATGATATATTATCTAAATTTATTCATGCAAATTGTGTTAGAACTACTGCCAGCATGATAGAAAAAGACAAAGAAAAGGTTGAAATTATAAAATATTTATACATACAGAATATAACATCGGTCATATTAATGTATATGGATTTTATAAATAAATATTTAAAAACTGAAAATAGTATAATTTATTCTATATTTTTATATGAATTGATATGTTTAGGTATATATTTTTTCATAAACAAGGATAAAGTAGAAGAACTAGCACAATACAATGATTATATGTATTTACATATTAATGGTAAAGAAATTGAAAATTATAAAAATATAATAAATAGAGATATTGATAAAATAACAGAACTAGATGAAAATTCATGGAAAATTATATTAGAAAATTTACAAGAAAATATAAACGGAAGCAAATATATTAAAAGAATTGGAGAGCTTAATGATGTGATACTAAATCTAATAAATAAGTTAAATAAAGCAAAAAATTAATAATAAAAAAGAGAAAATCATTTGTACAAAAAATTTTCTCTTTTTACAGTTTTCGACAAATTTTGCAAAAAATAAGTGGTATATATAATAAAAAAGTATGGAGAAAAGATATGGACTGTTTAATTGCAGAGAAATTAAAAGAATTAAGAAGAGAGAAAAAGATAACACAAGAAAAATTAGCAGAAATATTAGATATTAGCCGTTCTAAAGTTTCAAGTTGGGAAACTAACAAAAGAGATATGACTATAACAGATGCAGTTAATCTGGCAGACTATTATGAAATAAGTTTAGATAATCTATTAAGTGTAAAACCAATAAAAGAAAAGGAATATATAGAAATTTCATACAGATTTTTTAAAAATAAAGCTATTTCTTTAAAAGAAAAAACTAAAATTATAAGAATGATGGAGGAAAGTTTAAAAAGTGAAAATATAGACGAATTATATGAAAATTACAAAATGACACAAAATGCGACAAATTAGTACAATAAAGTACTGATTTGTCGCATTTTTGATATGTAAAAAAAACAATAAAGCTGTTATAATGAATTACATGAGAAAGGAAAAAGAAAATGGAAATAAATTTCGAAAAAAGATATATACCAATATATACTTTGATTGTGGCAACAGCACATCATATAATTTTAAATATTAATACAATATATGGAGAAGTAATAAAAAATGTATGGCCGATAGACGCAATAATACTGGTATTAACATTATTATTTTTATCAATATTTAATAGACAACAAAAACAAAGAATAGCATTAGGAATTATTTATAAAAAAAGCCCTTTTGAAAAAGCATATAAATACATAAAAAAAGACAATAGAATTTGTAAAGAAGATAAAGAAATTAAAGAACTAGAAAATATATCAAATGATAGTTTTTATAGTAAATACTATAAACCTGTAAGAGAGAACACAATTGTTAAAAGTAAAAATTCAGAATATTGTGTTATAAGAGATATCGTATTTACAATATTCATTATAGGAATAGTAATAACTATTTTAACAATAAGATGGCCAAGTTATTTCTATAAAGAATTAATAGCTAGCATGGTTGCTTATATAATAGGCATTATAGCTAGTAAAATGAAAGCCAAAGATTTTGTAAGCCAAGTTGTAATAGAAAAAATATGTAAAAAGGAGGAAAAGGAAAGATGAGTATAATCAAATCATTTTCTGTTGGGGATGGAGATATGTTTTATATACAACATAATTCTGATAACTTTACTGTTATCGATTGTTATATGCATGAGGATAACAAAGATAGAATTATGAAAGAGATAGAAGAAAAATCTAAAGATAAACAAATACATAGATTTATTTCAACACATCCAGACGAAGATCATATATTAGGGATAAAAAGCTTCAGAGATAAATTAGGAATTGCAAATTTTTATTGTGTCGATAATAAAGCTACAAAAAGTGAAGAGACAGAAGATTTTAAAGAGTATTGTGATTTAAGAGATGGAGATAAGCATTTTTATATTTATGAAGGATGTTCGAGAAAATGGATGAATATGAGTGGGATGGATGACAATGGAGTAGAAAGAGGAAGTTCTGGAATTAATATATTATGGCCTAAAACCAATAATTCATATTATAAAGAAGCTCTTGAGAAGGCAAAAAATGGTGAAAGTCCTAATAATATTTCACCAATCATAAAATACAGTTTAGAAAATGGCGTGAATGTATTATGGTTTGGAGATTTAGAAAAAGATTTTATGGAAAATATAAAAAATGATTTAGATATTGAAGAAGCAGATATAATATTTGCACCACATCATGGTAGAGAATCAGGAAAAATTCCAAAAGAGATTTTAGATAAAATAAAACCCAAATTAATTATAATAGGAGAAGCCCCATCAAATAATTTAAATTATTATGATGGATATAATACTATAACACAAAATTCAGCAGGGGATATTATATTTGAATGTGTTAGTGATAAAGTTCATATATATGTTTCTAACAAAAATTATTCTGTAGGCTTTTTGAATAATGAATATAAGACAAATTATGATAATTACATAGGAACATTAAATGTGTAAAGATTATGAAAAAATCATAATCTTTTTTCTATGGTTTCTTTGTCACACCTTGGTCACACTTCCCACAAAAACCCCCAATATTAGCCTAATTTAAACACACCCAAACAAACCCCAAAAACCACCCAACTCCTTACTCCACCAAGCTAAACATAATTTAACAAAACCCAGCAATACCAACACTTACAGGCTCATAACTCGAAGGTCGTAAGCTTGAGAATTATTTTGCAATTATGTCACAGTTAGCTAAAAGGCTAGCTGTTTTTTATATTTTTAATAGTTTTGTAACGTCTGGGACGAAAGTTAATTAGGTTATATATTTTTTGATGGAAAAGGTGTTTAAATAATAAGAAAGTAATGGTATAATTGTGGAAAAGAAAAAGAAGTAATATATTTTGTTGCAAAAATGATAGGTGGGGAAATAATACCACAAAAAACAGAAGTATCAGAAATAAAATGGATTAAATATGACAAAGTAATAGATGTAATAACATATGAAAATAAAAAAGAATTATTTAAAAAAGTATTAAAAGATTTAGAAAATGCTTATTTAAAAATTTAAACACTTAAATGTGACCTTGTCACAGAACTAACAATAAAAAACAAATATAATAAAAATAACTTAAGAAATGGAAAACATTTCAAAAGGAGTCAATATGGAAGAAAACAAAATATTACAAGAATGTGAACAATATGAATTTTGGAACAAACTAAATGATGAAAATAAAAAAGATATCATAAAAGAATCTAAAATAGAAATATACAAAAAGAATGAAATAATATATAGTCCAACACAAAAATGTAAAGGAATAATAAAAGTTATTAAAGGGTGTTGCAGAATATATATAATTTCAGAAGATGGTAGAGAAATAACTTTATATAAAGTTTATGCAGGAGATGTATGCACACTATCAGCTTCTTGTATGATGAATGAAGTTATGTTTGATACATTTATGGTAGCAGAAGAAGAAACTCAGCTTGTACTTACAAATGTTTTCGTATTAAAAAAAATAATGGAAAAAAATATATATGTAGAAAATTATATGTATAAAATGACCATATCAAAATTTTCTGAGCTTATGTGGAGTATGCAAGACCTTTTATTTACTAGCCTAGATAAGCGATTAGCTCTTTTCTTAATAAAAGAAGAAAAGGATAAAAAGATAAAGCTAACGCATGAAAAAATAGCAATACAATTAGGTAGTTCAAGAGAGGTTATATCAAGACTATTGAAAAAATTTGAAAATAATAATTTAATAACATTAGCCAGAAATGAAATTACAATTTTAAGCATACAAAAATTAAAAGATATTTTGTAGAAGGAGACAAATGGATTATTTATTTACTTTTTTAGAAGGTATAGCAAGCTTTATATCACCATGTTTACTTCCAATGCTTCCAATATATATATCATATTTTATGGGAGAAGAAGATAAAAAGACCAGTAAAGCTTTGTTAAATAGCATAGGATTTGTATTAGGATTTACAATAGTATTCATATTTCTTGCAATTTTTGCAAGTAGCCTAGGTGGTGTAATTAGTAATAGTATTAAATATATAAAGATTATATTTGGAATAGTAATTATTATACTAGGATTGAATTATATGGATATACTAAAATTAAATTTTTTAAATAAATCAAATCAAATAAATGCAAATGTAAAAAATTTAAATTTTTTTAAAGCAGTATTATTTGGAAGCTTATTTTCTATAAGTTGGACTCCCTGTGTTGGAACATTTTTAGGATCAGCATTATTATTAATAGCAAAACAACAAGATATGTTAAGAGGAATATTGCTAATGCTTGTATATTCAATAGGTCTTGGAATACCACTTATAATTTCTGTTGTGCTAATTGAAAAATTAAAAGAAATATTTGATTTTATAAAAAGAAATTATGATATAATAAAGAAGTTATCTGGATTAATTCTAATTGTAATGGGAGTATATATTATATTTTTCTAAAATGGAGGAATTTAATTTGAATAAAAAAATAGTATTTATATTAGTAAGTATTATATTTATTGCAATATTAATAACAACTAGTGTAATTTTAAACAATAAATATAATGTTGCTACTAAACAAAATAACCAAATAAATAAGGAGGAAAAGAAAATGAATGTTTTAAAAGTAACAGGTAAAAATTTTGAAGAAGAGGTACTAAAATCTGAAAAAACAGTTTTAGTTGATTTTTATGCAGATTGGTGTGGACCATGTAAAAGCTTATCACCAATAGTTGATGAAGTAGCAGAAGAAAATGAAAATTTAAAAGTAGTAAAAGTTAATGTAGATGAAGCACAAGATATAGCATTAAAATATCAAGTCATGTCAATACCAACATTAGTGGTAATAAAAAATGGGCAAGAAGCAAATAGATCTGTTGGATTAGTTAGTAAATCAAAAATAATAGATATAGTAAAATAAAAAGAAAGAGGGAATATATATGCAAAACGAATTAATAATAAAAAAATGCAAAACATGTGGAGCATTAGTTAAAGTTTTTAATGATTGTACATGTGATAATTGTGGAATAAAATGTTGTGGAGAAGAAATGCAAGCTTTAATACCAAACTCAGTAGAAGCATCTTTAGAAAAACATATTCCAACATATGAAAAAGTAGAAGATGAAATATTTGTAAAAGTAAATCATCCAATGGAAAAGCAGCATTATATTGAGTGGATATCTTTAGTAAAAGATAATACAGAATATACAGTTAAGCTATATCCAGAACAAAATGCAGAGGCTAGATTTAAATATATACCAGGTTCAACAATTTATGCATATTGCAATAAACATGAATTATGGAAAAAAGATGTAGAATAATATTTAGTTTAATGAAAGAGAATTCGTAAAAGAATTCTCTTTTTAAGTATTTTATAATATCTAATACAATGATATAATTATCAAAAAACAAGGAAAAGGATCAAATGGAAAGATATAGACATTTAAATGAATATTTAAAAAATAAATTTGGAGAACGTACACTTAAACTTTGTATAGATGGAGGATTTACTTGTCCAAATAGAGATGGTACATTAGGGGATGGTGGATGTATTTATTGTAGTGAAAAAGGTTCTGGAGAGCTAATAAATAATATAAAAGGAATAAGTGAGCAAGTAAAATATTATTTTACAACGTATAGAGCAAAACGAGCAAATAAATTTATCGCGTATTTTCAAAATTTTACAAATACATATGATACTATAGAGAACTTAAAATTAAAATATGATGCTGCATTAATTGATGATAGAATAGTAGGATTGGAAATTGGTACAAGACCAGATTGCATTACAGAAGATGTGGCTAAATTGTTGAAAACATATACTGAAAAATACTATGTTTGTGTAGAACTTGGACTACAAACTAGTAATAATGAAATAGGAAAAGTAATTAATCGCGGATATACAAGTGAACAATTTACAAAAGCAGTAGAAATTTTAAATAAATATAAAATAGATGTTGTAGCACATATTATGGTAGGATTACCAGGTGAAACTAAAAAAGATATCTCAGATACAGTGAATTTTATAAATGAACATAACATACAAGGAGTAAAAATCCATTCTACTTATGTTGTCGAAAATACTGTATTAGCACAAATGTACAGAAATGGCCAATATAAAGCTTTAGATTTAGATGATTATATAGAAACTTTAATATATATAATGACACATTTAAATCCAAATTTAATAATTCATAGAATTTCAGGAGATGCACCAAAAAATCTTTTAATAGCACCAAATTGGAATTCTCATAAAATGTGGATTTTACATGGATTTGAAAGAAAATTTGAAGAACGAAATTTATGGCAAGGAAAATTTTATCAAAATAAATTAACTAAATAATAAGTACTTAATTATACAATTGTTATATTAAAAATTATTTGTAGTGAAAATGAATAAAAAACAGCAAAAACACGTGGTTTTGAATAATAATGTAATAGTTATTTGCCTAAAACACATAAAACAACTTAAAACCTAAAAAATTACCTATTTTTGGTAATTTACTTTCTTTGATAAATAGTCTATTTTATATACATCAGTTTAGTCAAATAAAGGAGTTTAAATGAAAAAAGCAAAACCGCGAAGTAAGCAAGTATATTTAAGAAATATGGTGTTTAACTATTATAATAAAGAAATGAATAGTGCAACTAATAGTTTTATACAAAAAAATCCTAATATATCAGACATACAATTTCATCTTTTACAGACAACAAAGGAAGAAGAAAAAATAAAAAATATCTTATTAAATATCGCATATTTTTATGATAGAAATTATATTGGGAATAAAGATTTTATGCAAATACCAAATATGAAAAATATTATAGAAAATACTACTTATTATCCAATGATTATAGCATCTGAAAATGAAACACCTTATAATGAAGATATTTTAGGAGTTACAACAATAAAAATAGAAAATAATGAGAGTATTATAGATAATCCATATTTTCCAACTAAAAATGAAAATGTATTATCTATTACAGGAATTTTAACTAGATTAAATTTAAATGATAATTGTAAGAGAATAAGAGGAATAGGAAAAACTTTATTTAAGACTGCAATAAAAGGTGCATACAATATTAATAAACAAAATAAAGTAAGACTAATATGTAAAATTGATTGCAGAAACAAAAACAGTTTAAAATCAATAACTAAAGCTGTAAAGGAATTACAAGAAGAGAATATCGATATACAAATATTTATTGATGGATATTATGAAATTTTAAATAAACAAAATGATTTAATAGAGGCTCCAACATTTATATTAGAAATAGACTTAAATAAAAATCAAAAAATTAGTAATAATATTGTTGAGTTTTCTTATTTAAATTGTAAAGATACAAGTGTATTAAGTAATCTAACTAATATTATAAAAGAAAATACGCAAGAAATAAAAAGATATATTAATGTTGAAAATGAGAACATAATAATATATCACAAAATACAACCAATAAATGCTATAAATACAATAATTGACGTAGGTAATTCTGCAAATGGTAATAACAGAGTACCTGTTTTACCAAGTTTACAAATAGAATATGCAGAAAATACAGTAATTTAAGAAATAGAAAGAGAGAAATAATGAAAAACATATATAATATTAGCGTAGAAAGAGAAGCTTTAAGATGTACAAATGAAGGAAAATTATCCAAATTGATGCATCCAGAGAGTTTTGGAAATAAAGAAAAAAATAAATTTATAACAACATCTAAAATAGAACAACAAATAAAAATATGTACACCAAAATGCGAAAATATTTCTGAATGTTATATAAAATTAGAAGAAATAACAGATATTGTTTTATATGAATTACATCAGAGAAATGAATTATTATGGGCAGATAGCAAACCTTGTTTAGAAGCAAATGAAGGACTATGTTCAAATGTAAAAATTAAGTTTGAATTTATTAAAGATGGATATGAAGAAATAAAAAATAAATATAATAATGTGCCTAATAGTATAGAAGAAGCATATACATTTATAAAAAATAATATGAATAAAAATATAAAAGAATTAAAATCTATATATGGTAATATAGAAATTAAAATTGAAAATAATGAGCTTCAAATAGATAACATTACTTTAAATTCATTTGATAGAAGCGGAATTTCAATAGAGGATCTAGAAAATTTAATATTAGAAATATTTGCGTGCCTATTAAATGATTTTGATTTTAAAAAAATAAATCATGAATTTTTACTAAAATGTGAAAATGTTATTAAAAATGAATTGCAACACAGAAGTTTAGAAAAAATAAATGAATTAAAAGAAGATAAAATACTAGAAATTTCAAAAGAGCATATGAAAATTGGATATGATGAAAGATACCGTTTGAAAAATTATCCTAAATTATTAGCAGAAGCTGCAATTCTTATTAAAGATGCATTATCACAAGGAATTGATTATAAAATTTTAAATGAAACTACAAGTTTTGCACAATTAAATGATAATGGTCATAAAGAGTTTATAATAGAAGGTAATAGAACTAATCGAGACTCATATATATTCCCGATTATTACTGATGATAAATTAGTATCTAAAAATATTATGAAAGATTATGGATTAAGTGTTCCAGAAGCTATATTATTAAATAATAATATGAATCAAGAAGAAAAAGATGAATTATTAGAGCCATTTTATAATAGTAAAATAGTTATAAAACCAAGAAATACAAATATGGGAACTGGAATAACAGTTTTTAGTAATATACCTTCAAAACAACAAATAGATGAAGCAGTAAAATATGCTTTTAAATTTGATGAAGATGTATTAGTGGAAGAATATATAAAAGGAATGGAATATAGATTTCTTGTTGTTGATGGAAAGTGCGTAAGTGTAGCCCATAGAAGAATTGCTAGTGTAGTTGGTAATGGAAAATCAACAATAAAAGAATTAATAGATGAAAAGAATAAAGAACCATGGCATGCATTGACAGGAACACCAGTAAAAATAGAAGAACCGGTAAAAATATATTTAGCAAGTCAAGGATATACCTATGATTCTATTATAGAAAAAGATAAGAGAGTATTTTTAAGGACAAATTCAAATTGTTCAACTGGTGGTGAAAGTTTAGATATGACTGAAAAAATGCCAGAATATTTTAAAAAAATTTCAGAACAAGCAGCTAAAGCATTTGATGCAAAGGTTTGTGGAGTGGATTTAATTATTGATGATTTAAATTTAAAGAATTATTCTATAATTGAAATAAATGATGACCCAGGATATTCAATAAATGAGTGGCCATATGAAGGAAAAGGAGAAAAGGTAGGAATTGCAATTTTGAAATTATTAGGATATTTAAATTAAAATAGACCTTTTTTAAGGTCTATTTTAAAAATCCATTTATTATTTGATCTTCTGCTTCTTTTTCAGAAAGCCCTAAAGTCATAAGCTTTGTTAATTGCTCTCCTGCAATTTTTCCAATAGCAGCTTCATGTATTAAATTTGCTTCTACATTATTAGCTATAATTTCTGGAGTAGCAGTTACTTTAGCATTGTCCTTTATAATTGCATCACATTCACTATGCGCAAAACATTTTGTATTTCCGTATATCTTTGAAACAAAGAATTGTTCAGAATTTTCTGTTGCAACAGACCTAGATGTTACATGTGTGCTTGAATTTTCTCCATTTAAAGTTACATTAAAAATTGTTTTTGCAAATTGATTTCCATGAGTCATTATTTTTTCTGATACAACAAAGTTAGTATTTTCAGAAAGTTCTCCTTTGGTTTCTCTTATTGTTGAGTCTACACCTTTAATTTGGCTACTTTGCATTTCCATACTACTGCCAGGTTTTAAATATACTTCTGTTACAGGATTTAAAATTCTTTTTCCATCTCCAGAACCTTCGCCATAATGCTTTTCAACATAAGTTACTTTTGCTCCTTCTTCTAAAAAGAATCTATGAATTCCGTCATGTTGAGTTTTTTGATGATTATCATTATGAATTCCACAACCAGCAACAATATAAGCAGTTGCATTTTTTCCAATATAAAAATCATTATATACAACATCTGTTAGACCACTTTCGGTAATAATAACAGGAATATGAATAAACTCAAATTTTGTATTTTCTTTTACAAAAATATCAATTCCAGGCTTATCAGTTTTTGTTACTATATTAACATTTTCAGTTACTTTTCTTTCAATTCCTTTTCCATTTTTTCTAATATTATATGCTCCTTTAGGTATATTTTCTAAATTAGAAATTTCATCTAAAAGACTTTTATCAATATCATTTATTTTATTATCTTCCATATAAAAATCCTTTCATTAATCTTTGTTAATTGTATTCTTATTTAATTTACAACATTCTGAATTTACAAATGTTTTATCTAAGATTTCTTTACTATTTCCAAAATCAACAATTTCGCCAGATTTCATTAATACTACTTCATCTGCTATATTTAAAATTCTTTCTTGATGAGAGATTATTATTGTTGTGCCTTTTATTGTTTCTCTCATTTTTTCAAATATATTTATTAAATTTGTAAAACTCCATAAACCAATTCCAGCTTCTGGTTCATCAAAAATAGTTAATTTTGCAGCTCTTAATACAACTGTTGC
>CAYVYP010000006.1:0-38487 GCA_964455975.1 uncultured Lachnospiraceae bacterium
TCTATATATGTATCTGATTGAGCTATATATGCCTCCGGTTGGTAATAATCATAATAGCTAACAAAATATTCAACATTATTTTCAGGAAAAAACTCTTTAAATTCACTATAAAGTTGTCCTGCTAGTGTTTTATTATGTGCTAAAATAAGTGTTGGTTTTTGTGTTTTTTCAATTATATTTGCCATTGTAAAAGTTTTTCCGAGAGCCTGTAACTCCTAGAAGTGTCTGAAACTTTTCGCCTTTATTTATTCCATTTACAAGATATTTTATTGCCTCTGGTTGGTCTCCAGTTGGCTTATATTCTGAATGTAATTTAAACATATTTCCTCCATATTAATCATTTAAAAAATTCGTTACTAAATCTATAATTATTTCTTTTTCTTTTCGATTTGCTATATCTATTAATTTTATTGTTTTTTCTAAATATTCTAATCTTTTTTGATTTACAGCATAACCTTTTAGCATATAATCTTTTAAGATTTTGTTTGCCCATTGTCTGAATTTTGTACCTTCTTTAGATTTTACTCTATATCCTACTGATATTACTACATCCAAATTATATATTTTTACTGGCTTATCTGAATTAGCAATGTCGGAAAAACCGACACTGCTTTTTTCTTTTAATTCACCTTCTTTAAATATATTATTAATATGCTCCGTAATCGTATTTCTAGCTTTTCCAAATAGCTCAGCCATTTGAGCTTGTGTAAGCCACACTGTTTCATCTTTCATGTTAACTTCTAATTTTACATTTTGATTATCAAATATAATAATCTCATTTTTTTCTTTCATAAGAACACATCCTTCTTTATTATTTAGTTCTTATTTACATTTTTTATTTCTTTTATTGATATATTGGTTTATATATTGAACTATTGTTTATATTTTATTATATTATTTACTATTTGTCAATAATTTATTTTATATAAAATTTCGCCTTGTTCATCAAATACTTTGTTATCTCTTGACTTTATATGATTCACTTCACAATATCTGGCTTTAAATTCTATTTCATTTTTTAATAAATTTCTCATGTCTTTTAAAAACATTTTATATGTTTCATCTTCAAAAAACATATTTTCTGGATTTTCTTCACTATATTTTTTAGATAACCTTTTTATTGTATAATCCAAATATTCTTCTATATTAGTTTCAGGCATTCTTTCTTTAGCTACAAAAAAACTTCTTATAAAAACTATATCTATTTGTGTATTTCTATCGGCAGAAGATATTAATTTTCCATATGTGCTTCTTGGTTCATCTTCTTTTGATGACCTATGATCTTCTATTGCTTCTTTTATTACTTTTCTTTGTTCATCATTAAAAAACTGTTTCATTTTTTCATCAGAGATAAATCTACTAGCAGCAATTTTTTCATGAATTTCATGGTTTTCATATTTTCCTAAATCATGGCATGAAGCAATTGCATAAATCATGTTTTTATCTAAATTCAATTTAAAAGTATCATTTAAAGCAAAAGCTCTACGTATTACTTCTCTTATATGTACTATTCCATGTGCTTTGTCATTAGGCTCATATTGTGGAAAGATGTGTTCTTCAACATATTTTACTAATTTTTTATTAACAGATTTAGTGTAGTAATCAAATTCATCAATATTATTTGCTTCTAATATTAATTTTCTATTTTTATCGAATCCTTCAACTTTAGTTTCCATAGTTTCATAAACTTTATATAATAATTCATCTAGAGACATATCAGGATTATCTTTTTTTATTTTTTCAAAAATAACTGTTAACATCTTTTTCATATTTTCTCGTTATCCAAAATTCCATATACCATTGCTATGTCAGTTGGTACAATATATTTTGCACCTATTTCTTCTGCAACTACTAATACAAAAGCACTCATTGCTCTTGTAGGGTACCACCATTCTGGATCTTTTACTCTACTTCTTATTTCATCTAAAGATATTAATTTATAATATCTTTCTGTTTCACTTTTTCTTGTTTCTATATCCATCATAATTGGTGATGCTTCATCATTATATAAAGTGTTTTCTTCATATTTTATGCCAGAATATCTTGCAAATTTTTCATGTCCTCCACCTGCTAATATTAATATATCTGCTTTTTCTTTTGGTAAATTTAATCTTTCTTTTATAAATGCTTTTACTGTTTCAAAATTAGTTTTTGCAAAATTTTCTGCTAAATCTGGAAATTTTTGCATTACATCTATAGCACCAATTTTTGTGTTGACACTTTCTTTTATTTCCTTATCATATATTGCAATTTCAGTGGATCCCCCTCCACCAATAAATACACATACTTTATCGTTTACAAATCTGGTTGTTCCAAAAACTGTTAATTCGTTTTCTTTTTCTTGAGAAATAATATTAAAATTATATCCTGTTTCATTTTTAAATTTTTCTAAAAATGAGTTTTTTTCTAAATTATTTAGACTTCTAAAAATGCTTGTTCCACATACATATATGTCTTCAGATATAGACTTTAATTGTTTTATACTATCTATTAGTTCATTAATATCAGTTTCTCTTAACTTTTTATCTTCGTTATAATGCTTTTTAAATTGGATTGTTTTTCCTTCTAATTTTTCTATAGTTTTTCCGTTGAATTTATCTACTTTAGTACAAGTTGAACCTACTTCTACAATTATTTTATCCATTTTATTCTACCTTTCTTATGTTTCTATGCTTATTTTGTTATAGAACTGTCGTTTGTATTTTATCATTTGACTTTCTATTTGTCAATTAATATTTTCTTTAAATCAGGGTTATTTCATAATATATTGCAATTTTGTAATATTGCATGAAATAACCCTGTCTTTGAATAAATGTAATTATTATTCTATCTCTTGTTTTTCTTCAGTGTCTTCTAAAGTATTTTGACTTTCTAATTCTCCTGCCCATTCAAATCCTTTTTTAGCAAATATTACAGCAATAACTTCATTAATAACTGCAGCTGCTGCAATTGTTCCTTGAATCAAATTTGCCCCATCCTTATCTGGTCCCATTAAAACAGAAACAGCAATTCCTGTAAACACTAGTGAAACTCCAGAATGTGGAAGTAATGTAAGTCCTAAATATTTTTTTATTGTTTCAGGGGAATTGGTAATTTGTGCACCAAAATAAGCACCTGAATATTTTCCTAAAGCACGAGACACAATATAAATAAATGTAAATACTCCTGCGCCTAATATTAAATGATAATCTAGTGGAGTTCCCAAATTTAGTATTACTATTAAAATAGCAATTCCTAAAATTGGATTAAATCCCTCCATAATATATTCTAGTTGTTTTTCGCCTATCATGTTAGCAAATGTAGCAGAAAAAGCCATACCTATTAGCATAAAGTTTAAAACAGGTATTGGAAGAATAATATAATTAAACAAAAATCCTATTCCTGAAGTAATTAAAATAGCAATTAACAAAATAGCAATACTTGTTTTCTTCTTTCTTTCTTTTTTTAAAATTAACCCCGTAATAAATCCTGTTACAATTCCTATAATTAGTGGTAATAAGACTACAAGAATAATCATTACAGGAGATAGATTATTAGTAGAAATATTTCCTGCTATAATTGCAATTGTAGTAAAAAACACAATACATCCCACAATATCATCTAATGCAGCCATAGGAATTAATGTTTTTGTTACAGGTCCTTTTGTTTTAAATTCACGCACAATAGAAAGTGCAGGTGCTGGTGCAGTAGCAAGTGCAATTCCTCCAAATATAAATGCTAAATAAATAGGTAAATTCATTAATTTTAATACAATGCAAAAAACGAGTGAAACAAAAGCAAATGTCCCAAGCGATTGTGTAAGAGTTGTAATAATAATTGCCTTCCCAGATTGTTTTATTTTTTTCCAAACTAATTCTGTACCTATCATTAAACCTACTGTACACTCTAAAATAGGAATAAGTATTTCATACCACTTTGCATCTAATACTTCTTGATTTACCAAAGAAAATGCGTGTGGTCCTAATATCATTCCAGTAATAAGCCACCCTAATATAGATGGCAATTTTATTTTTGCAACAAGTTTTCCCACTAAAAAAGCTATTATAATAGCTACTAAAAATCGTAATAATTCTATCATATTTTTTATTCTTCCTTTCCTTCTTGTATTATATTTTCTTTATTTTTACAATCATCACTCTCTTGCACTGCTATTCCATATAACATAACATTTAATATAGGTAAAAGTTTTAAATCATGTTCTTTACTAACTGAAAATAAATCTTTACTATTATATATTTGGTTTTGAAAATATCCATTAAACATTTCTTGATATGCTAAAAAGTAAGAAATCGCCATTTCTTCGGTTATTTCTTTTCTAAGTTTTACATTTTTTAATAATTCTTTAAATTTTTCTATATTAAATTCATCAAATTCTTTTCGAATATTTTGAATATCTTCTACTAAATGATTAGGAGGAGTTAAAACAGCACTAAAAAAAATATTTCTGTAGTTTTTATTGTTTTCAAAAAATTTCTCTCTTAAATTTAATAATTTTTTCATGTTTTCCCATGCATTATTATTTGAATATTCTTCTTCTTTTAAATATTTAACTAATTTAGTAAAACATTCTTTTACTAAACAAAGATATAATTCATCTTTATTTTTAAAATTATGATATATTAGTCCTTTAGATATACTATATTTATTACACATTGTAGTTAAAGAAGCATTATCATAACCTTTTTGGCCGAATTCTTCTATTGCAGATAAAAGAATTTTATTATAAGTATTTTTTGACTTTTCTGATTGTTTCATAATTTCCTCCTTAATTTTATATAGTATACTAAAAGTAGACCGTATAGTCAATAATTTGTTTATAAAATAAAACAGATAATTATTAACTAACTATCTGCTTTATAATTTGTAATTTTCTAATGTGTTTTTTCTAATTTGATTATTATTTCTTCACCTTTATTTGTAAATATATGAACTGTTAATTCATCTGTTGCATCATATTTTGTTAAATTAAAACTTTGTTTATAGTTTTCTATTCGATTTTTTCCTTTTGGTACAGCATATCCGCTATTTCCATCCATTGATATCTCAAATTTTTTACCATCTGATGTTTCTACATATTCTTTTTGAAATGCTATCTTATCAGAAATATTTTTTGGTGTACTTGTTTTTAATAATTCATAATCTACTTTTTCTGTTGTACTTAATGGAATTGATATCCTAAAAGAAGTGTTAGATAATGTTGCATCTCCTACAATAGTATTTTTATCGCTACAACTTTTTACTTTATAAATTATAATTTCTCTATTATACATTTCTTCTGGAACATCTAATTCAAATTTCCAATCTCCTTCATACCAATCATTTAAAGGTTGTTCATAAAGGTCTTTCCTTACATGAATTTTTGTAAATGTTACAAATAATTTCTTGCACTTTGGAAATGAAACTGGATTTTCTGTTGCAGTTAAATGATACATTATTTCATTTTCTCCAATTATTTCAGCATTAGCACCATATCCTCCTCTATAACTATCATAATTTTCTTTTGCCTCTTGTTCCGTTTTATATACTTTTCTTTCTTCTAATTCTAATTCACTAGTTGCAAATACTTTTTTACCATTTTCATCTACTATTTTTAAATCATATAACCCCATACCCATCATCATATTTTTTATATTATATTTATCACTTAACTTAATTTTGAAATTCATAACAAAATTATCATCATCCATTAAAAATGAATCAACTGCAATTTCTATTCCATCTGAATTTATATATTGTGGTTCAACTTCTTTATAATAATTATTTTCTACTGCAGTTTGAACACCGCCACTTTCCCAAGCAAAACATTTTTTAACTAGAGCTCCAATATCTTTTGCAAATACAACTCCAGTAATAGAAATTATCATACAAGATGCAACTGCAACACTTTTAAATATATTTTTTGAACTTTTTTTCATATCTGTTTTTTCCTCCTTAATAAAGTTGGATACAGAAATTTTTTGTTTTACACTTTTTAATATTTTTTCATTTTGTTTATTTTTCATTACTATATCCTCCCTTTTCTAATTCTTTTTTTAATTTTTTTCTTACTCTGTATAATCTTGACTTTATATTAAATTCTGAAACATTCATTTTCTCTGCAATTTGTTTTAATTTCATAGAAGAATAATAGTATAAATTAAAAACTGTAATATCCTCATCTTTCATTTTGTTTAAAGCGTTTTCTATTAGTGAAATTTTTTCTCTTTCTTCATACATTAAATCTATTTTTATAAAATCTTGAATTATATTCTCATAATCAGAAATATCACTATTAAAATTTATTGTTCTACTTTTTAATTTTACTAAATTTCTTGTAATTCCTGCTATATATGGACTTAATAACTTTTCATTTTCTATTTTATTTTTATTTTTCCATAATACCAAGAAAGTATCTGAAATTACTTCTTCTACATCTTCATTAGATAAATAGTTTCCTGCCATATTTTCAATAATTTTATAGACATAACCACTATAATCATCAATTACTTTTTCTAGATTAAAATTATTATTTTCTTTGTATTTTTCTATTTTATTTGCTCTATTCAATTTAGATCTAAACTCCTTACTAAAGATATCTTTCATATATATATTAACAAAATTTTCAAAAAGGTAGCACTTTTTTTATTTTTTTCTAACTTAACACAAAAGCTAGTAATTATCAATTAATTACTAGCTAATATAAATTGTCTTTGCTTAATATGTTTTTCTTTAATTATTTTGTTCTGATTTCTAAATAATTTGCTTCCAAGCTTCTATAATTTGGAACAAATACTACTGTAGCTGGATATTTAAAATTTTCATCAACATCTAATATTCCATTTTTATAAACTTCTAAATAACTTTTTCCATTATTATCTGTTTTTATTTCATCTATTCCAATAGAATTATCTGAATTATCTCTTACTATTATTATTGCATAAATATTTTTAAAATCTCTCCAGTTAAGTTTTTCTACTCCATAATTGTTCATTAGTTTTAAATATTCACTATATTCTGTAACTTGTAAACAATAGAATCCATCTCCAAGTGATTTGAAATTATCAAAATTTATAGGTTGCATACTTTTTGTTATTGTAAATCTTTTATATATCATATCTTTCCAGTCTTGCTCTACTAAAGAAAATATTTCATTTGATTGTGATGCTTCTTGTTTTGCTTTTCTATAATTACTATCTTTATATTGAAAAAGGTTGTTTAAATATTTAGAATTTATTTCTGCTACTTGCATTTGTGTATCAAAATCTTTTTCATCGTTTCTTAAATTTCTAGTTACAATTATTTTTTCTCTTTCCATAGTTTTTGGTAGTATATATGAAATACAAGTTTCTTCATATTCTTCTTCGTATTCTGAACTTTGGTTTCCATATACTACTTTATTTAATGCTTCATCATTTGCAGAAAATTTTTCATCTTTTATTAATGAAATATATAAATAGTTTGTATCTGTTTCAATTTTATTAACTGTAAGTCCTACCATACTTGTATTTTCTATTGCACTAATTACCATAAATTTATTTTCAAAATCACTCTCGCTCATATCTAAAATGTCGTTCCATCTGCTTTTAACAATACTATAATCATTGTAATTATCTATTTTTTTATAGTATATATTTTCTTCATCTTGATAAGTCATATCTTGTGTGAAATCATAACTATATGGATTAGGATCTCCTGGATTTTGAAAACTTGGCTTAAATAATTTATATTCGTAATTTAATTTATTTTGCATTTGTTGTTCTGGATTTATTGTTTCTATATTATTGCTTTTTGTAATAAAAAACACTGTTCCTATAGTTAAAATTATACATATTGAAGCTATTGCTATTATTATTTTATTTTTACTAAATTTTTCTGTTAATTTAACCATTTTTATCCTTCTTTCTTTTTAAATTTTCACTTTTATTTAATATTTTTTATAACTTTGCAAGGATTTCCAACTGCTAAACTATTTGATGGAATATTTTTGTTTACTAAACTTCCTGCACCAATCACAACATTATCTCCTATGTTTACTCCTGGAAGTACTACAACATTTCCACCAATCCATACATTGTTTCCAACTTTTATTGGTTTTGCATATTCTAATCCCTTATTTCTTGTTTCTGCGTCTAACGGATGACCTGCTGTATAAAACCCACAATTTGGAGCAATAAAAACATTATCTCCAAATTCAACTTTATTAGCATCTAATATTATTAAATTATGATTTGAATAAAAATTTTCTCCTATTTCTATGTTATATCCATAATCACATATAAAAGGTTGTTCTATTATGCAATTTTCTTTTATTTTTCCTAAAATCTTCTTTAATATTTTTTCTCTTTCTTCTTTATTTGATGGTTTTAAATTATTGTATTCATAGCATAAGTCTTTTGCTTTTATTCTTTCTTCTATTAGTTCTTCATCATAATTAGCATTATATATTTCTCCTGCTAACATTTTTTCTTTTTCTGACATATGTATTCCTCCAAATTATTTTCTATCATCCTTTTATGTGTATTTTTATTCTAGTTTCTAAAATCATTCTTTAATAACTTACTATTTTATTTTCTCTTATGCTATCATAAAAGCAGACAATTATCAACTAATTATCTGCTCAAAGACTTATAATTTATCTTTAAAATTATTATTTTAATTATTTGGCTTTATCTGCTTCTTTATTGTTTTCTAAAACATTTTCAGTTTCTTGTAATTTCATTAAAAGTAATAATTCCTTTTTAGTAATAGCATTTAAAGTATTATTAACTATTTTATCAAGTTTCTCTAGGTCTTCTATTTTTACTTCTTCTTTTACTTTTTGACCTTTTAATGTTCCAAGAAAAGATTGTATTTTTTCTCCTTCTGCATTTATTATATGAGCTAAACCTAATTTTTCAAATCCTACTGATGCTAAAACAACATTAGCAGCTTGAGTAGTTGTTATATCAATTTTAGTCTCTACGTTTGGAATGTTTGGCATTGACATTCTTATCACTTCCTAAGTTTAGCTTTTATATTTATATTATATGACAAAAGCAAACCTTATGTGACAAGTTTAATGTCTGCTTATATATTATTTTGTATTAAAAAATTATATTTGCTTGCATGTCTTAATTCATCTGTCATAATAGACATTAATAATGTATAACTATTTCCAGTTGGCATTGTTCCTAAAATCTTTCTATATTTAACAACTGCATCCAATTCACCAAATAATGCTTTTTCTAAATTTGATTTATAATCCATATTATTTTTTTGTTCATTTGATAAAATAGTATTTGCTGGTAACATTTGTCCTGTAAATTCATAATACAATCTTCTTAATATCTGATTATGTTTTCTTTCATCATCTCTAATACTTCTTATAATATCTTTTTCCTTTTCTGTAGGTGCTTGTTGTATTAAAGTATCATAAAACACCTCATCTTCTTTTTCATTTCCAATAGACTGCTTAATTAAATTAATTGCTTGATTTAATGTAATAATCTCTCCACTATCTAATTGTGGTTCACTACTTCTATAATCAGGTCCATAATATTGATTATACATATTATAATAATCTGAATACATTTTCTCATTCCTCCTTTTTATTATAATATGTTGTTTTATGAAATTTGCTTATATAAGTACTTTTATAAAGCATGTAACCTATTATTTAATCAATTTTTCAAATGAATTTGCATTTAATATAGTATTAGATATAAATTCACCCTTATAAAAATTAGCCCAATTATTAAATATGCAAGGAACATTTTTTGCTTTTTCTAAAGAATCAATTTTGATAAAAGTTATCTTTATATTTTTTTCTTTTGCATAATCAGATAATTCTTTTACTTCATATTCTACATAAGGGCATTCGGGACTATAATAAATAGTGAAATCTTGATTATTTATTTTCATCAATCTTGCACTCTCGTTAAATCTAGGAGTTTCATTATTATCAAATTGTAATGCTAATAATTCATAATCTCCAATAGTATCTACAACTGTAAATCCATAATGCTCAAAAAATCTTTTCTCTCCTAAAAATGGTTTCTTCTTTTTAGAAGTTAAAGTACATATACCACTCATACCTTTTTCTTTTGAATCATTTATTGCATATTCCAATAATTCTTTTGCAATACCATTACCCTTAAAACTACCTGCAACCCATAAACAATAAATATATTCATAATTTTTTCCGTCTATTGGAACCCAAGCAGTTTCTATTTGCTCATATTCAATAAATATCTTCCCTCTTGCATTTAGTTTTCTAAATACATGTCCTTCATTTAATTTACTTTTAATCCATTCTTTTTTACTATTTACGCCATTTTGATGTTTTAGATCTCCAATAGCACAACAGATATGTTCATCATCAATATTTTCTAAAGTTAAATTAATATATTCATTCATATTACTTAAACTCCTTAACAAATTTCTATTCTATTTTTACTTATATTATCATAAAAGCAGACAATTATCAATTAATCATCTGCTCGAAAAATTGTAATTTGTCGCAATGATTATCTTTCAATATCATCTTGAAATTCCTTGATTCGTGTATTAACACCATCAATATTTTTGTATTCTCTCTTTGAATTTTTATATACCTTTTTCTGTATTTCATCCTCTAAATCTATACCCAATATTTCTGATAAACCTAATAAATATATAGCAACATCTGCAAGTTCTTCTCCTAAATCATCTTTCTTTTTTCTCCAAGCTTCATATGCTTCTGATATTTCTCCATATGTTAGGCAAAATTCTTTATTAATATCAGTAACATTAAATCCTTTATCTAATTTATTTTGATATATTTCTTTTTGTATCTTTTTTAAATCCATAATTTTTACCACCTTTTATATATAATTGTTATTCTAAATTCTATATTTGCAATAATAATTTTATTTTAATCCCCACAACACCATATTCTTTTTCTTCTTCATGTGAATAGTATTGCTCCATTGATTTTGTCTTTCTTTCTATCTCTTTCTCATCATTAAAAACTTTCTTAAATAACTCCTCAAATGATATATCTTTATAAATATCTAATACTTCCACTATTATTCTTTCTTGTAATTCTGGTAATTTTAAAAATTCTATTTTATCTCCAATTTTTATCTTTCTTCTTTTCTCATCATATAATCTGAATTCTATTGTTTTCGTTCCGTCTTTTATTCTTTCAAATGGGCTTTCCTTTAATTTCATTTGATGTATCATATTTTTTCCTCCAATCAATTATTTATATATAATTATAATTTTAACATTAATATTTAATAATTTGCATTCTTTAGATACACTTTAATTTGCTTTATTATATGTGGTATATTATAATTTCCTGCAAACTTTTCATTATCTAATAATTTCTCATTTATATCTATCCACTCTAATTTATTTTTTTCTTCAACTAAGTTCACATCATGTTTTAATATTCCATAATAAACTTGTAAATTATTTTCATATCTAAAATAATTTAAATCCATAAAATGTTCTAATTCTATATCATTATTAGATATTCCTGTTTCCTCGAATAATTCTCTATAAGCTGCATCATCATTAGATTCATTTTCTTCAACTTTTCCACCAACAAAATTATATAATCCTTTGTATGGCTCTTTTGCTCTAATGCAAAAGAGAGTTTTATTTAAATCTTTACTAAATACAACAATTAAGTTTAGCTTTTTCATTTTAGAATCCTCCTTACAACTTTCTATTTTTCTTGCTATTTAAATTATCATATTTTGCATATATTTTCAATAACTATACTATATTTTTTATTAATTCTATCATTTTTACATTTTCTATCTTTGTAATAGCAAAACATTTCTTCCCTAAATCTTTTATTGATGCTCCACAATGATATAATTCTTTATTATCTATTATTATAAAACGGTCGTGAAATTTATCTGATTTTGCTAATTTTAAAATAGGATATTCCTTATTAAATTTTTGTATATCTAACTTTGATATATTGCTTTTTTCTGATGTTAATATTATGACCTCTACTTCTTTGTTTTTCTTTGATAACATTTTTAAAATGCTATCATCTATATAATTATCTATTATTGTAATTTTCTTTTCAGCGCTTTTGATTATATCTATTATTAGACTATAGCTATCCCATATTTGTCCTTCAAAAAATATTTTTTGTTTTATATTTTCTTCATTCTGTAATTCATCAGACACTTTGTCAAACTTTTTATCATGTTCTAATAATTTATATTCTACGTTTGTTAATCTTTCAAAAATCTGTCCATTTGACGCCAAAAATTTTCTCATTTCTATAAAGGCCCTTATAATGTTTATACTAACTTGTATCGCTATATCGTTTTTTAAAACTACAGAAAGCATTGATATTCCTTGTTCTGTAAAAACATATGGAAGATATCTCCTTCCTCCATAATTTTCTTTTTTTAAGCTTGAGGTTCCAAATTGGAACCTCAAGTTTTCTATTTCTTTTTCAGTTAATTGAAAACAAAAATCCTCTGGAAATCTTTCAACATTTCTTTTTACAGCTTTATTTATATTTTTTGTTGTATAGTGATATAAAATTGCAACATCACTATCTAACATTACTTGTTTTCCCCTTATTGTGTATATTAAATCTTTAATATTATAGTGTTTTGTAAAATTTATAGTCATATTTTAGATTTTTATATTTTATTAAGACTTTTTTAGATCTTATACGTTTGTATGTGTAATATCCTAGTAATATACAAAAACATCTCAAAGTATTCATTTTGGTACATTTGTAATTTACTAAGAGATAAAAAATATATGTACAAAATCCTGCAACCACAACGGTTTGCAGGATTTTTTTACAAACTAGCTTTTTTATAAAAATCGGTTAGATAAATTGTAATTTATCGTTTCAATATTCATCTGTCATAATAGACATTAGTAATGTACTGTTATAAAAATTGTATTATTAATATTATTTTCTTATATCATTTGTAAATGAAATATTTTTATACAATTCTTCTGCTTTTTCTGTAGCCTCTTCTTTAGTCATCCCTCTACTTTGATATGGATATATCATATAATTACCTTTTTTTATGTATATTCTCCAAGCTGTAGAAAAGTTTTCTCCACAAAAGTCTACAAAATTATTTATATTTTTCATTGCATCTTCTAATTCTTCATATGTGTTAATGATTATATATGTATCATAATCCAAAACATCTCCAATTTTATTTTGATTTACGATGAATATTTCTTTTTCCTTACTTTGCCATTTTTCGAAATAATATTTATGACAATTATCTAAATAATCTTCACTTAAATTTCCATATTTTTTTATTGCTATAAATTGTATTTCACTATTATTAGATACTTTAAAAAAGTATTTACCATTTTCCTTATCATCTACCTCTTTTGAAACTAAATCAATTTTAGTGTTATACATTTCTTCTATTGTTTTTTCTGCTTTTACATTCGTTCGTGCATTTATATTTGAAATAATAAGTCCAAGTATTAGAACTACAATAGCAATTACTATTATAATAGTTATAATTCCACCAAATTTAATTGTTTTTCCAGCTATTTTCATTCCTTTTACAATTTTATTTACTCCCTTATGTCTCCTTTTGGAGTCAATTTCTGCAAAATTGACTCCGAATTTTTCTTTTTCATCTTGTTTTCTTTTTTCATTCCATTCATCAATTTTTTTCCAATCATTCTCATTATTATTCATAAATACTCTCATACAATAATATTTTCTAATACACTATTAAAGTTTAATCTAATTAAAATATTTATCAATCATTTCAACTATTTTTTTTATTTGTTCATTAGATAATATCGCTTCTCCATCTACTGAAGTAATATGACATTTATTGTTATTTATCTCAATTCCATAAATTACAAAAGCTTTTTCATTTTCACTATTATATTTAATATAGTAATTTGGAAGTCCATCGCATACTTCTGTTGAAAAATCTGCATTGTCTATAATATTAAAAATTTGATATATTTCCTCTTGATTTAAAGTGTATATTAAACTCTCACTAGTTGTAAATGCTGTTTCAATATCTATAGTTGTAACTTTGCTGTTAATATTACTCTCATTTTTTAGTTTATCTTCGAATTTCATTTCATATTCTTTCTTTTCTTCATAGAAGTCATCATAATTCATAAACCAAGTACCTATTTTTATATTATCAAAACCTGCTATTGTATGAAAATCTATAACTTTATATCCTATACCAAAAAACTCAACTGTTCCCCCATCATTTATCGCACCTGCTGGGTTTTTAATACAAAACATTGGTCTTTCATTAGTCTTTACTCTATTATAATCAATCACAAAGAATACTAATCCTAAAATAATAATAATTCCTAATACAATACTTATAGCTTTTAATATTTTTTTCATAGATTTACTCCTAACAATAATTCCCCATTTTTTAATCATATAATAACATTAAAGCAAGAAATTATCAACTAATCTCTTGCTTTTATAGCTTGCAATTTATCGTTTAAATGCTATTTAGATTTTTTGCTTCTGTCACTAACTCATCAAAGTCTGAGATATAATTTTTATCTTGTATAACTCTATATTTTTTGTACTCATCTAAAGCCAACTTGTCTGCTATTTCTCTTTTAATTTTCCCATTATCTTTTAGAATATTATATTCATTTATTTTTAGAAACACTTCTAATTTTTCTCTCCACTCTTGCATTGAAATAATTTTACCTAATTTAACCTGTCTTTCTGCATAGTCAAGATACATTGATACTAAATTATTTAATTCTGTAATTTCTTCCTGTAAAAGATAGTTTTTTGCTATTGTTACATCTGTTTCAAGAATTTTTCCATCTGGTACATTTTTCCAAGTTGTCAATCCCATATTCTTTTTTTTGCTACCTACTCTATTATAAATTATTTCAGAAGCTGTCATACCAGTAATAGCAAAGTGTAGTTTATTCTGAACGTTTTTGTAAAACTCTTGTGTTGTTTCACTATTTTTATCATAATCAAAACTACATTCTTTATATATATCAGTTATCTTTTGATAAAATCTTCTTTCACTTGCTCTAATTTCTTTTATTTTAACTAATAATTCATCAAAATAGTCTTTTCCAAATTTAGGTCCATTTTTTAGCATTTCACTATTAACAACAAAACCTTTTTTTATGTATTCTTTTAAAGTTTTTGTTGCCCAAATTCTAAAATCTGTTGCTTCTTTTGAATTCACTCTATAACCAACTGCTATAATTGCATCTAAACTGTAGAAATTTGTATTATACTTTTTTCCATCTAAAGCAGTTACTCTAATTTTTTGAGTAACTGAATCTTCTTCTAATTCTTCTGTTTTAAATATATTTTTTAAATGATATGTGATATTATTTTCTGCTACATTAAATAATTTTGACATTGATTTTTGAGTCAACCAAAAATCTTCTTCATCATACAAAACTTCTACTGATATATTTTCATTATTTTGACTTTGATATATTATTAAATCTTTTAAATTCTCTATACTATTCAATAAAACTACCTCCATATTATATAACTACGTTTGCGTCTCAAAACCTTTGTTTGTATTGTATAATATATCGATTTTGTTGTCAACAAAATTATTAGTATTTCTTTTTATATTTTAAAAAAGGAATAGATTTTTATTTCTATTCTTCTTTTGAATCTTATTCATTTGCAATATATCCTGTTGTATCTGGCTTTACAATATCACTATCTTTTACAATATTAAATGTATACTCATAATCAACTACTGTATCGTTTTGTCTTGTTATCTCTTTATTTGACTTTTCTATATCTCTAATCGCTAACCCTGTTTCTTTATCTATATATCTTTCATAACTATTTCCTTTAATAACATAACATTCTCTTCCGTTACAATAAGTCTTATCTATTCCAATAATACATGCGTATTGGATGTTTGATAATAACCCTTCTGACACATAAGTTACAGGTAATATATGTCCACCTATTATTGTTTTAGGATTTAGCATATATTTTTTTCCATCAACCTCTATAAAAGATAATTTTTCAGTTTCTTTCTTGTAATTTGTTATTTTTTGAATTTTATTACCATCTACGAACCTTGTCCTTGTAGTTAAATAATCTTCTCCTTTATTATAACTTTCTGTTATTATTAGTGAATCGCCTTGATATGAATATAATTTAACATAATAATTACTATTTAATTGATTTTCTTGAGCTTTTTCTGAAAGCGAAGTCATTATAAAAGTTCTTCTTCCTACAACTACTATATATATTATTATTAATGTTAATATAATAAATCTTAGTACCTTCATCTTGCTACTAAACTTTTTAATGTATTTTACTTCTCTTTCATCTCTTTTGTTGCTGCTTACATTTATTTCTTTTTTCATATTTTCTAATACTTTTTGACATTCATTACATTCATTTAAATGTTCTTTAATAAATAAATTAGTTTCTTCATTTGTTAACTTTTCAATATGATTTGGTAATAAGTCTTGAATAATTTTACAATCTCTTTTCTCTTTCATATCAATCAACCTCCTTTAATAGATTCTTTCCACGATAAAATGTTACTCTAGCCCAGTTTTCTGTTTTATTCAAAATAATTCCAATTTCTTTAAAACTTAATTCTCCTGTTATTCTTAAATACATTACTTCTCTAGTTTTATCATCTAAAGCTTGCAACTTTTTGTATAATGAAATCTTTTCATCATCTGAAATAACTTGTTCTTCTAATGTATTTAATGCTTGTACTTCTAATAAATTCGTTTCTTCTATATTTACAAACTTTTTATTTTTTCTGCATTGATCGTACCAAAGATTTTTAGCTATTTGACATAACCATACTGATATTTTACATTCGCCTTTATATGTATCTATTTTCTTTACTGCTTTATAAAAAGTCTCTTGTGTAAGTTCTTCTGAAATATCATTATTATGAGTTAAACAGAATAAATACTTATTTACTGTTTCAAAATATTCTTCATATATTTGTTCAATATCCTGCATAACTTTTATCCTCCTTTGAATATATGACGTATAAAAATCAATTTCGTTACAAGATTCTTTTAAATTTATTTATTAATATTTATATACTATCTTTTATAAATTTTCAATTAAAATATTATTAGATTTTTATTTTATCATCACATTTTTTGCATATATATAATAAATTGTATTATGAGGGGTGAAACTATGAATAATATAAATCCTTTTTATATTTATCCAGATAATTATAATTTTCCAAATGATTATTGGATTAGTATATATCAAGTTAATTTGCTAAAAGAAATGAATTTAGTATGGGAACAACATATTATGTGGACGCGTATGCTACTGATTAGTATTGCAGAAAATTTAAAAGATTTAGATGCTACTCAAACTCGTCTACTCCAAAATCCAAAAGATATTTCTGATATTTTTAAAAGATATTATGGAAATGACATTGCTAGTAACATTCAAAAATTGTTAACAGAACATTTAGTAATTGGTAAACAATTAATTGTAGCTCTAAAAAATAAAAATCAAAAATTAGCTACTGAATTAAATACAAAATGGTATAAAAATGCTGATGAAATGGCTGATTTATTTAGTAGCATTAATCATTTTTATGAAAAAGAGGAAATACGTAAAATGTTATATAGCCATTTGAAACTTACATCAGATGAAGTTTCTGCTCGTTTAAGTCAAAATTATGTTGCAGATATTCAAGCTTACGATATGGTTCAAAATGAAATTTTAAAAATGTCTCAATTTTTTGTTAATGGAATTGTAAGACAATTTCCAAACTTATTTTAGTAAATTAACCACAATTAAAAGAAAGTTTAAAAAACTTTCTTTTAATTGTTTATCATAGTTTAATATTTTCTTACATTAAATCTTTAATCATTTGATTATAGTCAACGTATTTAACTTCATATCCGTCAAAGCTTGGTACATTCACATCATCATCTGTAACAACATCAAACTCATATTTATATTTATCTGTATATTTAGTAATACTCTTTTCTATTTCTGTATTAGGAAAATATTCTACACCAAACATAGAACCACTTTCTTCTCTTGGTAGCCCCGTATTTTTATCTACACATATTTTCCAACCATCTTCTCCTGTAAATACATAATAATCTTTGTTTGATCTATAATTATTTGTGCTTACATCCATTTTAATTCCAGCTCCAAGTAGCATTATAAAGTTTTCAGTCCATGCACCAAATGTAGCAGGTTTTGGTATTATATTTTCTTTTTTTGTCACATTGAATGTTGTAATTGATACAGTTTTATTTATTTCACTAAATATTGTAGTTTTATCTTCTCCAACTACTCCATATTCTACTAACCTTATTTTTTGTCCATCATCTGTATATGTGCTTGAAACAGATTTATATTTTCCATTTTTGTAATAGACTTCTCTTACTGTCGTTTCATCATTATTTCCAATTGTAAATACTTGTGCATAAATATTTTCTGATTTCATTGTTTTATTATATTTTGATGAAACACTTGTAAATACTGATACTTTATATATGTATATTGATAAAATTAATGCAAATAATATTAAAATAACTATTGCTATTGATTTTAATATTGTTTTCCTTTTTAATTTTTTAAAATAATTTATTTTTGTCTGTTCACTATTTTCATTTTCTTTAATATCATTTTTTAATTCAATTAATTTTTCACTACATTTATCACATATCTTCAAATGATTTTCTACAAATATTTTACTTTCCTTTGTTAATGTTTCATCATTATATCCAAGTAATAAGTCTTGTACTAATTCACACTCATTTTTCATTATTAAATTCCTCCCTTAATTTTTGTTTTCCTCTATAAAAGGTAACTCTTGCCCAGTTAGGAGTTTTTCCTAGTATCTCTGCAATTTCCATAAAGTTTAAATCTCCTTCTAATTTTAAATACATTACTTCTCTTGTTTTATCATCTAGCTTTTGCAACTTTTTAAATAAATCTATTTTTTCTTGTTTATCACATATAGCATCTTCTATGTTCTCTAATGATATTATTTCTTCATTTGTGTCTTCTATTGCTACAACTTTTACTTTATTTTTTCTTATTTGTTTATACCAAATATATTTTGCAATTTGACATAGCCAAACAGAAATCTTGCAATTTCCTTTAAATTTATTTATATCTTTCACAGCAACTACAAAAGTATCTTGTGTGATTTCTTCTGCCAATTCTTTATTACCTGTTAATGAAAGTATGTATTTATATACGATTTGAGCATTTTCTTTATAAACATTTTCAATGTCTTGCAAACTACTAATCCTCCTTTCTATGTATTAAGTGTCTAAATTTGTAATTTCATTACAAATTTTATCATAAAAATTAATAATAAAAAAATAAAATTTGCATATTTTACCTCTTAATATTATAAATGGGAGCCATTTCTTTTAAAGAAAGCCCCCTACATTTTCTAACCTACACTTATTTCAAGACCCGACAAGTATTGATCTTAACATTTATCAATACTTGTATAATACAAAAATATTCAATTTTTTTATATTTTTTCATGTTTTTTCTATTATTTTATTTTTATTTAATATGTATTTTGATATTAAAATTATTATTAATGCTATTATTATGTTTAATTCCTATTCATTAAATATTTATTTTTAAAATGGCATAAGTGCACTTATTGTAATTAACATCCAAAATATAAAAACAATTATTGTAAGCCAATTTAATTTCATCATTAACGCTATGTATTCACGAATAAATGCACTTGGCCAATAATACAACGCAGTTTTTGAACCAATTACTTGTGCATTCATTTTTAATCTTTTAGAGTATACTCCTGTTCTAAAAGCATGATAATTATTTGTTACTAATATACATGAGTATTTTTCTTTCTTTTCATCTAACATTTTTTTAGTAAATTTAAGGTTTTCATAAGTAGTAGTTGATTTATCTTCTAATTCAATTTTATTTTCTGGTATATTTTTACTTATAAGATATCTTTTAATTGCCTCTGCTTCAGATATTTTTTCATCTGATCCTTGCCCACCTGAAGGAATAAAAATTGCTTTTTCATTTGTCTTTTTATATATTTCAATAGCTTTTTCAATACGTCCCTTAAGTAGTGGTGTTACATTTTCACCATTTGAAAGTCCACAACCATGAATTACTATATAATCACATTTTAAATTTTTAGGCATTAACCCATATAAAAAAGAATATATTAAAAATCCCATAAAAATTGTAGAAAAATAAATTGCATATATTACAATAAATCCTAATATTGAATAAATAAATGTGTTAAGTTTAATATCTAATAAAATAACTACTCCTGAGCACATTGCAATTATTATTGAAAAGCCTGCAAATGTTGATAATAAATTTTTTAAGCTTTTTCCTTCTTTTTTTATCATCATAAAACCATCAATAATTAAAAGTATTGCAATTATCAACATACAGATTGGTACAAATGCAAAAACAAATATGAATGGTATCCATTGTAAATTTTTATCTAACTCTAATAAATTAACCATACCCATAAAAATAAATATTGCGGACAATGTAACTAAAATAACATTTATAAATTTACGAGGTTCATAAATGGTTGAAATAATCATAATTATTAATAATATTATACCTAAAATTAACATCCACATAAAATTAACCTTCCTTATTATATTTTATTTTTTTATATTATATCACTTTTCTCTTTACTTGTCTTTGTTTTTAATATTATGTTTTTATAAATAAAAAAGCATATAATTTTTTATTATATGCTCAAATATTATATTTTTATTTAGAATTATTTTTTTACTTTTTCCAATTCAATAGTAACTAATTCTTCATAATATGATAACATGACTTTTATCTTATCTGTTGCATCATATTTTGTCATTCCAAATGTTTCATAAAAATCAAATTTATTTCCATCAATAAAATTTGAATTTTGTCTTCTACTTGGACTCATTGTACATTCGAATTTTTTTCCATATTCATTTTCTACATAAGTAATATTCTCTTTTTGTGCGTCACTTTGTTCAGATACTTCTAATACTCTTGTAATTGGATTTATTTGTTTTAAATATTCTAACCAAGCATCTTTGAATTCTTTTTCTTCATTAATTTTTCTATTATATTCATCTATAGTAATTTCTCCATTTTCATATTTTTTCCATAAATCTTTTAATATTTGTGATCTTTCTGGTTTTTTAATGTTTGATATTGTAATTCCAATTTCAAATCCTGTATTTGATACTGTAGCTGTATATACATTAAAATCTTTATTATCACAGCTTATTACTTTATAGTATTCAGTTGTTCTATTATACATTTTTTCTGGAACATCTATTTTTATATTCCAATCTCCTGTTAAAGTAACTTTATTTACATTTCCTTCAGCATTTTCATTTTCTGTAATTAATATTTTTCTAAATGTAAAATATAGTGTTTTAGATTTTGGATAACCATCTGTATACATATTATATGTTAATTTTGCATAATTTCCTTCTTTGCTATGATAACTTGGAAAACAATTCAAACCATTATTCATATAATTTTCATTGAATTCTCCAAATACATAATTTAAGTTGTTTTCTTTGCAATATTTTTCAAATGTTTCTTTATCACTTGTATTATATATAATTCTATTTTCTTCGTCTTTAATTATTAAATCTGTTAATTCTATGTTGTGTAAATTGTCTAAATTAACTACATCTTTTATTCCTTCATTAAATTGAAAGAAAAATTGTGTACTTAAGTTTAAATCATCCATTAAAAAATCTTCTATTTTTACATCAACTTTTACATTATCTATAACTATTCCTTTATCCTCGTTACTTGCAATTGTATTTGATTCTATAAAATTCATTTCTGGATTTTCTATATATCCATTCTTTATTGCTAAATTTATTCCTTCGCCTAATCCTCTAAAATATCCGTGCTATTTCTTCTATATGAGTTGCAAAAACAACTCCAGATATCAAAACAAAACTTGCACATGCAGTAGCTACAATTCTTTTTTTCATAATATATTTTCTAATAAAGACGTTATCATTTTTATTAGAATTTATTTTTCGTTTTGCTTCATTTTCATAATCTTCTTTAAAATTAGATATAGCAGCATTAATTTTAAACTTTTCTAACATTTCTTCTATATTAGTTTTCATTAGAATCATACCCTCTTTCTTTTAAAACTTTTTTTAATCTTTTTCTAAGTCTAAAAAGCTTTGATTTTACTTTTGACTCAGATATATTAAGCATTATACAAATTTCTTTTATGTTTCTATCTTCGTAATAATATTTAATAAATATTTCTTTATCTTCTAACTTTGCTTTTTCCAATTCATTCAATATAATTTTATTTTTTTCATTTTTAGAAAATATTAATTCTATATTAGTTAAATCAATTAATTTTTCTTCATAATCATCTAAATTGTCATTTATTTTTATCTTTCTATATTTCTTTTTTATTAAATTTTTAGTTATTCCACCAACATATGAAGACATTTTATTGTTAATATTTAATCTTGTTTGATTATTCCATAACGTTAAAAATGTATCTAATGTAATTTCTTCCATATCTTCTTTTGATAAATTAGCTGAATAATTTCTTATTATTGTATAAATGTAATTAGTATAATCTTGCATTATTTTTTCTATTTCTAGTTTGTCATTTTTAATATATGTACATATTTTATTATTTTTTACTTCCAATTTTAATATAAACTCCTTTTTAAGATATCTTACATTTGTATATTACCACTTTTTTTGATTTGGTTGCATTTTTTTATAAATTTTTAATATATTCATTTTATAATTATAAAAATTATGTTTAATTTTTATTTTTTAGTAAATATTATTTATATGAATAATAAGTTTTTAATAACTCATCCAGAAGTTTTCCATTTGGATAAATTTTTAAATAATCAAAATAATTATTTTGAAGGTTGGTATTTTAAATGCATATCTGATTCCATGTCTATTTCTTTTATTCCAGGTATTAGTATTTGTAATGGAAAAAAATCAGCCTTTATTCAAATTATAACAAATAATAATTCTTATTATATTCCATATAGTTTTGAGAGTTTTAGTTATTCGTTTAACCCTTTTTTTATTAAAATTTCAAATAATTATTTTTCTTTAGACAAAGTAAAGTTAGATATAAGTTATCAAGACCTTTCTATTAAAGGAACTCTAGAGTTTTCTAATTTATTAAAATTGGAAAGAAAATTTCTTTGTCCTAATATTATGGGACCTTTTTCTTATATTCCTTTTATGGAATGTAACCATGCAATTTTAAGTATGAAGCATAATATTTATGGTAATTTGGATGTTAACAATAATTTAATAAATTTTAATAATGGCATTGGTTATTTAGAAAAAGATTATGGTATTTCTTTTCCCTCATCATACATTTGGTGTCAAGGTAATTGTTTTAAGAATAGTAATACTAGCGTCTTTTTATCTATTGCAAATATCCCTTTTAAATCATTTCATTTTCTTGGCTTTATTTGTGTTGTAAATATTAATGGAAAGGAATATCGATTTACTACTTATAATGGTAGCAAAATAGAAAAATTTCTAGTAAAAAATAATTCTGCTTCTATAATTTTAAAAAGAAATTCTTTTAGATTAAATCTATATGCTAATATGAACAATTTTTTTAATCTTAAGTCTCCAAAATTTGGAGAAATGAAAAATACTATTTTTGAAAGTATAGATTCTACAATTTCTTTATCTTTGAATAAAAATAGCACTAATATTTTTTATGATATTAGTACTAATTGCGGTTTAGAAATAGTAAAATAAATTATTTTACAAATTTTATAGACTTTTTTAATTTTTTTGTGTATTATTATAATTATTACATAAGATTAATTTTAGGAGGTCTTTTATATGTGTAATGTTAAAAAAATAAGTATTATATTTTCATTGATTTTAATCTTTTTATTAACTTTTAATTACGTTTTTGCTACTGGTGTAGATTTAAATCAAATTTCAAATACTCAAGCAAATAATAGTACTAATCAAACTGTTAATAATACTCAAGTTTCAAATCAATCAACATCTAATACTAATCAATCATCCACAGTAAGTAGTATTTCTAAACTTCCAGAATCTAATTTAGGTTTTTCAAATATTTTAAATATTTTTGTTATTGTAATAGGAATTTTATTAATACTTTTAGGAATAGCCATTTTAATAAGAATGAAACATTAAAAAAGTTTTTAAAAAACTACTATTTTTATAGTAGTTTTTTCTATGTATATTTTTTCTTTTTAAATAAATAATAATATTAGAGTTTTTTTAAATTCTATTGTACTTTATATATAAAGGAGGAAAAATTTATGTCAAAAAAATTGTTATCTTTAATAATAACATTTTCTTTTGTGATTTTTGCAACTAGTGCTGTTTTTGCTACAAACGGTGTTCAAAAAGCTGCTGAAGGCGTAAGAAATTTTGTTGGCGGCGCTGAAAATGTTGTAGAAGATGCTGCAAAAGGTGTTAGTAATACAGTAAAAAATGGCACTGCTGGTATGGAAAATGGTATGCAAGGTGCTACTAACAATGTTGGTAATACTATGAAAAATACAACTTCTATGACTGGTAATAATGGTGGCTATACGGCTACTAGAACAGCAACTGATGCTACTTTTATGGGAATGACAACAACAATGTGGACTTGGATTATAATGGGCTTAGTTGCCATAGGTATAATTGCTCTTGTTTGGTATTATGCTTCTCAAAATAATCGTTCCGAAAATAATGATAGATAATATTTTTAAATTATAATTTTTAAAAGGCGTATACAATACGCCTTTTTTTTGATATAATTTATAAAGAAATTTATTAGAGGAGTTTTTTATATGTCAAAATTAATTGCTAAAAATCCTACAGCTGGTCATAATTATTTTATTGAAGATAAATTAGAAGCGGGAATTGTTCTTTCTGGCACTGAAATAAAATCAATTAAAACTGGAAAAGTTAATATAAAAGATAGTTATGCTGCTATAACGGATGGAGAAGCATTTATTTATGGTATGCATATAAGTCCTTATGAACATGGAAATATATTTAATAAAGATCCTCTTCGTAATAGAAAATTACTTTTAAACAAAAAAGAAATTAATAAATTAATTGGTTTAATAAAACAAAAAGGATATAGCTTAATTCCTCTTAGTTTGTATTTTAAAGGAAGTTTTGTTAAAATAGAACTTGGTATATGTAAAGGCAAGAAACTTTATGATAAACGTGAAGAAATTGCAAAAAAAGATGCTCAAAAGAAAATTGACCAAGCTTTAAAATTTAAATAAATTTATTATTATATATAAAAATAAAATGCTATATAAAATTATAGCATTTTATTTTTTAATATAGAATGTTTTCAAATTAAGCTTTATTACTTGAACCAAATACATCTTTTATTTTATGTTGTACTGTTTGTTTTATAAGTTCTCTTGCTGGTGTTAAATATTTTCTTGGATCAAATGCTGCTGGTTCTGTTGTAAATACTTCTCTTATTGCTCCTGTCATTGCTAATCTTAAATCTGTATCAACATTTATTTTAGACACACCAGATATACTTGCTTCATGTAATATTTCATCTGGAACTCCTTTTGCTCCTGGTATATCTGCTCCGTTTTCATTACATAATTGTACTAATTCTGGTATTACAGTTGATGCTCCATGAAGTACTATTGGAGTATTTGGTATTCTTCTTTTTATTTCTGCTAAAATATCAAATCTCAATTTTGCTTCACCTTTAAATTTATATGCTCCATGACTTGTTCCTATTGCAATTGCTAAAGAATCGCATCCTGTTTGCTTTACAAATTCTTCCGCTTCTTCTGGGCTTGTATAAATTGCATCATCTGCTGATACATTTACGTCATCTTCTATTCCTGCCAATTTTCCTATTTCAGCTTCTACTACAACTCCTCTTTCATGTGCATATTCAACTACTTTTTTAGTTATTGCAATATTTTCTTCAAAACTATATTTTGAACCATCTATCATTACAGAAGTAAAACCATTATCTATACACATTTTACAAGTTTCAAAATCTGGTCCATGGTCTAAATGTATAGCTATTGGAATATTTGGATGTTCTTCTACTGCTGCTTGCACCATTTTCATTAAGTAATTTACTCTTGCATATTTTATTGCTCCTGAAGATGCTTGTAATATTACTGGTGAATTTTCCTGTGCTGCTGCATCTACTATTCCTTGAATTATTTCCATATTATTTACATTAAAAGCTCCTATTGCGAAGTGTTCTTGCATTGATTTTTCAAACATTTCTTTTGTTGTTACAAGTGCCATTTTAAAATTCCTCCTTAGATATTTATTATGTGATAATTTTATTTCTAAAATACAAATATGTCAAGGGTTATTTGGGGACGTTTCTCAATTGGACATTTTGTCCAATTTGGGACACTTTTTAATAACAAAAATAAACCCAAATTATGAAACTTTCGTCTGATAATTTGGGTTATCTTCATAAACTACTTTTTCCTAAATGTCTACTTTAAATCCATTTTAAAATTAACAGTCAGACTTATAACTTGAGCACATACATTCATATGGTGTTTTTGAATCATTATTTTCTACTGGTGCAACTAATATATTTTGTAAAGTACAACAATCACAGTTTTCATCATTATACTTACAGCTACATACTGTACAATTTATTTTTTGATTTTTTTCCATAAAAATACCTCCTTTAAGATATATAATTTTAGTATTTGTATTTTTATGAATTTTATAATAATAATTTAAAATTTTTTAAGAAGTGTCCCAATATGGACAAAATGTCCAATTAAGAAACGTCCCCAATTGGATAACATTCTACAACGCAGCGTTCATTTGCTGGTCCTGTATATACAAATGGATAACATGTTACTAGTGTTAATTTTGTTTGATTTGAATTTTCAAAAATTTTTTGATCTTCTGGCTTTGTAATATAAATATTTTTAACTTCATATTCTTTAGTTCCTGTTATTGTTTTAACTTCTACTTTATCTCCAATTTTTATATCCCACAAGGCTCTAAATCCGTGAATCTCTGTGTGCATACAAAACACAGTTACCTTTTTCATTAAGTTTTGCTGTTCCGCTTGCTCTTCCTGCTCCTTTTTTTAATGTTGTGTTCGTTATATTATTGTAAATTGCTGTTTTATATATTTTATCTAATTTAAAAGTAATCATTCCAACTGCACCATTATAATTTTCATCTTCTTGTATTTCGACTTTTGTTTTTAATTCATCTTCAGTAGAATTTTCAATATTACAAAATATTCCTTCTACTTCTTCTACTGAAGTTTGTATTCCTTTATTTATATCTGTTATTTTTATTATTCCATAAACAATAAGTATTATAGATATAATTATTATTATTAATATTAAAATATTAAATAATTTCTTTTTCATTTTTTCTCCTGTATATTATTTTTTTAGTTGCAAACAGAGTTATTCCTAATGCTAATAATGATACTCCATAAATTAAGATATTTGCATAATTGCCTGCTGTAGAATAATTTTGACTATTATAAAATACTATTTCTGCCGTTTCATTTTTAGCTAATGTCACTTTTTTAGGAGATGAATCTAATAAATAACCATCAGGTGCTTTTGTTTCTTTTACATAGTATGTTCCTGGTGTTAAATCTGAAACTTCAATTTTTTCATCTTTAGATGTTGTTATTTCTTTTACTAAATTTTTATATTCAGAATCGCTATAAATTCCAATAACAGCTCCTGGTAATTGAGTATGTGTTACTGCATCTTTTTTTATTAAATACATTTTTGCAGTTCCTATTGTTTCATTTACATGTGTTATTGTTGTTGTTTTATAATTTTTAATTTCAAAATATATAAATTCACTATTTAATAAATAACCATTTGGTGCTTTTGTTTCTACTAAAATATATTTTCCTGGTAACATTTCGTCTATATATACTTTTCCTTCTTTATTAGATGTTAATTTATCATCTATTAGATTTTCTTTTGTTACTTGTTCTCCTTTATATAAAGAAAATACTGCGCCTTCTACTGGATTCTTATTTTCATCTATTTTTATTACATCTAAGTGACCATATTTACTATTTTTTATATCTAATTTAATATCTGTTTCATTTATATATATTTGCATTATTTCTGTATTTGGAATATATCCTGCTGGTGCTTTTGTCTCTTTTATATACCAAATACCAGTATCTAATCCTGTAACTTCTACTGTTCCGTTAGTTGTTGTTTCTACTGTTTTTACATTTTGTGTAAAATTATTATCACTAGCAATTTTAAATTCTGCTCCTGGTATTCCTGTTAACTCTAATGAATCTATTTTATTAATTGTTAAAGTATGTCCTGTTATGCTTAAGTCTACTGGTTTAGAATTTGATATTTGTGTTTTATCACTTCTTACTCCAACTAAACTTTGGCTTAATTTACTGCCACTTTGTGAATTATAAAAATAAACATTAGTAGATAAACTTTGTTCTCCAGATACTATAATATTAAATTTAGCATCTTTTGATAAATTTTTAACTTTTACTCTATAAAATCCGTTTGAATCTTTTGATAAATCTTCTATTTGAGCATTATAAATATTTTTTATATTTTTATCAAATTCATATTTTAAAGCTATTTGACTTCCATCTTCATTTTTTCCATTTGCTTTAAAAAATATTTCTACTTCATATTTATCATTTATAATTACTGCTTTGCTTTCAATATCAATACTTGCTATCTGTGTTTTTGATAAAGTTTTGCTTGGCAATCCTATATACCAATCATATAATTTTTTAGAATTCCCATCTAAACTTGTTGTTGAATTACTATTTGAATAATGCCAAATTGCTGCTTGGACACCTGCAATTGCTTCTTCTTCTGTTAGATTGTTAATTCCTGATAAAGTTTTAACTTTATCTAATGAAATGAATGGAATAGCATTCATTACAATATTTCTTATTTTATTTGCATTTTCCTTTGTATAGTAATTTGCATCTTCTAAGTTTACAAGTGAATATTTAGCTTTATCTTGTACTGTTACAGATTTATCTATACAATATGCTAGATATTTATTTCCATTTTCATCTTTTAAATTCATTATAGCAGTTGCTATACTTCCATCTTGTTTACCCCACTTTTCTACTCCTGCATATGTATAATCAAAACTTTGATTTGTGTCTGCAAAAACACTAGATGCAATTGAAAATACTGTAATAAAAGCCAATGCTGTGCTTAATAATTTTGTCCATTTTTTCCTTGTTAAAACCATTAATATACCTCTCTTTCTTTTGAAATTTGTACTTGCATACATTTAAAAGTATATTAATGATTATTCTGAAATATGTTTATTTTTTTAATTTATTTTACTTTTTTTCTTCTATTTTTTTCGTTGTTTCATCTCTATTACATATTTTAGGACAATTTGCATCTTTAAAGCTTAAATACCAACTCATTCCATTGCAATTTTTTTCTATTTGTTTATTTCTTTCTTCTAATTCACAATATGTTTTTGGTACAGGAACTATTACTGGTTCTCCAACTATCCAGTTTGCTGGAGTTGCACCTTTACTACAATCTGAAGTTTGAAGTGCATCTATAATTCTTAATATTTCTGGTATGCATCTTCCTGTTTGCATTGGATACACAAGAATAGCTCTTATTATTCCTTTATCATCTATTATGTATACATTTCTTACTGTTTCAGTATTACTTATATCTGTTGCTATCATTCCATATTTTCTTGCTATTTCTCCATTTCTATCTGCAATTATTGGAAATGGTACACGTATTCCAGTTCTACAATAAATATCATACATCCACGCTAAATGTGAAGCATTACTATCTACGCTAAGCCCAATTAAACAACAGTTTTTTTCTTCAAAATATCTATTTGCTTTTGAAAAAGCAATAATTTCTGTTGTGCATACTGGGGTAAAATCTCCTGGATGAGAAAACAAAACTACCCATTTTCCTCTATAATTACTAAGTGAAATTTCTCCCATTGTAGTTTGAGCATCAAAATCTGGAGCACACATTCCAATTTTTACATTACCATTCATCATTATTTCATAATCCATAAAAAATAAACTCCTTTCATATTTTTTATATAATATGAAAAAAGTTTATTTTTGTGATAGTATTTCTCTATTTTTTACAAATAATTATAAAAAGATTTTATTATTAAACTTATATTTTTTAATTTTATTGACAAAGTATGTGTAATGTATTACAATTTGTATATAATATAAATATAAAGGAGATGATTTTATTGCAAACAAAATATCCACGTACTGCTAATGTAAATATTCGAGTAAATCCTAAAATTAAAGAGGATGCAGAAGCGGTATTAGACGAAATAGGTCTAAATTTAAGTGATGTTTTTAATTTATTGCTAAATCAAATAAGATTAACACGTACAATTCCCTTTAAACTTCAATCTGATGAAATTGATCCTAAGTTTTATCCTCAAATCATAGAAGGATTAAATAAGGCAGAAGAAAACAGAAAAAATGGTGTAAAAGGTTACACTATTGATGAAGTTATTGCAAGTATGGACAAAATTATAGAGGAGGCGGAAAAAAATGAAAAAAACGTATAACGTTATTTTAGATCCCTATGTAAAGCTCCAACTGGACAACCACATCCGCTTTGCTACTAATGTCAGTAGCAAATTTGCAAAAGCAATAAGAGATAATTTCTATAAAGTTCTACATGAACTTTCCAATAGTCCAGACCGCTATCCTCTTTGGTATCCAGATTTCAAATTGTCCAAGCCCTATCGTAAAGTTTTAATAAAAAAACGATACTCACTGTTATTTTACATATCTAATGATACTGTTTTCGTAGATTATTTGCTTGACTGTCGTATGGACAATAACAAAATATTTTTTAACTTTAAAATCTAGTATGTTTTTTATTTTCTCACTACATTATATTCTATCTGTTCCTTGATATTTTTCTATATATATACTAATATTTTTTATATCTGTTGGCTTTGTATCTTCACTTTCATAGTCACATTTAAATTTATAATAATTTCCAAATAAATTTTCTTCTATTTTATTTTTCCAATTATCTTGTTTATTAGTTGTTTCTATTTTTATATTATTAGAACTATCTTCATATACAATTTTCACTTCATTTGACATCGAATTTGCTATTTTTAGAATATTTTGAATGTCTGTTTTTGATACATAATTATTGCTAGCCATTTTTTGGATATAAATATCTAAATCTAAAATAGTATAATTTTTATAATTTTCTTTTGTTAAATCTTTTTTTGTTTTTAATAATTCTGTTATTGAATTATTTTGAATCAATTTTACTAACATTTCAGCACAATTATCTACCATTTGTATATTTATCATATAAATTACAATTGTAAGTATTATTATTATTGATATTTTTATTATTTTCTTTTTCTTATTTTGTTCATAATTTAATATTGCAAAACATAATACAACTAATGGTACACAAATTACTCCAACTATGTATAAAAAATATAAACACATATTTCTAAACTTATATCCCATTATAAAAGCTGTTAGTAGTGCAATTGCTATTAATGCAATTATAATAAATGACATTATACTTGCTTTTTTCCATTTTTTATTTCTAAATGCTTCTACTAGTGTAATTAAATATTTGTATAATATATATGTTGAAAATACAAGCAAAGCAATTAGTGATACGCCAAACATATATCCTAAAATACTAGTATTTCCTATAATCATTAATATTCCAGTCCTATACAAAAATGGAAACGAAAATGCTAATAATATGCCTGCTGATATTATTGTAACTAATAATTTTATAATTTTATTTATAGCTTTTTTGTTAGTCTCCAAAGGCTGCTCCTCCTATTATTTTTCCTAATTTTTTATCTACATATATATTTACTCCATTAAGCATATCATCTGTTCTTGTAAAGCAATAAACCTCAACAGTTTTATCTGATGTCCAGTCCCCTTGATTAATTTTTCTTGTAAAAAAGTTATTTAGGTTTGTATTTTTACTAGTAATTTCTTGTGTACTTTCATCATAACTACCTGCAATTCTTTTAGCTTCTTCAAATCCTTTTTGTGCAATTTGTTTTGCTGTATCTTCACTTACAGTAGTTGTAGCTTTTTCATATTCCTCAAAAAATTTATCAAAATCTGTTACAAATATATTCCTATCTATTTGTTCTACTTGTTTATCATAATTTGTTGCCATATTATCATAATCTACCTTGCTTTGGATATCTAATAAGTCTGTGTTATATATGCAGTCTGTATTTACAATTTTACTTACTATAAGTAAATGTGCAGTATATCCATAATTAAAGCCTTCTAATTTATCATATGTATATTTTATGTTTCCTAGATTAACTTTAACATCTATTTTAGGTTCTAATGAAAGTGTTAAAATTAAAATATTATTTTCAAATACTGTTTCTGTTATAAGTTCATCAAATGCTAAACTACACATTTTTTTATATAAATTATAAGTATTCATATCTTCAATTTTAACTTGATGTATTTTATAGCTTATCTCTTTAAATTCTTGTAAATATTTATAATCTATTGTATTTAAAACATTTCTTGAAAGCATTTGCTTATATTCTAATGTAAATGCTTTTTTATTTATATTTTCAGAAAATTTTTCTACTGTTCTTTTTATTTTATTAAAATTATCTATTTTTTCAGTGCAAACTCTTCCTCCTGTTTGTGCAAGCTTAATAATAGCCTCATTTTTATTATCCTCTAATTGAATTATGAAATTCTTACTAGCTGTTTTATAATCAAATTCAATAAAAGTTTTGCTGTGTATATCCTCTATTTTTTCTTCTTTAATAATAGCTCCATTATTTGTATATGATTTTGTAGATTTAGCAATTAAATTTTTAATTTCATTATATTCAGATGTATCTTTTAAAAATTCGAAATATAGTCCTTCTTTATTTCTATATACTATTCTATCTGGATCAACTATATTTTGACTAAATATAGCTTCATTAGATATTTTTATACTTGGGTTTTCTATTAATTGTTTTACAAATATTCCACCTATTAAAATTAATGCAACTGTACTTATAGTAGCTATTACTATTACTTTCTTTTTCACTATAGTATCTCCTTTATAAATGAATTATATGTTTTTTATTTGTACATATTATCACAAAAAATAGCAGTTGTAAATTACTGCTATTTTTGTTTTGTAATTAATATTTATAATATAATTACTGTTATTTTTCTTTAATCTACATTATTTGAGCTTAAGATACTTGCTGGGGTTTTTCTTAATGTATTAAATACTGGTAATAATCCTACTACTATATTAAATACAAATACTATTGCTGTACTTAATAATATAATGTTTGTATTTAACATAAACTGTCCATTAAAATAGGTTATACTCATTAAATTTTTAATTATATATGACATAAATAATATTCCTGGTATTCCTACTAATATATTTATTGCTAAAATTTCCCCTAAAAACATTTTATATATATCTTTTCTCTTAACTCCTATCGCTCTTAATATTCCTACTTCTTTAATTCTAGAAAGGAATGATGAACGTAACATTAATAAAATTTCTACTAATGATATTGCCATTATTACTCCTGCTACTGTTATACTGGCAATAATTGTCTCTTTTATTTTTTCTATATATGTTTGTCTATCTTTTTGGTATGTATCTTCTATATTAATATTATTTTGCCTAAAATAATCTATTGTAGCATATTTATCTTTTGGATATACTGTTATATTTTGACTATTTTCAATAATTTTATATTTTACAGTATTTAGATTTGAATAATATGCATCTTCTCCATATTTACTATAATAATATCCTACAACTTTTAATTTTTCTCCATTTATTTTTGTATCTATTGTTTTGTTTAGCTTCATTTGTGATGAATTATTAGTATTTACAATTATTTCATAATCGTTTTGTGGCAATCTACCTTTTTTAAGTTCGATTTTATCTTTTACAAGATTTATATCAATTATTTCTTTTTGATCTTTTTGAGCACTATTTTCAAAAAAATTATTACTTGTATTATTTGCTAATATATTTATAAACATATCTTTATTAGCATATATTGATTGGCTTTTTAAATCTGTTATTCCTACAATTGTAAAACCATCTAAAGTTTTCACATTTGTGCTATTACCATATGTTGGAACTCCTACTTGTATTTTTCTGTTTATGAAATCTTGTGGTCCTTTTAGCCCTACTTGCTTTGCAACTGATTTTTTTATTAATGTTTCTAATATTATCTTATCTATTACTATTTCATAGTTGTTTTCTGGCATTTTTCCATATATTATATCTTCTTTAGCTATTAATTCTAAGCTTGCTAGTGAAGCTGTTAATTGATCTTGTTGTTTATTAGTTTGATAGTAGTCTTCATATTTTATATTGAAATTTACCTTTGAATTTCCTGGAATAATGTAATTAATACTTTCTAAATTTTCATATTTTAAATATTCATTTACATCATTTTTATTTGAAATTATAGTTAAATAATTTTGATTTGTACTTACAAATTTATCGTCTGTAATATTTAGCACACCAAAAATATTGCTTACTGCATATAATACAAACATTGATGATACAAAAAATCCTAATAATAATATTTTCTTTAATATTGAATAATTAAATACTTTTTGAAAGCCTTTTATCAGTAATGTAAACCAATTAAAAATTGATGCATATCTTGGTTTGTATTTTTTATTTATTATATTTTCATAATCAAATTTATATTTTTCATATGTATCTTTAGATATTTTTTTATAATTATCATCAATTAATTCAATGCTTGAATTTTCATCTACTATTTCTATCTTTGCATCAGACTGTATATATACATTTCCATTTTTCACTACAATTTTAAAATTCATCTTTTTAGAGGTTTCTTCATCTTGGTAGTAATCTATATTTAAATTACTTTGATTTATTTTATTATGGCTTTTTATGTCTTTAAGATATATTTTACTATATAGTCTGTAGTCTAGCTCATTATTATGATCATTTTTATTATCTTCTACTACTTTACCATCTACAACTTTTATTATTCTAGTTGCATAAAATTTTGCCAATTCTTTTTCATGTGTTACTAATATAACAAGTTTGTCTTTTGAAATAGATTTTATTATATTCATAATTTCTAAAGAATTTTTACTATCCAAATTTCCTGTTGGCTCATCTGCTATTATTATGTTTGGATTTTTTACAATTGCTCTTGCTATTCCTACTCTTTGTCTTTCACCACCAGAAAGCATATATGCTAATCTATTTCTGTATTTGTATATTCCTAATACTTCTAAAATATAGTTTACTCTTTTATTTACTTCTTGTTTATTTCTTATCCCCTGCATTTTTAATGCTAATGCAACATTTTCAAATACAGTAAGATTATTTATTAAATTGTAATTTTGAAATATATATCCAATATTTAAATTTCTAACTTTATCTACTCTAGATTTGAAGACTCTTGTTATCTTTTTACCATTTATATATATTTTACCTTTATTTACTTTATCTAACCCACCAATTGCATTTAATAATGTTGTTTTTCCGTGAACCTGAATTTCCTAATATTGCTACTAGCCCCTTATCTTCTAATTCTAAAGTAGTATTATCTATTACATGAATTTTATTTTTCTTATGTTTATTAAAATATTTATTTACTTTTTCTAATTTAACCATCTCTACACCTCTTCTTCTCTATAAGTATTCATAGCTGATTTTTTAAACAATTGCTTTGAATATCTTTTAGATATTAATAAGGATAGAACTAATAAAACGGCATAAAGTATAAAATAGTCTTTTATTTGTATATAATTTATCAATTCTTTTATAAAGTCTATTTTTATAATATTTTGATTTACCAATATAATAAATCCTATTGTTAATGCATATGCGATATTTAAAACTGTTAACAATTCAATTTTTAACAATTCTTTTGCATTTTTTCTTGTTGCTCCTAGTATTCTTATTGTTGAATAATATACATTTCTTGATTTTAATATAATTTTAATTATAAAATATGAAATGAAGAACATTACTACAATTACCACTAAAATAGCAATAATTGTAATTGCTTTTATAATTACCTCAGCCTCTCCCATATAATTTACAATTACATCTTTTACATATAATGCATTATAATTTAAGTTATTTAATTCTTCTAATGTATTTTTAACTTCTTTTACATCTTTTATAAAAACACTACTTTGATAATTACCTTTATCATACATACTATAATAATCTTGTGCATTTATAAAAATTGTTCCATTATTTCTTTCAAAATTATCGTCTTTTAATAAACTTTTATATGTTTTTTTATTATATGTTTTAGCAATTTTTACTGTTTTTTGTTCCTTATAATATTGATTACTTACATTTATTTCTAAATTATAATTTTTACAATTATTATTTTTACATAAATAATTTAGCTCTTCAGCAACATATGCTTTTCCTTGTGGTACTTGATTACTTGGTGATATTCTATATTGTGGTGAATATACAGTAGATTTTAAAACATGATTATTAAGAGTAATTTCTACTTTACTATAGTTTGCATTAATAGTTTTTTTAATTTGATTTAAAATATTTTCATTTATATATATTTTAGGTTCAAATGTATTTCTTTGTTCTTCTGTGTATGATACTCCTACTATTTTCAATTTATCTTGTGTCATTTGAATACCATTATTACTATTTATGCTAAACTCTTTATCTAATATACTATCTAATCCATTTGTTAAAAAGAAATTATTTTTTCCTCCACATATTATGACTTCATTTTCGTTTTCAGGCATCCTTCCCTTATCTACTTTTAAATCAACTAATTTAGCTTCTGTTGGCTTTATAGGCATACTAAATGAATTACTATATAATATTAGGTATTCGTCTAATAATAAGTCAGTTTCCACTATATAATCTACATTACTTAATGCTTTTATATTTTCATAATCTTGTTTTGTAATTTCACTTAAATCATTTTTCTTAATTATAATTCTTTTATCACTTGTATTTTGGAAAAATTGATTATATCCATTATTACTATTTTCATATTCTTTCTTTTCATAAGATGAATACCCACCTATAACAGCAGCACATAAAAATAAATACACAAATAATAGTAACAAAAATTTATGAAAAATATTAAAAGTATTTCTAATACCTAATCTAAATTTATTTGCTATAGTAATATTTTTATATGTACTTACTTTTATTTCTTCTTTTTGTTTATTTTCAATATTTTCTTTATTTATATTTTTATCTTCTATAATTTTTCCATCATGCATTGTTATTTTTCTTGTTATATATTTTTCTACTTGTTCGTAATTATGTGTAACTATAATTACAAGTTTATCTTTTGATATTTCATGTAATAAATTTATAATGCTTTCTGCTGATTTACTATCTAAGTTACCTGTTGGCTCATCTGCCACAATTATTGGCGTGTCTTTTACTAATGCTCTTGCAATTGCAACTCTTTGTTTTTGACCTCCAGATAATTTCGAAACTTTTGTATTTTTATATTTTACTAAATCTACTTGTTTTATTACGTCTAGTATTTTATTCTTAACATCTTTCTTTTTTAATCCATTAATTAATAAAACTAATTCTATATTTTGGTACACAGTATAACTATTTACCAAATTAAAATTCTGAAATATGTTTCCTATATATTTTTTTCTATAATTTTCAAAATCTGTTTCCGTGTATCCATTTGTTTCTTCTCCATTAATGTACATTTCTCCTTCTTCATAAGTATCCAAACCAGAAAGAACATTTAATAAAGTAGATTTTCCGACTACCACTTTCTCCTGTTATTGCAACAAATTCTCCAATATTAAGGTTTAAATTTACTTTATTAAATCCACTTGTAACTGTATTTTTACTGTAATAAAACTTCGATACGTTTTTTAATTCTAACATCATTATTTCCACCTTTTATTTTTACTTATGTAACTAAAAAATAATGCAACAAAGGAACAAATTATCTAATTAAAGTAATCTGTTCCTTTTTGTACATTCTACACTTTGTTCCAGAACCAATTTAAGCTGTCATCAATAGTTTTCTTCTTGTTAGCTTCTGCATCTAAATGGTCTATCCATAAATAAGATAAGAATGATAAAAGTATAAAAGCAAAATCAAAAGCCATACATTTTGAAACTGTATAAATAAGTTCTGCATTTCCTCTATCAGCTAGTGCCAATTGTGTTGAATGGAATATTAATATTCCTAAAAATACCATTAGCATTATTCCTACAATTATTCCTTTTTTTGTTTCTTTTCCTAATAAAACAACTAAAACAGCTGCTATTAATATTAAAAACAAAGTTAATGGATTTGTGATATCAAATAAAACCATTTTTCTTCCTCCCTCTTTTGTATTTTCTTTTTTTATCCTTATGTAAAATAATATTATGCATAAATAATATATATCTATTATACATATAAATCTACATCTTTTGCAATATAAATTCAAAATAATTTAAATTATTTTTCTATTTCGTGAATTGAAAAAGTAAATTATAGTTAATATACAACAACAATAAGTAACCATT
>CAYVYP010000007.1:0-35918 GCA_964455975.1 uncultured Lachnospiraceae bacterium
CTCATACAACTTGCGTTTACTTTACAGAATTGCTTTTACTTTTTCACTTGACGAAGCATTATTTATTGCAATATTTACAAGTCTAAATACTGATATCCCATACTTTTCCCTCATTTCTTCTAATTTGAGATATGAACTCTCTCTTATAAGGAAACTATGTGGCTCTGATATTTCATCGTCTTTTTTCTTATATATATTAATATTTTCTGTTGCTATTAATTCTAATATTGATACATTTACAATTTTATTTATTGATGCATCATATTCTTTATTTGCAATTTTTCCTAACTTTTCAAATAAGCTATTATCTATATCTATCTTTTTTGAAACAGTTTTTTCTTTTTTTAATAAGTATTTATCCAAAATTTTCATTTCAACACCTCACAATCTATATTATATTGTTTTGAGGTATGTTTTATAATACTTGTGTGATATGTCTTTTACTACTGTTGTAATGGTTGACTTTTTAATTGTTTGTAGTTATAATTTAATTAAATCATAATTTGAAAGGAGGTCTATATGAAAATTTCTAAAACCATTATAAACTATTTATCTGGCTCTTATTATATGTTGAAATCCAATATTATTATAACTGATTTATCTTCTATTATTTTATCTAATAATGAAAAAATATCTTGCTTAAATACCCCATTATCTAATGATTTTAAAAAATTAATTGTAAAATGGGAAAACAGTGCAAATTCAGAACAATACTTATTATTAACAAATAATTTTATCAATGTTTGCAATAATGACTCTTACTCATATATGGGACAAATGATATTTCCAATATTTCATAATAATAAATTAGATGGTCTTTTAATATTTTTTAGAGATAAACAGAATTTCATACAATCTAGCTTAAAGTATGCAAAAACTATTAAACACTTTACCCAAATCTTTACTGATAATGATTTTATAGATGAAAATATATAAAAGGAGTAAAAAAGCAATGAATAATTATGAATTTGGAAAAGAGATTATGAAAATTATGTCTTTAAGCCATATTTCTATTGAAGAACTATCAAAGCAAAATAAAATGAATATACAAGATTTAGAACTAAAATTAAATGGCAAAAAGCAATTCTCTGCTGATGAACTAATAGAAATTATGTTATATCTTAACTTAAGTATAGAAGAAATAGCAAAGATTTATGAAAAATGTAAATATACAAAAAAATAGCTTGTCAAATTTTTTCTATAACAAACTATTTTAGATGATTATATAAATCAAGTAAATTGTATTAGAGTGCTTTTACTTGATTTTATTTAATTAATCCCTCGTCTACTAATGCATTTCTTATTGCTATATTAACTAATAAATATATTGGAATTCCATACTTTCTTTTTAGTTTGTATAATCCTTGCAATAAACTTTCTCTTAAAAGAAATGATCTTGTTAATTTTATACTATTACCTTTTTCATAAGTTTGTATATTTTCTTTTTCTATTAGTGTTTCAATAGATGCATTTACTAATTTATTTATAGATGCATCATATGTTTCTTTTGATAACTTTTCCAACATTGAATAAAAAGTATCTTCAACTTCAACTGTTCTAGGAATTATTTTTTCTTTTTTATCAAATTTATCAAAACTAGACATTTTTACACCACCTCGCTTTTTTATTATACAACATTACAATATTTTTATTAAGCACCGTGGACTATTCTATTTTCTGATTGCGGGCAGTTGATTTTTTATTGATTTTAGTTTATAATATAGAAAAACATTTAAGGAGGCTCTAAATTGAAAACTTTAAATAATAACACACTAATAAGTAGTTTATACAATACTCATTCTAATATTATTATAAACAGAAAAAGCAAAGAATATCTAAAACTTTTTGAACATTATAATGATTTAGTTTCAAATATTGAAGATGAAAATTTGAAAAATAGAATAATGTATTCCCATATTAGAATTGAGGAATTACTTTTTAATTCTATTATTTCCACCAGTAAGGAATTCTATGAATTAGCATTTAATGATTTAAAAACTCTTATTTTTACTGAACAAAAAATTGATAACTAAAGAAAATGTTAAATTAAAAAACGAAGGAGAAAATCATGAGTAAATTATATGATAATTACTTATTTTTAAAGACAAATGAAAATAATTCAGATAATACATTATATTTATTTAAATCTGGAATATTTTTTATCTTTTTAGATAATGATGCAAAAATTGCGTCCAAACTTTTAAATTTAAAAATCACTTATCTTACCCCAAGTGTAGTAAAATGTGGTTTTCCATTAAATTCATTAGAAAAATATTCTAATCTTTTAAAGCAAACTTCTTATGAATTGAAGATTGTAGATACAGCAAAAAGTACAGCTTATACCATTAATAATTATACTATTGATGAAAAAACAAAAAACTTATTATCTGAAATATCCAGTGTTGATAGCAATACTCTTTCTATAAAAGAGGCTTATAATTTTATAGATACTATACAAGTATCTGCAAAATCTATTATGGAAGGAGATATGAAATGAATAATAATGAACAATCAAAAAAAGGTGGCTTAATAATATATCAAAAATATTTAGACTTTTTATATTATTCAAATGATTTAATTAGAAAATATCCTAAATGTGAGCAATTTGCCCTTGTTAAAGAAATTAAAAATTCTTTATATTCTGGATTAAAATATATAATGTATGGAGTAAAAGTATACAATAAACAAGAAAAATTAAAATATCTTAATGAACTTGATATACAATTAAATCTTTTAAAAATTCATTGTAGATTGTCTTATAAATATAAATATATTTCAATGCAAAACTACCAAACTTGGAGTAAATACATAACTGATATTTGTAATTTATTAGGAGGATGGATAAATTCATGCCAAAAAAAATAAAAAATTGTTTTTATAAAAATTTAACTTTTGATAAATTAATGAAAGCACATAAAAGAGCTAGAAATCATAAAACATATAAATGTGAATTAATTAATTTTGAGCTCAATTTAGAAAATAATATTACCAATTTACTAAATAAAATAAGTAACAAAACTTATAGACTTGGTAATTATTATGAATTTAAGATATATGAACCAAAAGAAAGAATTATTAAAGCATTGCCATATGTTGATAGAATTGTACATCAATGGTACATTGAAGAATTCATTAAACCCTTTATTGTTCCAAAATTAATTAATACTACATTTGCTTGTCTTCCTAAAAGAGGAACTCACAAAGCTGTTTTAAAAGTAGAACAAAATATTCGAGAATTCAAAAGAAAATATGGTGATTTTTGGATTCTTAAATGTGATATTCGTAAATTTTTTTATAGTATTAATCCCAATATATTATTTAATATATTAAAAAAATATATTGCTGATAAAGAATTGTTAGCTTTTACAAAACTATTAATATTTGATAAAAGAAAAGCTGAAGATACTATTGGAATACCTATAGGAAATTATACAAGTCAATTTTTTGCCAACATTTATATGAATGAATTAGATCAGTACGTTAAAAGAGTTTTAAAAATAAAATATTATACTAGATACATGGATGATTTTATTATTTTAACTAAAACTAAAGCTGAATGTATAAAAATAAAATCTGATATTGAAGAATACTTAAGTAAATTTTTACATTTATCTTTAAATAATAAGTCAAAGTATTATCCTTACAATATGGGAGTCAATTTTTGCGGATATAGAATTTTTACTACTCATAAATTATTAAGATTAGATAGTAAAAAGAAAATTAAGAAAAAAGTGAAAAATTGGAATGGATTATATAAAAAAAATATATTAGATATAAATGATACTTTGCAAAGTCTAAATTCTTGGCTTGGACATTCTGCTCATTGTAATGCCTATAATTTACAAAATAAAATATTAAATAGTTGTGATTTTCTTTATACCGATAAAACTTATGAAAATATAGAAAATAACTTAATTAATCTTATTGAAAAGAATAAAACTCAAAATGCAGTCCTATAAGAACTGCATTTTTATTTTCGTATTCTCGGACGGTCGCCATTTTACTACTAGAACAAGAAATACTATTTATGTGTTTATGACATAAAATCTAATCTTACATACACATATTTTTCATTATATCTATGATATGTACAAATAGTCTTAATCTTTCAAAGACTGCCTATGCCAAAGGAATTAAACTTCTTTGATACAAATCCAGTTGAATTTTTCTGTATTGTCATTTACTCTCGGCGATGTCCGTAAACAGTCGCCCATCAGGGATAGAAATCTCTATATTTCTTTGTGTATCGAAGTGCTACTGAGCAAACACCACTGGGCGAAAGCCATTGTTGTAATTGCTATTGCCATTATTACGATTGAAATAGAACAAGCCTGCATTGCTGGTATTCCATAAATTGCCTCCACGAATTGAGAACGGATTGTTCAAGGCTGGGAAGTAAGAGTAGTAACAGTTTAATCCCTATATGTTTTCTAAAATATAGGGTGCTTACGCACCCAAAACATTAATATACCTTTTAAAATTCCCCCCCGTATTTTACCATATATCTCGTTCTAGCAACTGCCGAATTAAAGGGATATAGGGAACAGGGAATTTAAGTGCTACTGAGCAAACACCACTGGGCGAAAGCCATTGTAGTAACTGCTACTGCCATTACTACGATAGAAATAGAACAAGCCTGCATTGCTGGTAAACCATAAAAAGCCTCCACGAAACGAGAACGGAACGTGCAAGGCTGGGAAGTAAGAGTAGTCTCCATACCAACTAGTTGAACCTGTACCAGCTGTTGATGTTTCCCTTATTCCATCTCCATATATTTTTTTGTTTAATGCATAATTTTTTTGGCTAGCTGTATCTATATTACTTTCTCCAGAATCATTACTTGGATATACTGTTGTATATTTTGTACTTACAGTTTTTAATGTGTTTCCTTCATATGCTATACTTGCTCCATAAGTTTTTAAGTTTCCATTACCATTTGCTACATATGCTGCTGTTCTTTCCCATGTTCCTCCACTTAAATCGTATATTCCATATATTGTTCCACTTGAACTTGCTTTTTGTCCATTTTTTTGATTCCATGTATATGTATTATTATTTACTGTATTTCCTGTTGTCGCATTTATATTTGCTATTGTTGTTTTATTTGCACTTGCATTTTCAGATGTTGCACTACATCCTGTTACTGCATATACACTTGTTGTACTATTATTTAAATTTACATTATTTATATATATATTTGTTCCATTTAATCCATATTTACTTTGACTTAAATAAGCTACTGCTCCCCATTCGCTATTTTTCATTAAATGGCTATCTGAATCTGAACTTAATCCATATATATTTCCACTTTCATTTAATACTTTTGATATATTATAACTATCATTATGATTTATATAATTCATTGCATATGTTGTTCCTTGAAATGTTGGGTATTTTATTGCTGTTTGTGTACTTCCATATATTCCATCTAACCAATTTCTTGCAGATAAACTTCCATCAGAGCCTCCAGTTTCAGTTCCTGCTGCCCATACTGTTGTTTGAGAATAGTTTACACTACTTGCTTTTACTTGCGTATTATTATTTCCACTTGCATATCCTGCTTCGAATTTTGCTACCCATATTCCTGATAATTCTTTATCCCATCCTCCATTTGCATAATTTATACTACTTTCATTTGTAAATGCAGGGTGTACTGTATATCCTGTTGTTGTATCTACTATTTCATCTGCTGTTTTTGCTCTTTTAGCTGTTTGTATTTTTCCTTCTGCATCATAGTAATTGTCTGTTGTTCCTATTAAAAATACTATATCAAATGTTTTTGCAGTGCTATTTACTTTATAGGCATATCTTGGTATCCATACCCACATACTTCCATCTTGTGTTTTTGTATTTGCCCATTTCTTTGCTTCATAATTATACCAATCATTGTCGGAACTATTTGTTTCTGAAGTCGTTCCTTTCTCTGTATCTGTTGGTTCAGTGAATTTTATTGGTGTCATTCCTGTTACTATTTGTGGTTTATTTATTTTTTTATCTTTATCATATTGAGTTCCCATTGCTTCTTCAATTTTTCCTAATACACTTTCTAATGATGTTTGTTCTTGCTGTTGTGCTGTTTCAGTTTTTTCTTTAGCTTCTTTTGCTTTAGCAATGATTCCATTATCTCCCATTAACATATTTATAGATATACCTGCTAATATTAGTAATATAACTATAGTTACTACTAGAGCCACAAGAGTTATACCTTTTGTACTTTTGTATTTTTCTACCATTCTATTTCTCCCTTTCATTTGTGATATTTTTCTGATATTGAAATTATATCAAATAGACAGATTTATTTCAATGTTTTTATGAAATTTTTTTCTTAAAAAAATTATACTATTTATTTTTAAAATTGTAAATAGCTTTTTTGAGTTTTTTCGCGATTTTTTTCTGTTCTAATATCATTTATATTTTTTCAATAAATTGTTAATATTAGTTAAAGGTGGTTACGATGAATAAAAAAGATATAAATATTGAATATGGTAAAATTTTAAAAGAATATAGAAATAAAAACAATTTAACACAGGAAAATGTTGCTGAACTTAGTGGACTTGCTCCTAGATATATAAGTCAAATAGAAAGAGGGGAATTGAAAGGTAGTATTAATACTCTTTTAACTTTTTGTAATGCTTATAAAATTACTCCAAATGATATTCTTATTGACTTTTTAGATTTAAATAATAATTTTTATAGAAATAGTTATGATTGTAAAATTAATAAATTAAGCATTAGAGATAAAGAAATCATTGATGGTTTACTTGATTATCTTTTAAATCATTAATAGCTAAAATAATGGCTTTCATTATTTTAGCTATTATTTTTCTTTTCGACAAATTATGACATACTTTTTATATATTTTATGTTAAACTATATAAAAGGAGTTGATGTACTATGGATTCAAGAACATATTTTCTAATACTAAAGAATAAAGCAAAATTAGCAAAACTAATAGAAAAAAATGCACCTTATGAAAAGATATTACACCAAAGCCAAATTTTAGACAAGTATATTTTAAAACAACTTTATGCTATAAACAAAATAAGGAGTTAGCCTTTGCTATCTCCTTATTTTACTTTTTTATTCCAATCATTAATTCATTTGTTTCTACTACAAATTTTTGATTTTTATAATTATATTTTTGACCTGTTCTATATACTATATATCCTAAATTATTTAATCTTATTGATATTAAATTCAGTGTTGCTAATAGTTCTTTTTCTGTTAAGTTTCTTTCTACTTTCATTTCATAAAATTTAAAAACAACTTTTTCTCTGTTTTCTTTTATTTTATTATCCATCAACATTGTTATATCTTGTTTATTCATTGCTCTTTTCCTCACTTCCAACATTTTATCATATAATCTTTTAAAAATAAAGATTATAAAAATATTTTCTGAAACCCAGAGAGAATAAGCTGAAATGTTAAGTGTATTATCCCTTTGTACCTAAAAAATAATACACTTATAAATGAAACCCTTCGGTCACTCGCCTCATTTATAAGTAGTTTAGTATGTAGATTTAATATCTACTGCAGATGCTGTTTTTTATAACTTTGTGTATTCTTGCCCACACTTTTCACACCTGCATATCCTATTACAAGCTTTACCTCCTGAAACTCTTTTTTTATTGTGAGTCTATGTTACAAAATCTCACTTTCGCATATAATAAAAATAAACTGTTTTTATTACTACGGATTAACTTTATAGCATCGGCTAATCAAACCTTTCACTTTTATCTCGTGTATATTTACTTAAAAGTATTTAAAATGCAATGTTTTCACTATAAATACATATGTATATAGATATACACTTTACGAGTTTACGGCATCTCTCGTATTCATATAAAAGCACCTATATTATTATAGATGCTCTATTTTATATTTCTTCTGATTCTTCATCTTCGTTTGTATTTATTCTTTTTACAAGTAATTCTTCAAGTTGTTTATAATTTTTAGGTGTTACATATACCTCATTATCTTTAATGTATTTATCAGTAAATCCTGATTTTATTATACTTGCTTTTATCATATTTGAAATTTCACTTTTCTCCTCATCTTCCATTTGTTTTGTATTCAAATAATTATTTATTAAATTTCTTGTAGTTACATACGGATCATTTAACAAATAATTAATAATATAATAACCTGAAAATTCCTTTAAAATTTCATTTTTTAACCTCTTATTAATGTTATCCTCTTCATAATAATACGGACAATAATCTGTATAAAAAATCATATTTACATTATTATCTTCATCTATCATAGCATCAGCAATTCTTTCATCTAAATATAATAATTCTAATATTTCATCTTTATATTTACTTAAATTAATCGTATCTCCATAATCAGTTAAATCTACTATATTACTAAATTCTGAACAATCCATTATTCCTTCTGTTACAATCTTATTTTCATAGAATTGTAACATCTCATCTTTTGTCATTTTTACTAAATATTCTTTTTCTTCCATTATTTACTCTTTCTTTTAATATATTACTTTTAATATATACCTTCCTATATCCTGTATTACCTTTCCTTATTATTTTCATCAATGTTGACATTTTGTACCTCCATAATTAGCAAAGAGAGCATTCCTGCTCTCTTTGCAACCACTAACGCCCTGTTCTTGGTAATTTCTTTATAGTTATTTCTTTTTCATAAACTTTTGTAGTATGATTATCTTCATCCCATACAACTATTCCACTATTTTTGCCTTCAATTCTTGTTTTATTTGTAAATGTATCTTCCGCTTCTACACTAGAATTAACAGTTGTAAAAATATATGGTTTTATTACATTTTGGAATCCAACATCTACTGTACCAAATTCAACTTTAAAATCAGTAACATATTCATCTTCTGCCAATTCTAAATTTGTAAAATCAACATAGTTGTTAACTTGTGTACTCAAATTTCCTACCAATAATTTATAATCATTTTTATTTGTTTTATAATAAATATCATAATTTAAATCTTGATTATATGTACCTGTAACTAATCTTGTAATTCTCACATAATCTGTTGGTAATGTATCTGTCCAAGTAAAATTATTTAATGGAACATTACCTGTGTTTTTTAAATCAAATGTGTATTTTATTTCTTGATTTGCAGTTGTTTGAATTATTCCATCCTTTTCTATATCAACACTCGGATTTATTGATTCATCTGTTATATCTACACTTACAATCTGATTATTTTCTTTTATTTCTGCATCAAATCGATTATCATTTTTCAAATAATAAATATTTCCTGTTTCTTTTTCAATAATAAAATATTTTCCTTTTACTAATCTTTTCGTAATCGCTTTTCCATCTTCTCCTGTAATTAGACTATCAACTAACTCGTTTGTATCAGCATTGTATACTTCAAATATAAAATCTTTTAATGGTGTTCCTGCAGGTAGTCCTGAATATTGATTATCATCTTCACTTGTTTTTATAACTTCTATTTGTCCTTTAACTTTTTCATTAATAAACGTTATATCTGTTATTTGGTCTTGTGTTAATGTTACTGTTTGCGTTTCTTCATTTAGCACATAGTTCTCTAATGTTTTTGTTTCCTGCAATATGTATTGTTCATCTATTGGTAGTCTTTTTGAAACTGCCTCTCCATTACTATCCGTTACAAGTTTATCTACTATATTTCCTTTTGAATCCAAAACATTAAACTCAACATTTGGTATTTTTACTTCATTGTTATCAAAATCAATTTTTATAACTTTAATTTGACCTTTCTTTTTCTCATTTGTAAATGTTATATCTGTTATTTGGTCTTGTGTTAATATTACCGTTTGTGTTTCTTCATTTAACACATAGTTATTTAATGTTTTTGTTTCTTGCAATGTATATCGTTGATCAATCGGTAATCTTTTTGAAACCGCTTCTCCATTTTCATCTGTCACAAGTTTATCTATAATATTTCCACTTTCATCTAAAACATTAAATTCAACATTTGGTAGTTTTACTTCATTATTATCAAGGTCAACTTTGATAACTTGAACTTGTCCCTTCTTTTTTTCATTTGTAAAAGTAAGATTTTTGATTTGATCTTGTTCTAATTTTATTGTTTGTGTTTTATTATTAAGAACATATCTCTCATCTGTTTCTACTTCTTGCAATGTTAAATTTTCATAATCTCTTATTGCATATCTAGATGTTAGAGCCTCACCTTTTGAATCAGTTATAATTGTTTCTAATATTCTATTATTTTTATCAAGCACATTAAATTTTACACCTTCAAGTTTTACCTCATTATTATCTAAATCAACCTTTATAACTCGAATTTGTCCTTTCTTAAGTTCATTGGTTATTGTATTTTCACTTGTTGTGTTCCATTCTACTTTTACATCTGTATCACTTGCAAGGTTATACCATTTATTTGTTTCTTTCTCTATTAATTTATAATTACCTGTTCTAATATTCTCAATATATAATTCTCCGTTTACATTAGTTGTATATGTTCCTATAACTCTGTTAAATTCTTGTGAAAATAAATCAAATTTAACATTTCCTAGACCAACTTTATTATTATCTTTGTCAACTTTATAAATTTTTAAATTACCTCTTTTGTGTTCATTAGTTATTACTATTTCACTTGTTTTGTTATATTCAACATTAACATTGAAATTCGTTTCATTTAAAATATAATTATCATCAGTTGAAATTTCTTTCAAAATATAGTTTCCTTGATATAAATTCGAAAAACTTGTTTCTCCATTTTTATTAGTTGTTGCATTTGCAATTATTGTTCCATCTGCTTTTGATAATTGAAAGGTAACTCCTTCAATTGGTTTATTTGTTTCAGCATCATTTTTTACCATTTTTATTTTTCCTGTGTTTGTCACTATGTTTAAGTTTGCTCTGCCAACTGTATCTCCAAATGGATCATAAGTTATTAAATAATTTTGTGTTCCGTGGTATAGTCGTTTCTCCATAAAAAACAGGATAGTTTTTACATTTTGCTCTAACATTTATTATGACATTTATATCGCTTGATAATTTATTTTTTGGAATTTGCGCTTTAAATGTTTCATTTCCTGCAAATGTGTTTTTAGTATTACCATTTAAATCTGTTATTCTACTTCCATCAGGCAAACCTGCAGTAGAAATTATTGTATATTCTGATGTCTCAACAGGAGCATCAATTTTATAATTTTGTGAATAATATGCTCCATCCTCGTAAAAACCACCAACTTTGTTTACACTAACATCTGCATTATTAGGTGTTTGACTGCCATATCTTCCTATATCAACTAATCTTGCAACTGCATTTTTTATTGCAACACCTCTCGCATCTCCTCCATTGTAATAGCTGTCTACATCTGTACCATAAATAATAGAATAAATTGCTTGTTTTGTTGCTACAAATGCATCGTATTTATTTTCTACTCCCATTGTTCCAGGACTTTGATATGGATATCCATTAATAACTGTTCTCCATATTCTTACATCATCCATTACTTGATTTATATTTACTAAATAACCATCACCACCAACTTGTCCTCCTACTCCGTGGTAATTCTCTATTTAAGCAATATGCAGGATATTCTCGTCCATTTTCATTATAATACACAAATGTAGTTATAATATAAGACCATACTCCTCTATTACTATCCCAAAATTGTAAATGATATCCACAATCTCCTCCACTTTGTAATTGTGCTGATGATATTTCTGTCTGAGCAAATACAACATTTGAGAATGTTGTAAATATTGTTAATAATAGCATTATAGTTGCTACACTCTTTTTTAATTTTAATTTCATAAATTTTCTCTTCCTCCATTAAAAAAAGACACCTATGTGCCTTTTGAATTATTTTATTTTTTATAATATATAACATTCTGTCATTATAAGATTTCCATTTGAATAATAATCTTCTGCATATATTTTTATTGTTCCAAATGAATATCTTATATTATTTATAACCCTATTCTCTGTAAAAGTAAATTGATTAGTTCTTTCTTTTATTGAACTATCAACTACAATATTATAACCATAAGCTTTCATATCTTCTGTTTCATTATTTTTTATTACTTGTTTTATCTTTTCTATCATTGTATCGTTTCTAATATACTTTTCTTCCTTTATATTTTCAGCTTTCGTACTTTCTTGTGTTGGAACAGAAGTTGGCGTTTGTGTTGTTGTTTGCGTAGGTGTTGTCTGTTGTACAGGAGTTTCTTGAGTATTATCTTCTTGAATTATTGGTTGAGTTGTTGTAGCAGAACTACTAGATTCTTCCCTTTTAATTTGTGTACTTTCTTGTTTACTCGTTTCTTGGCTTTTAGTATTTGAAGTTGTTTGATCATTTAAATTAGATTCATCTAATTGTGCAATATCACTTTCATTATTTGTATCAACTACTTCTGTAATTGCATTTTCAACAATATTTTCATCTTTAATTGATACTGAAGAAACTTCTTGTACTTGATTTGCAGTCAGATTATTCGCTTTTTGCTCTTTTGCTTTATTAGTTCTAACCACAACAGTAATAATTGTTACAACAACAATAAACAAAATTATTAAAATATAAATTTTTCCCATAACATCTGTATGTAAGAATTTTTTTAATAACCACATATTAATCACACCCTTTTTGTTATATTGTAACTCTGTTTCCACTCTTTCACAAGTCTTTTGTGGATTATTATTCAATTATTTGCGTTGCTTGGACACATAATCTTTGATTTTTTTTATTTGCAATGCAAGTTATCAATGTTATTTTATTATCTGTGCTACTATCTAACATACTCCAATCTGTTTCAAATATAGTTTTTATACTATCTACTTTATAAATTCTAGTAAAGAAATTTGTTTTATATGTTATTATATCTCCAATTTCTAATTCATTTATTTTTGCAAAATACGAATATTTATTGCCTCTATTGTGTGCTGCAAGACATACATTTCCATCATAAACTGAAGTGTCTTCAATATGACCTATATATTCTTTTAATACATCGTTTGAACTACCTTCTTTAATAGTAGCATTTAGTCCTATTTTTTCAATAGTTAATATTCCTAAAATATCATCTGCCAATAGGTCTTCTTCCTTATCATAAGTTATATTTGCAAATTCTTTGTCTGTTGTAATATTATTAGGATTTTCTAATGTATTACTATAATTATTAAAATAATATACAATTCCACATATTACTGATATTAATATTACAAATAATATAACAATAATAGATATTTTTATTTTTTTCACTATACTACCTCCATTACATAAATATTTCATTTACTTTATTTTTTATTGTATAATTAAATTCTTTATCAAAGTATTTTATTTTTACACTCTTACCTTTTAACTTTTTATATATTCCACTATTTAGTTCTAATTTATATTTATTACTATTAATTCTGTTCATTGGAGTAATATTTATTATTGGTTCTTTTTCATTAATATGAATTTTCTTTATAAGCTTTAATTCATTTGAATTTGTATAATTGTATAATTTGGCATTTTTACTTTTTAAAATTATCAATCCACTAAAAAAGACAATAGCTGATGTTGTTGCTATTGCAGGTACAACATAGTTATTATCTTTTTCTATTGGTTGTTGTTTATAGATAGCTGTTATTGTAATTGTATCAACCTCTTGTTTAGTTATTTTTCCTGTGTATCTTATATTTGCTTTGTAATTTTTAACAACTATCCTTGTATTAATCCCTTCATAGTACATCATTCCATTATAAGTTGTAGGTACATTGTTTTCTCCTATTTGTTCTTGTGTGTTGATTTCCCAAGTTGGATTTATTAGATAATATATAATACCATTTTCTTTTATCTCTTTTGGTATATCATTTAATTCGTTGCTATTAACATTGTTATATGTTTTTTGTAAGTAAACTTTGTATTCCTCACTATATGTCTCATTTGGTGTTATCTCTAATGAATCCTCATCAATACTTAATGTTCCTACATATTCATCTTCATTTATTTCCTTTGTTTTATTGAATTTATTTAAAACATAACTTCTGTTTTTATTACTTACAATTAAATTATCCTCAGTGCTTTTTTCAATTACTAATTCTTTCATATTCTCTTGTTCTTTAGTATCTTCCAGTTTATATGTATCATTTCCAATTTGTATTTCTTTTTCTAGTGCTTGTACATACTCTTCTACTTTATTCGCTTTTATTACTTCTTGTTTTAAATAATTTTCATTATTCTTTGTATCATCTGCATTTACAAAATTGCAACTTGATATTACACACAAAGCTATTAGCATTGTGATACTTATTATTTTAATTTTATTCAAATTCTTCTTCCTCCTCATCTTCAAACTCTTTATTTAATTTGTCTCTAATATCTTTTACAAACTCAAACTGTTCCATTAATGCAGGATCTTTCGATTTTTTTCTAAAATCTATGTCTCCATTTTCTTCTCCTAATCTACAAAAAACATATCCATCTTTAATTTTTGCCAAACTCTTTTCAAGTTCTTGTATATCTTTATATTCTTTATAATATTTAATTGAATCCCAACTTATCAAGACATAATCTTTATCAAATTTCTTATAATTTGTAATTTCTGCAATATCCATAAGTTCGCCATCTTCAAATTTTTCTTGTCCTGCTTTGATTTTTTCAAATCCTTTTTGTGTTGTTGCTATTTGCACATAACTGTAATATCCCATATATATCATTCTTTCCTATTTCAAACCTAATATTTGAAATACACTATTTCGTAGCTCTTGATTTAGTAGTACTGTTAAGGCTATTGATGTTAAAACAAATATCAAAACATAAGATATAAATTTCACAAATCTAGTTATTGCCTCAAGTAAAATTTCTAAAACATAAGCTTTCGAAACATTATTTAAATTATTATCTTTTTTTATTTTTTCCTTTTTATCCTTTTTAGGAAACCTTATCTTAATATTCTTTATTGCTTTACTTACTTTTGTTTCTTTTTCTATTTTTGCAATTTGTTTTTCAAATCTTTTAGAATCTTTCTTTTGTAATCCATTTAATATACATTTTTTTAATTCATTTTTTATTTGTATATCATCAGTTGAATTTATAATATTATAAATCTGAATTTCATATAAAGTTGTTAAAACTATATCTTGATCATCATATCCTGATGCAATAACTATAATTTTTGCATTTTTATACAATTTACTAAATTGTATTATACTTTCAACTATTTGTTCTTTTGTATCAGTTAAAGAAGTTAAATCAATAATAAAATATTTTATTAAATTAAAATTTAACTTTGATTCTTTTATGTAGTTATTAATGCTAACTTCATTTTCTTGTTTTCCTAGTATTAATATATTTAGTTCTTTACATACATTTTGAATAATAGTAGAAATATTTGATGTTGCAATATAATTTAGCATATAACTCACTCTCCTTAATCTAGCCACTCCTCTTCGTATGGCACATTATAAATTACATTGTTTGACTGTAATTTTGTAACATTATTTATATTGGATTCTACCTCCTGTTTTCCAATTTTCCAAAAGGTATTGTTACAAATTATTAATATAACTAATGCTATTAAAATAGCTACATAAAATACTAATTCTTTTAATGGACTTTTATTATTCTCCATATTCATCCTCCAAATCTTTGTCATTTGGCTCATAATACTGCCTAAAGAATTTGTCGAATTGAATTGTTTTGCCTTCTTCTTCTCCAAATTCTTCTAATTCCATTTTCATAAATATTTCATTATCAAATATTTTTACTTCTCGTGGTTTTATTTTCATTGTTTGTAATTTTACTAATCTGTCAATTATTTCTTCTCTTAACTTTGGCTTTACCTTATCTATAAACCAACCAAATGTTATTAATATTGGTTTTGAATTAGTGTTTGGTACATATATCCACATATCAACTCTTTGTTTACATCTTATAGTTTCTAATACAATAAAATCAGCTATATCATCTTTTTGTATTTCATAACTATCACCATTAGATGTTTCAACAAAATAAAATCCTTTATTTTTTACTATATCAGCCATTTCTTCTCTTGTATATTTTTTATAATATTCTTTTTTCATCTAAACCTCTCTTTCATTAAATAAGTATGGTGCTGGGTCAACTTTTGTTTTATCTGCAAGTCTTATTTCAAAATGCAAATGATCTCCTGTTGAATTCCCTGTACTTCCTTGTATTCCAACAACTTGTCCTAAAATTACTTGTTGCCCTTTAGTAACTTTTAATGAATTATCTTGCATATGCCCATAAAAGCTATAAAAAGTAGTTCCACTTTCATCTATGTGTTTTACCTCAACACAATTACCATATCCATTTTGCCATCCTGCCCAAGTTACCTCGCCTTCTTTTACACAAACAATATTACTATTTTTTGTACCTACTAAATCTATTCCTGTGTGATTAGAATGCACAACACCACTTGCTTCTCTATAACCAAATTTGCTTGTTACTTTTATAAAATTCTCAACAGGTATTGGAAATTTTCCATTGTAAATTAAATTATCTGATATTTGATTTTCTACAACTTGATTTGTTGTAGTATTTTTATTATTAGATGATATTGAGTTATCCATATAGTAACAAGCAAGTATCAGCACTAAACTTATACTTGCTATTACTATTGCTATTTTTTTCATTATGCTAACCTCTTGCTTTTATGATTTTCATCTATTAGTTTTAATTCATCTTCAAATATCTTTAATTTTACAAATAATTTTCTTGTACCTGCAACCATTAGGCATTCTCCTTGATTTGCATTGTATATAAGTTTCTTCTCTTGGTCAGTCAGATTAAAAGTCTCTACTATATCTTGTAAATCTCTTCCATCACATTTAAAGAACATTTTATATGTTGCATTTGCAAGTAAACTTTGTCCATATAATTTAATTTTATCATTTAAAAAATCTTCAATTGACTGTGTTGAAACTATTATGCTTGAATTATATTTTCTTGCTCTTTTACTTATATTTCGCAAGTATTCTAATGTCTGTGGTATATTAGGGTCAACCAGTACATGGCATTCATCTGCAACTAAAACATCTTTTTCTTCTTTATTTTCACTTAATATTTCCCAACAGTAACTCATTATATTGTAGTATTGGGCTCTTTTATATTCGATTTGAAACTCTTGCATATTCTTCGTATTAAAAACTGTCATTTTTGTATCAATTTCAATGTTTGTATGTCCATTCCATATATTTTTTGAATTGCCAATTGATATTGGTCTTAATAAGGATAGTAACTTGTCAAAAATAATATCATTTTTTTCTTTATTTTCTTCAACTATTAAAAAATACAAATCTTCCAATATTGGAAAATCTGTATTTGCTAATTTTACTACTTCTGTTTCAGCAGTAATATTAAATTTTAAGTATAATTTTTCTAATACTAAATCCAATTTCGAAAATTCTATTTCATCCAAATTTGGAAATAGTATTGAAAAAAATGTATGTAAAAATTGAAAGTGCAGTGATAATGAATTGTTATCATTTGCCTCGTCTTTATTATTTCTTATTTGTAATGGATTTAATATCTGCCCATTTTGACTTCCCCCACAATTTATTATTTTTCCCTTTAGATTATTGCACAAAAATGAATATTCATTTTCAGGATCTATTACAAGAATTTTTGATCTTGGTATCTCATTATAAATCAAATGTTTTAAACATTCACTTTTACCACTTCCTGAACTTCCTGTAATAACTATATTACTATTATTTCTATCTTTATTTTTTAGCCACATATTAAAAATTACTATTCCACCATTTTGATTAATTCCCCAATAATATCCTTCAACATCTATAAATGTATCAGTATCAAAAAGAAATCCACCTGTAAATGTACTTGTTAATATATTTCTTTTAAAAAATTCGCTTAACTCTTTTTGAATAGTAAAAAATGGTGCAACTGCTTTAAACCCATCGATTAATAAGAAATTAGTTAATGGTCTTATTTTTAATTTTTGTAATTGTACTGTCTTTTCTATTGTCTTACATTTTTCTTTTAATTCTTTTTCATCTTCTGATGTTACAAGAATATAAATTGTTAAGTATGATACAACTTCATTATTATTTATTATTCTATTTATAATTTCCGATGCCTCTTTAACTTCGTTTTCTCTTAATTGTTTTGTAGATTCATTTTTAGCAAGCTTTGAAAGTCCTGTTGCATCTCGTATTCTACTATCTAGTTGTTCAACTAACTCTGTATTATCTGTTGGCTCAATATTTATAGAAAATATTGCTTCATTGTCGCTTACTAACTTTCCAAGCCATCCCATATCTATATTTGATGGATAGTGAACTATTGTATAAACTTTTGAAAACATATTACCCATATATATTGTATTTTTATTAAATTTCAATCCACCAACAGGTGTAATCAAATCTATTAAATTATAATTATTTTCTACTTTTTTCAATTACATCACCCGCCTTTTGAATCAAAGCATCTTCAATTCTTTTTTCTGCAATTTCAAAGTATTCTTTATTTATTTCAAAACCTATAAAATTTCTGTTAGTTTCAATAGCACCAACCAATGTTGTCCCACTTCCTGCAAAGCAATCTAAAACTAAATCTCCTTCATTACTAGAATTTATAATATGATTTTCTATAAATTCTAATGGCTTTATTGTTGGATGCTTATATTTTTTCTTATCTTTTTGATTTACACCTGAAATGTAAAACTTTCTTTTAGTCTTGTAATTGCCATATAATCGTACACCTTTTTCTCTAAAAAATAATACATATTCTGTATCAGGCAAATATACATTATTAGTTAATGGACTAGGATTTAATTTATGCCAAGTTAATATTTCATAATTACAATCTTTATCTTTAAAATACTCAAGTAACTCTCTTACTTGCCTTTTAGAGCAATAAATATACATATTTATTTTTTTCATTTTTGGTATTAATAAATCCAATACTTTTAAATCAAATCCATCTTTTAAATTTAATAATTCATTTGCATAGTTATTTAAAGATGTTGTATTTTTTACTCTGTTTAAATTTAATTTATATGGTGGATCCATAACAACTAAATCCACACTTTTGTCATCTAATAATTTAATTGCCTCCATACAATCTAAATTATATATTTTGTTTATTTCTAACAATACTGTCCCTTTCTATCATTGTGTAATTATCTCTATAATCAACACTCTCCTTTCGTGCAAACTCTGGTATGGTAAAGCTTTTTGTTAAAAGTATTAGGTCTGTTTCTTTTAGTACTTTTGCTCCAAATCCACAATTTGTAAATCGATTTATCCAATTAGTTGCTCTTTTTGAAATATTCATACAAGCAACATCTGAATCATTTTCCCATATGCATATATAAAATTCTTTTTCAAATAAATTTTCATTAGTAACTAATTGACTTGTTAATTCAATTCTTTTATTAACAATGTTTTTGCATATTTCATCATCTAAATTATTAATTAGCCTTATTTGTTCTTCAATATGCTCTTTTATATCTATTCTCCTTGGAATTACATATATTGAATATGGGTTTTGCTCATTTGCAAACTCTATACTCATAAAATCCATCTTTTTAACCATTTCATCTTCTGACAATAGACTTATGTTTATAGGATTTACTTCTATAAATAATAAGACTTTTCCATCTAATGTATAGATATAATCTTCATCTATGGGTATATCTTTTATGTTTAAAAATTCATTTAAACTTTTTTTATTATTTTTTGTTTTATTTAATAGTTTTATAAAAATCACCTCTTGTAAATCTATACTCCTTTTGTATAGCTTTAAACTTAACTACATTTTTCAACAAATCTAGCATTGAAAAATTATTTCTGCCTTTTCTAACAAATATTACTGAAACAATAGTAATTCCTAAAACAAAAAAGGTAGAATATACTGCTTGATGTGTAAACAAATAAATTATATATGCTATAATGCTTGAAATTGCCATACTAATTGATGTTTTTATTAGTTCTGTCATTCCAAATCCATCAAAAAATTCTGTTTTCGTTCTTATAGCTTTTGGTATTTTTATTGTTTTTTTATCTTGCACCTCCACCACCTCCTCCTGATCCGAATCCGACCATTATTAGTAAATGCTCCTCCATTGCCTTTAGATGTATTATATTCAGAATATGTAGTACCTTTTTTAAATATATAACCATCTTTATCTCGATAATAGCTAATCATTGCATAATATCCTTTGAAGAATCCCTGACAATCTGAAAATGGTCGTAAAAAACTTACATTTTCAATAGTTTTTGATTCAGTATATATTCCAAAAGATGTTACATCTTTTAATTCATCATCATCGCTTACAACTCCTAACTTTTTATCAATATCTGTAACAACATACCATTTTCCATCAACATTTATTGTTTCTCTATTTTGACAATCTTGGTCAACAATTTGTCCAAAAGTTAAATCACTTGTTTGACCATCAGTAATTGTTGCAGTACTTCCAAAATATGTTTTAGGAATTTCCACTAAACTTAATGATAAAGTAATTAGAACACTGGCTATTAATACATTTTTAGCTAGTTTTATGTATTTAGGTTTTTGGTCAGGGTCAATTGCAGTTTTTATCATTAATATTACAAATGAAACTCCTGCAATTAATATTCCAATATTTCTTAATACTCTAACTATTTCTTTTAATTCTTCCAATTAATCGTCTTTCTTTACCTTCTGCCCCTTGGCAAAAGTGCTTTTATTGATCTTGCAGTATTACCTGCACTATTTATAATACTTCCACTTGGTCTCATCATATATTTTTCAAGCATCATTGGAGTTTTGGTCGATACAATTGCAATTGCTATACCATAAATTAGATGTCCATTACCCAAAGTTAATATTGATAGATTTAATAATACCATTTGTACAACAAGAGTAAATGCTGTCATTAAAAAATTCCTAATATATTCTGGGAATACTCCATTATCACTATTTAGAAGTCCGATGCTAGCAAATGGTATTCCCATTCTCATAACTAGCATTTCTATTCCCTTCATTATGAATTGGCATACAAGAATAAGCCATACTATTAATAATACTAAACAAGCAATTGCAGTAAAAATACCACCTTGTATATTACCTGATAACATTTCTGCTAAATCACTTGTTTGAATAGGCATTGTATTTAATATAGAATTTAAAAATTCTTGCATTATACCCACAAAAATATAATAAATTTCTTTAAAACATATCATTACAATTACTGCTTTTATCATTCCTATTGCAAGTTGTATGGGGTTTTCCTCATTATCTCCGTTCTCTCATTAAAAAATATATTTTAATAGCTTTTGTAATAAAAACTATAACCAAAATAAAAATAGCATAATTGAATATAACTTCATATATACTATTAAAATTAATGCTTTGTCCACTACTTAAATGTATTGTTCCAAGTTCTCTTTCAATAAAGAAAACAACATTCATCATACTTTTAAATAGTGAGTTTAATGTTGTTTGTGAGCCTCCTATAAATTTTTGAATAAGTTCTACAAGCATATCTGCCATTTTTTATCACCACACTTTTAATATAAAATCAAAATATTTTATATTATTTGTAGAAACTTAATATTACATTTATTAGACTTACTCCACAAGTTATTAGTATTAATGCAATTAATGTTGTTTTAATATTTTGCATATTTCTTCTTCTTTCACCTTCATCGTTTGTCTTCAAACAATAAACATAGTAAATAAAATAGCCAATACATATTGTAATTCCAATACCAGTCATCCAAGAAATTATCGAATTTACTAAATTTTCTGTTCCTCTAACTAATTGACTATCCTCAAAACTTGCTGCACTTGAAAATGTATTTATTGTATTTAATATAATTACAAACAATAATGATTTGCTTAACATTCTATAAAGTGTTTGAATACATTTTTTAATCTTCTCCTTGTTTTTTATCATCTAAATCCTTTCTTTTTTTGAATATGCCTGACATATTCACATTTCTTCTTTTACTATATCTTTCCCAAACTTTCCATATTTTTATTTTTTCAATATTTCTTGCAGGTCTTTCATTTTCTCTTTTGATTCTTAATTCTTGATTTTGTTTTTTATCTCCCATACCATTTAGTTTGTTAAAATGCATTCTTGAAATATCAGGTATATTACAAATTGCAGGTCTTTTTCCTCCAATCATAACTAACACATAAGGATTTTCTATTCTTAATACTTCATCAGGAGATAATAGTTTTCTAGATATTAGACTCATACTACTACTTGAATTATTATATTTAATATTTGTATTACTACTTTCTCCATAGCTTTGGGCTGTATAAGTTCCGAAGTTTATCTGATACTTTGGTTGCAGTATCAATATTACTTGTTTTTAAATACATCCAAGCACAGTTATCAAGAATATTTTGCGCTCCTTCTTTCCCATATCTTTCCTCTAGTTGTGCAAAACTTTGAAGGCAAATTACAAATCTGATATTTCTTCCTCTTCCAACAGTTAGCATATTTTGAAATGTATCTATTTTTGTAAAGTTAGCAAACTCATCAAGTATGTAATTCATTCTAATTGGAAGTTCTCCACCCTGCTCTCTACTGGCATCAACTAATGATGTATAAATTTGTTGAACAAGTAGACTACCGAGTTTGTGGTATGTTAATTTATCATCAGATAATAAAACATATATAGCTGTTTTTTCTTTTGCAAAACTTTGTAAATCAAAATCTGATTTTTGTATGTTGTTTGCAACATATTCATTAATAAACATTTGCAATGTAGATAATGCTGCTGCAACAAAACTCCCTCGTGTTTTTGATGGTGCAGTTCCGAGCTACTGCATAAAACTTTTTGATAGGATTATCTGCCTCTTTATCCTGCATATATTTATCAATATACATTTCACCATCATCATCATACTTAAACATTTCTGCTATAAAATAATAAACATTTGGCAGGGTTTGATATTCTCTTTTGTCTTTGTTTTCCAAGACAACAGCCATTATTGCTGTTTTAATAACAGACATTTCGCCATTTTTCCATATAGGCTCTGTCTTATCGTTTGTTTCAACTAAAATATTTACAATGTCATTTACAAGACTTTCCGCTTTTGGTATATCATCATTTTCAACTGCATTTATTACTATATCTAAATAGTTATAACAACTACTTTTTAAAAAGTTAATATAATCAATAGCAATTACATTGTATCCAAGTTCTTTTAATTTTGATGCAGTATATAAATACAACTCACCTTTAACATCACTTATGAAAAGATTTTCACCTGCTAAACCTAAATGCGTTATTGTTGGAATTATAATTGATCTACTTTTACCACTACCAGAACTACCTACAATTAACCAATGTAAATTTTCATCAGTATAATAAATCTTTTCTATATTACCATCTTTTTCAAAGTTAGTAATTACTCCTGCAGAATCAAAGCAAACTTGATTATAGCCTTTGGTTTTATCTATAATATTGTATTTAAAAATTTGGTTATAATCTTTTTTATTTTGCCACCAAGAAGTTCCGTGTTGTCCATCTCCAACAGGTGTTGGAACTTCTATTTTATCCGTTAATTTGACTTTTTTACTATGATATATATTTTTTGTTTTATTAGAAAACAATAATAAAAATCCTATAATTATCAATTCTACTATTGCAAACATTAACAATACTTTTGGATTTTCTATAATTGTATTTATAATAACACTTACATTTATATTAAGCATTTGTTCTATATTGTTACTTAATAACAAATATAGATTTACTGATAAGTAGCTACTAAATACTATACTTAATATTATTGCTATAATAATTAAAAATCTTCTATTTATTTTATTTCTCCTTTATTTGGAAATCCTTATCTCCTCCTCTACTTTATTATTTTTAAAAATTAAAATTCAAATTCGTCTTCTTCATTTTCTTCTTTATCATTGTAAATTAATTCATCCTCTATTATTTTATCAATTCTTATATTATTGTCTTCAACAAAACATTCTATTGGTATCATAATAGTATTTGATATTATATTTTTTTCTTCATTTGTAAAATTAGGTATTGGTGCATCATATTCTGGTAAAAGATATTCTTCTACACTTCTCATTCTCTCACCTGTAATTAAAATCATTTTTCTCCCTTTTTCTAAATGAATATTGTTGTAAGTTGTAATATCTAGTTTAGTCTTTGATATTGTTTGAATCGATGCAAGTATGTCGTCTTTTCCTCTTATATTTTCTCTTTGCATTGCCTTAAATAATTTTTTTGTATCTTTATTTGATTTTGCAATTAAAAAAGTTTCTTGATATCCCATTTTATCCACCTCCAATCTTTAATCTATAATTCAACAATTATGATTCCCAATTAAATTCTGATTCATTTCTTTTATTTATTGATAATTCTTTTTTAGCTTGTTTTGATAAATATTTTTTGTATTTATAGTTTGCAAGTTCACTTCTACTATTTTCCTGATAAGAAATTGTCATTAAAAAATTATACAAATCAAAAATCATATATCTTGTATGATTTTTTTGTTCTGTATATGTAAAATCGCTATTTATTAAAACTCTTTCAAACTCTAATATTTTGTTACCAACAAGTTTTATAATTTCTTCCTCTGCTTTTATTCTTTCTTGCTCTTGATAATACTTTAATTTAGATTTATCTGTATATTTAAATTCTAATATTTTTTGTTTTGCTATAATATACTCTTCTATTTGCTTTTTACATTCTATTGATGAATCAATAATCATATTTGAAACTTTGTCTACTTGATTTATTACTTCAGGATATTTTATTAAATATTGATATTTAATACTTCCATTTGTTGTTTTTAACTTTTCTTTTAATATCACTAATTCTTTTATTACATTGTCTAATTCTTTATCAGAATAGATTTTTTTCATGATTTTTTTATTAGAAAATTGATTTTCATATTTTTGTATTTTTTTTATGAATTTTTCATCTTTTCCTGAATCTTTTAGTTGTTGTAATATATAATTTTGAGCAATTATATTTTTTTTAGCATTATCTTTTTGCATATATATTGGTATCAAATCTTCTTTAAATACTTCATTTGTAAATTTTTCTCGTAACTTATTTATTTGTTGATATGGTACAAAATAATTGCTTTTATCTCTTGACTTTGACCATACAAAAAATTGAAAGTGTGGATGCCCTTTTTCAATATGAACTGCTCCTGCATACTGCAAATCTTCCAATTTAATATTTAAAGTTTTTGAGATGTCTACAAGTTTGTTTTCTAAAAGCTCTTTCCATTTTTCTTGATTATCATACCCAAGTCTCATTGCATCATATTCTCTTAAAGATAGTAGTCCTCGATATATTGGAACTTTATTATTTGCAAGTTTAGTTACATATTCAATAATTAGCTCTATACTTTGCATTTTTTCTATGTTTGGTAACTTATCTATAACTCCAAATAAACCGTGTTCTGTCTTATCATTTTTAATTGCATACTTACTATTAGCTAAATATTCTGTGTATGTTTTATGCTTAAAAAATGTTGACCTTTTGTTAGGATTAAAAGTTCTTAATTCAAATATTAAACTACTCATTTCTGTACAAATCTCCTATTGAATAATAATCTAGTATATCCTCATCTTTCATATTTTCATCTACTTTTTTATTTACATATAAGTTTGCTTTTTGTCTTGCAACTTTTAATGAATATTTAAAATCATCCTTCAATTCATCACTTAAAAGTTTTTCCATTATTTCTGCTAACAGATATGTATTTATAGCAGATGAACGAGTATACTTTGCATTTAATGACCTCTGACTTTTTATAAATGGATTTAATTTTGCCTCTATTTCTCTATCAATTTCCTTTACAATAAAGTCTAAATTATCTTTATATATTTGTAAATTTAATTCTTTATCTACACCTGCTCTAATCAGTTCAGATGCATTATTGTATCCACTTTTTTCAACTGATTTATATATCATTTTCTTTTTATAAAGTGGAATTCTAAAACTTATTTTCACAAGTTTTTCTTCTTCTTTTTTATCTTTCAAATTGCTCCTCCGATTCTTCTTCATAAGATCAAAATTGCCTCAAAGCAATTTTGCAGGAATAGAGAGCCTCCTCGGCTCTCGAAAACAGCCTAAAAGCGTAGCTTTTAGCAGGGTGGCAATCAAAAGTGGAGTACTACAATAGACACCCCACTTTTTCTAGTATTCTTCCTCGTTTTCGTTTTCATTTTCTAAATTTTTATTTTTTATTAAATATCCAAACTCTGTAAAATCACCATTGTATGTATATCCTTTTTTTGTATATTCTTTTGCTAATTGTTCATAATTAATATAATCATCAAGAATATAAACATCTTCAAAATGACCTGTTTCTTTTACTAAATACTTTCCTAATTGTTCATAATTTTGTATATCAGGTATCAATTCATATTTTTTTATATTACTTGCAATTTCTGCTAAATCATTAATATTTGTAATTTTATTTTCCTTAACATCTGCTAATGAAAGAAATTTAATCATCATACTATTATCAAACTTTTTTATCTGTTCTCCAAGTTTTTCTATCTCCTGTAACGGTGTTGTATATCCATATTGATTTGAAAATTTTTCAATTTCATTTTTCATTAATTGATTAAATTTATTTACTAAATATGGATTATAAAAATTCAATAAATTACATTTTAAAATATGTGTATCTTGTATAGATAAATTATCATAATCTAAATTTATTTTATTTAGTTTTTCCTTCATTATTTCATTTGTTGATGGTAAATACATTATTACGCTACTATAAATTGATGCTTCTTCATATTCTTTTTTATTTACAATTTCTATTTCAAATACTTTATCTTTAGTTACTTTTGCCTTTACTAATTCATTATCTAACATCTCTCTTGTATTTACTAATAGTCCATAAGAACAAAAATCCTCTTTTATATTTGCATCCCACAAGAAAGTATGTCCTAATTTTTCAAAATCAACATAGGGTATAACATCAATATTAATATGATATTGTGGTAGTTTTTTACAAATTAATTGTCCTAATTCATTTGGATTATAAGCCTCTACAATTCGATAATCATTTATATTTTTTATTAAGTTTTTTACTTCTTCCAAATCTTTTATGCTATACCTTTTTACTTCTGAATAAGCATTTATTATTTGGCTTTGTTCTTTATCTAATTCAATTAGTAAATCATTCATTTCAATTATTTCTTGTAAAGTTATAAATTTGTTCTTTTCGCATTGTTTATCTAAAAGATTATTAATGCAGGAGTCCATCAAAGAAACATCATTTATTTCATTGCCTAATTTAACTCTATGTATCACATAATTTTTTGAATCTTCTTTTAATTCAAATGTTTGCATTTTATCAATTTTATTATAGTAAAAATCAATATAATCTTTTTTATTTGCTATAATTACTTTCAACTTTTCCTCCTAAAATTCCCTCGCACGAGAATCAATTTTGTGGCATTTTCTTTTCTTATTAGAGTAATTTTACCTGTTACAAACCCTCTAATTCTTCTGTTTCTTCAATTTCTTTTGATTCTAATAATGGAAATACTTTTTCTAACTCTTTTTTTAATTTTTTTGCTTCTTCAACCATTCCTCTATCATCTTCAATTACTGATTGCAAATATTCATATACTCCTTTTGGATTAACTATTACTGCTTTCAATGTTTCTTCAAATATGTACTCTGTTTCATTATCCATAAAATCATAAGGATCATATTCTTTATAGAATTTAATTAAATTTTGTGTCAATTTTTCTATATTAGTATTTTTTTGTGTTTTTGTTTTTTCTTCAATAATCATTTGCTGAAGAATTTTAATTTTCTCTTTTTCGTTCTTCCATTCTTTTATATAATTATCTTTTGGAATATCAGTTGAGTAATCTTTTGAATAACACAAAAGATTATATTGTTCTTGCTCATAATATTCTTTTAGTAATTGGATTCTATTCAAATTCTTCTTCCTCCTCTTGCATTTTTTCCTTATTAAAAAAATCTTTTACCAATTTGTTTGTTACTCTTATAGTATTTTGATTAAATTCTCTTTGCCAAGCACCTTCATTTCTAGACCAATGAAATCCATTATGTTTTAAAATATCTCTTGTTGCTTCTGATGGTTTTTCATCAAATAAAAATTGAATTCTATTTATATCTTTATTGTGAATAATATTTCCACCATTAAAATTAATATCTTCAAATATAATATTTTCCTGTTTTTCTAATCTAGTAATTCTGTTTCTTGTTTCTCGTATTCTAGTTCCTATATTAGTTAATTCCCAAGTCTGATGTTCTTGTGCTTTAATTGATTCTCTTTCGTGTTCTAATCTTTCCAATTTATCCTTTAATTTTTCAATTGCATTTGGGTCATCATTATAAATTGCATTAGAATTTATTATACTATCAACTCTATCTTTATAATGTTCACTTTTAGTTTGTTCTTCTATTGCTTTTCTCATATCCTCATTTGCTCTTTCGTGTAATCGTCTAGCCCTTTTTTCTGAATGATGTCCAATTATTATTGGCTGTCCGTGGTGTATTTGCTAAAATTCTGTTAGCTGTTGAATTCACTCTTCTATCTGATTCTTCTTTTGCTTTTAAAGATAATATTTCATATCTTTCTATTCTTGCTTTTCTTCTTTCTTGGTAATCTTCTCTTCCTCCCAATACCTATCACTTTCCTTTCCTACTATTAATAAACAATGAAATCCTATTGCTAATGTTCCTCCTATAATTGCTCCTATAATAAATCCTATAAAAAACATATAAATCTTCCTTTCCACGAAAAAAAGACTATGAATTGTGTTGTAGTTTAACTCTTGTCACAACACTTATTCAAGTCTTATTCAAATTCTTCTTCACTTTCTAATGTATTAGTAAACTTTTTCATTCCTATTGGATCATACTCAATCAATTTTTTAAAATCAAAAACAACTAAATCATACTTTCCCATATTAGAATTAACAGTTCCTATCACTTCTTTAATAATTCCTTCTTTCTTTAATTTAGCCTCTAATCCTGAGTCTTTAGTTATTGAATTAATAAACCCCTCATCTTTTTCTATAGAATATCCATTTAGATTTATTGTAATATCTCCATATAGGTCGTCTTTTGTGTAAGCCAAAATTGCCAACCTTTCATTATACATATATTTGTTTATTTCTAAAAACAATTCTTTTCCATTAAATTTTAATATTTTTTTATTCATATATTTTTTTCTATCCCTTCATATAAATATTATATTTGTATTATTCTTTCCCAAGTAAATCCTTCTCTTCCAAAATGACCATAGTTTGTTGTTTTAGAATAGATAGGCTCTTTCAATTTTAAATATTCTATTATTCCTCTTGGTGTTAAATCAAATCTTTCTTTTATAAGTTTTACAATAAGACCTTCAGGTATTGTATTTGTTCCAAAGCAATCAATAAAAATTGATAAAGGCTCTGCTATTCCTATTCCATAAGATATTTGTAATTCGCACTTTCTTGCTAATCCATTTGCAATTATATTTTTTGCTATATGTCTCATCATATATGATGCTGACCTATCAACTTTCGTTGCATCTTTTCCTGAAAAAGCTCCTCCACCGTGATGTGCATATCCACCATAAGTATCAACTATAATTTTTCTACCTGTTAATCCTGTATCAGCAACTGCTCCTCCAACTACAAAACTTCCTGTTGGATTTATAAAAAATATTGTTTGGTTTGTAATCATATCCTTATCGACAATTGGAAATACAACCTTTTCTAAAACATCTCTTTGAATTTGTCTGATTTCTATTCCTTCTTCGTGTTGTGTTGATATTACAATTTTATCAATCCACATAGGAACTTCATTCATATACTCTATTGTAACTTGTACTTTTCCATCTGATTTAAGATATATCACTTCTCCATTTTTTCTTACATCAGCTAATTGTTTGGACAACTTATGTGCAAGTTCAATTCCATATGGCATAAAGTTGTCTGTCTCATCACAGGCAAACCCAAACATAATTCCTTGGTCTCCTGCTCCACCATAATCAACTCCAATTGCTATATCATTACTTTGTTTTGAAATGTTAATATCAATTATGCAAGTTCTATAATCCATATTTATACTTGCGTCTGTATAGCCTACTTCTTTTAATTTTTCTCTTACTAATTGCTCAATATCAAATTTTGAATTTGATGTAATTTGACCTGCAATACTTACTTTGTCTTTTGATAACATTGTTTCTATTGCTACTCTTGAATTTCTATCTTGTTTTAAGCATTCATCTAAAATGCTATCTGAAATATAATCTGCAACTTTATCAGGATGTCCCTCTGTTACAGATTCTGTTGTTATAAAATATCTTTTTCCCATATATTTTTCCTTTCTTTTTTATTTCTATTTGCACTACTAATTTTTTGTTTTCTTTTATCTAAACATTTCCTTTTCTCCTTTCCTCATTCGCACCACAATCGATTTTGTGGCTTTAAACATAAAAAATAGAGTAGTTTTACCTACCCTATAATCTTTATCTGTAAGAAATTTTAATCTATTAAACTATAATTGAATTCATTTAAACTTTTTTCTATTTGCTTATAAGCTTTTCTAGACATATTAGACCTTCCTTGAATCCATCCTTTGGTTACTTCATAAGATTTGCCTATCATTTCTGAAAATACCATTTGTGTTATTCCTAATTTTTTTATAAAATTTTTTAATAAGTTAGCTTGTCCATTTAAAATAAACTTTTCATATCCATCTAATTGAATCTTTTCTTCTATATCCAATTCCTTAAAAATTTTCTTATAAATCTTTTCTGTTTTTTTATTTAATTCTTTGAACTTTTTATTTTGTTCGTATTCAATTATTAATTTTCTTGAAGCTTTTATTCTTTCTGCTAATTCTTTTTGTGAAATATTTTTTATTTTTCTATAATAAGCAATTTGACTTCCTAATTTGTTATTTTTAAGTTTAGGTTTTTCTGTTTCAATCTCTATTTTGCTATTGATTTCAGTATTTTCCTTAATATATGAAAATAGGTCTTGTATTTGCTCATTTGTTACCACTATGTTAGAGGCGCGTTATCTATACATCTTGAAACATATGTAGCCAATCGTACTCCTTTTTCTTGTTTAAAGCTATTAATTCCTTTTATTAAGCCTATTGTTCCTATAGAAATTAAATCATCTTGTTCTATTTTTGAATTTGAATATTTTTTACTTACATGTGCTACTAGCCTTAAATTTCTCTCTATTAGTATGTTTCTAGCTTCTTCATCTCCATTTTTGTATTTTTCTAAATACATTTTTTCTTCTTCCAAAGACAATGGTTCTGGAAACAAATTACTACTTTGAATATATCCTACAACAAATATTGCTGATTTTAAAAATGCTAAAAATCCTGATATTGTAATTGCAGTAAACAAATAAATGCACCCCCGTTTTTTACCTATACAAAATTATATGTTGGTAAAAAACAAAAGTGCATGACCTTACATTTTTATTAATTAAAATATTTATCTATTGATTTAACATTACAAGTTGTAACTTTTCCATAAACGTTTTTGATATTTGGTTTCCTATTGCATTAAATAATATGGCAATCTGTTCTTGTGAATAATTATTTAATATTACACTATTATTATTTGTTATATCTTCTATTGATTCAATTGCATTGGTAAATTCAATTTTATTGTTAATAGTTATAGTTGCATTAATATCTCCTGTAGAAATATTTAATACCATTTCTTGATTATTTGTAGTATCTTGCTCATTTACTGTTATATCCATACTTACATCTGTAAGAACATTTTCTTTATTATATAATTTTCCAGTAACATTTATAATTGTTTTTCCTTGTGATTTTATTTTTGAAAAATCACATGTCATTGAAGTATATCCTAATTCTGAATTTTCTTGTAACATATTTATAGATACTGTTGCTGCATTATCTTTTACATCAATTAAAAATTCAACTTCATTAACTATTTGTATACTTGTTCTTACTACTTCTTTATTTGAAACATATACTATTATTTTTAAGCTTTCTGAATTATTATTAACTGTATTATTTTCTATTTTTGAAATTGCTTGTTCTATATTTTGTTTTAAATTATTAACATTAGTAATTTTATTATTATCTACTATATTTACCATTTTTGATGCAAATAAATTTAATGTTTCATCATCCTCTTTTAATGCCTTTAATAATTCTACTACAACAGTTTTAACTTGTGTACCCGTAAGTGTAAGTGAATATGGTACTGCTGATATACTAGTATTATTTTTTTGAATTAAAACTTCGCTACCTTTTAAATAATTCTCTTTTGGTATATTATTTGTGATTATTGTCATATATTTATTTTGAATTTTAGCAATATCTTGTTCTGAAATATCAAATAATTTACTATAATCAATTCCTTCAATTTTATTTGGAAAACTTTCTAATTCAGTATCTGACATTCCTAATCTTTTAGCAAATTCTTTTAAATTATTGTTTTCTACTCCTATATATTTACTTACTATTTCATCTGAAGCTAGTACATATTTATCTGCATTTTGTAAATATTTTACTTTTAATAAATTTACAGTTTTATATAATAAATTTATTTCTTCATATGATTTATTATTAACTGCATCAGTTCTACCAGAAAAATTGATTTTAAAATTATTTAATACTTTAACTAATTCTTTGGCTTCTTCACTATCTCCAGAAACCTCTATACTAACATCACCTGTGTTTGTATGAGATGCTGTTTTTTGCTTTTCTTGTAAATTTTGTAGTTCTGAATAATCTGCTAATTCTAATAATTTTGAATTTTTTGCCATATATTTATAAAATAATTGTTCTGCTGGTTTAAACATATCTGTTGCAAAATATAAATAAGCAAATACTCCTGCTGCTATTAATATTATTACAATAATAGATATTATAATAATTTTCATGGTTTTGTTTTGTTTCATACTTAATACCTTCTTTCGTTAATTTCCATTATTATATATTTTAATTTTATATATAACAAGTGTTTTTCAAATTTTACTTATTTTTTTGTTTAACTGCCTCATAAATTACAATTCCTGCTGATACAGATGCATTTAATGATGTAATATTTCCTTTCATTGGAATTTTAACTAAAAAATCGCAATTTTCTTTTACTAATCTACTCATTCCAAAACCTTCACTACCTATTACAATTCCAATTGCTCCTCTGTAATCTTGTTTATAATATAAAGTATTAGTATCCATATCTGTTCCAATTATCCAAAGTCCATTTTCTTTTAGCTCTTTTATTGCATCATTTATGTTATTTACTCTTGCAACTTTCATATATTCTACTGCCCCTGCTGATACTTTAGAAACTGTACTATTTACTGAAGCTGCTCTTCTTTTTGGTATTATTATTCCATGTACTCCAGCTGTTTCTGCTGTTCTTATAATTGATCCTAAATTATGTGGATCTTCTATTCCATCTAATATAATTACAAATGGTTCTTCGTTTCTAGTTTTTGCTAAATCTAAAATATCATCAATTTCAGAATATTCAAAAGGTGGCACTATTGCTATAACACCTTGATTATTTACTTGTTTTGAAATTTGATTAAATTTTACTTTTTCAACTTCTGTTACAATAATTTTCTTATCTTTTGCTATTGCTAATATTTTATTTATTGAACCATGATGTTCACCTTTTAAAATTATTATTTTATTAATATCCCTATCAGAATTTAATAATTCTAATACAGAATTTCTTCCTTCAATTTGATCTTCATATTCATTTTCTTCTACTTCATTTATTTGCTTTTTAAATTTATTTTTACTTTCTTTCAAAGTTTTTCTCCTTTTATAGTATTTTATTTATCATCATCTAATTTAAGTACTGATAAAAATGCTTCTTGTGGCATTTCTACATTTCCTATTTCACGCATTTTTTTCTTTCCTTTTTTCTGCTTTTCTAGCAATTTTTTCTTTCTTGTTATATCTCCACCATAGCATTTTGCTAATACATCTTTACGCATTGCTGATATTGTTTCTCTTGCTATTATTTTTCCTCCAATTGCTGCTTGCACTGGAATTTCAAACATTTGTCTTGGGATATTTGTTTTCAATTTTGCCGCCATTTTTCTCCCACGAGTGTATGCTTTGTCTTTGTGAACTATTATTGAGAATGCATCAACACCTTCTCCATTTACATGTATATCTAATTTAACTAATTCACTTCTTCTATATTCTTTAAATGTATAATCAAATGAAGCATATCCTTTAGTTTTAGATTTTAAATTATCAAAAAAGTCATATATTATTTCATTTAAAGGAAGTTCATATATTAATGTTACTCTATTTGCGTCTAGATATTTCATATCTAAATATACACCACGTCTGTTTTGACATATTTCCATTATATTTCCAACATATTCTTTAGGAGTTAATATTTCTGCATTAACTATCGGCTCTTCCATATATGATATTTCTTGTAATGATGGTAAGTCTGATGGATTATATAATTCTATCATTTGTCCATCTGTTTTATATACTTTATATATAACTGATGGTGAAGTTGTAATTAAACTTAAATCAAATTCTCTATCTAATCTTTCTTCTATTATTTCTAAATGAAGTAATCCTAAAAATCCACATCTAAATCCAAATCCTAATGCTGCTGATGTTTCTGGTTCATATTGCAAAGCTGCATCATTTAATTTTAATTTTTCTAATGCTACTTTTAAATTCTCATAATCGCTTCCATCCATAGGATATAATCCACAATATACCATTGGATTTACTTTTTTATATCCCTTTAAGGCTTCTTTTGCCGGATTATCTTTTAAAGTTATTGTGTCTCCTACATGAATATCTTCTAAATTTTTTATACTAGCTGCAATATATCCGAACTTCTCCTGCTAAAATTTCATTTGATGGTCTGCAACTTCCTGGCTCTAAATATCCTACTTCTGTTACTGTAAATACTTTTTTTGCTGCCATAAGTAGTATTTCATCGCCTACTTTTACTTTTCCATCTACAACCCTTACATATGCAACAGCGCCTTTATAATTATCATAATAAGAATCAAATATTAAACATTTTGCTTGGCTATCTTCTTTTCCTGTTGGAGCTGGGATATCTGTTACTATTCTTTCTAATACTTCTTCTACATTTAATCCTGATTTTGCAGAAATACAAGGTGCAGATTTTGCCTCTATTCCAATTATATCTTCTATTTCTTGTTTTACTTCATCTGGTCTTGCATTTGGCAAATCTATTTTATTTATTACAGGTAATATTTCTAAATTATTGTCTAATGCTAAATACACATTTGCAAGAGTTTGTGCTTCCACTCCTTGAGAACTATCTACAACTAAAATAGCACCATCACATGCAGCTAAACTTCTTGAAACTTCATAATTAAAGTCTACATGTCCTGGAGTATCTATTAAATTAAATATATATTCATTTCCATCTTTTGCTTTATAATTCATACGAACAGCTTGAGATTTTATTGTAATTCCTCTTTCACGCTCTAAATCCATATTATCTAAAACTTGTGATTCCATTTCACGTTTAGAAAGAACTCCTGTAAGTTCTATTAATCTATCTGCTAATGTTGATTTTCCGTGATCTATATGTGCTATTATACTAAAATTTCTAATATATTTTTGTCTATCTTCTGGCATTTGTTTCCTCCGTTTTTAATATATCAGTATTTTAGCATAAATACCTGTTAAACGCAAGAAAAATGCAATTCAAAATATTATTTTTTGAATATTTGCAATATCTAATGATAATGGTGATATTGTAGGGGAGAACTCTGTTCTCCCGATTATTTGATCTGCTATTATTATAATCATGTGTATATGGTTTTGCATCATTACATATTTACCAATAACAACATTATTGCGGGAGAACAGAGTTCTCCCCTACATTTATATTTTCTAATATGTTTTGTCTTTCTTTTATGCATATTATAAGATTAAACTAAATTCAAATTATTTACTTCCACTTCTCCACTACTACATATTTTACCTTCTAAAAATATAT